>JBBRCA010000024.1:0-26772 GCA_038205325.1 Terriglobales bacterium | reverse complement strand
AGATTTTTTCGTCCAAACCGGCCGTTCAGGCCGCTCAAACAGCTCAAAAGTCTATCCCGGTGCTCGCCACTCCGCAGCCGGGGTTTCGGTATCCGCAGCGCGAGACGCTGACGTTCACGGTCGACTGGCGCGTGTTTACCGCCGGTACCGCCGTTTTTCACCTGGAACAGGCGGGGGATGTAGAGAAGCTCTCCGCGACCGCCGATTCGAGCGGAGCTGTGAATATGCTATTTCCCGTCGTGGATAAGTTCCAGTCCGGGTTTGACACCAGGACGGGCTGCTCGACGGGGTTCAACAAGCAAATTCAGGAAGGCCGCCGCAAGATTGCGAGTGAGTTGACCTTCGATTACGCGCGCGGCAGGCAGCTACAGCATGAGCGCAACCTGGTCAAAGGCACCGCGACGCAGAAGGAAGCCAACATTCCGGCCTGCGTCACCGATTCTCTGTCGGCGATTTTCTATGCCCAGTCGCAGTCGATGGTGGTGGGTCAGACGGTGGGCTTTCCGTTGGCGGATTCCATGCGCACGGTCACGGTCGGCATGAAGGTCGAAGGGCGCGAGGAGATCAAGACCCCCGCTGGCACGTTCAACACGCTGAAGGTAGAACCCCTGGCCGATGAGGGCGTGGTGAAGAATCGCGGACACATCTGGATCTGGTACACAGACGATGCGCGGCATATTCCGGTGCAGATTCAGGCCAGGTTGTTCTGGGGAACGATTACGTTTCATTTGCAGTCGATTGAGATGAAGTAGAAGAAGCAAAAGCGAAGGACGTAAAGGAGCGCGGAGGAAGACAAGTACGACTGCAATCCCTACGGGATGACAGAAAGAAGAGCAAGTGACAGAAAGAAAAGCAGGACTATGAACCCTCAGGACGACAGTTCGCAGATGGTGATGGTGGGGAAGTTTCTCGATCCCGCGGAGGCGCAGATGGCGCAGGGCGCGCTGAGCGCTGCGGGGATTGAGAGTTTTCTACAGGGAGAGAACGCCAACAACCTGTATCCGATGGCACTGCGCACGGGTCTGCTGGTGAGCCGGAAGGACGAGGCTGACGCGCGCGCGCTGCTGGAATCGGCAGAGGCGACCGGGCCTGAAGAGGACGACGCCGCGTGACGCGACCCAAGGCGGTGGTGTGCCTTTCGGGCGGGATGGATTCGACCGTCTGCGCGGCGCTCGCCGTGCGCGATTACGACAGCTACGGGCTTCACTTCAGCTATGGACAGCGGACCGAAGCGCGTGAGTTGCAGTCGGCGCGCGACGTTGGCCGCGCCTTGGGGTTGAAGGAAGTGTTGGAGTTGCAGACGGACTTGTTTCGGCGGATTGGAGGCTCGGCGTTGACAGATCCCGCTATCCCAGTTCCCCTCGCCGTGTCGAACGCGGATGGGAGCGAAGCGACTTCAAAGCGTCGCGGCGGCGATGTTCCAGTGACGTATGTGCCTTTTCGCAATGCGCATTTTTTGAGCGCAGCGGTCAGTTGGGCGGAGGTGCTGGGAGCGGGAACGGTGTTTATCGGGGCCGTTGAACAGGACAGTTCGGGCTACCCGGATTGCCGTCCGGCCTACTATGATGCCTTCAACCGGCTTATCCGGGAGGGAACCAAAGATGGCGAAATTGCAGTGGTGACGCCGCTGATCCGTTTCAAGAAGCATGAGATTGTGCGGCTTGGAGTTGAATTGGGCGCTCCGTTAGATGTAAGTTGGTCGTGCTACTCGGCGGAAACCGAGGCGTGCGGAGTGTGCGAGAGTTGCGCGTTCCGGCTGCGGGCATTTCGTGAAGCCGGAGCAGTGGATCCGATACGCTATGCGACCGCAAAAGCAACAGCAGGTTCCCTGCGGGAATAACAGAAAGAAAAGCAAGAGTAAAGAAAATATGAGAGGAACACCGATGATGAAATTCAAGCTACTTTCCCTACTGGCCGCAATGACGATTTTGCCGGCTTCGCTGCTCGGCCAGGTTGCTCCAGCGAGCCTGCATGGACATGTGAACAACGCCGCTGGCTTGCCGCTGGCCGCGGGTGCGCATGTGAAGCTGACGAGCGACAGAAGCGCGGCCTTCAAAGACCAGAAGTGGAAATACACCTTCGACGTTGACGCCAATGGAGACTACAAGGGGACGGGCATTGCACCCGGCGACTATCTTGCGTTTGTCGTTGCCGACGATAAGAGCGTTGACTATTCCGATGTGGCGTTGAAGACCGGCGAAGATAAGCTGCAGAACTTCGACATGAGCCGCAAAGAGTACCTTGACAAGATGAGCCCCGAGGACAAAGCGGCCCTCGAAGCGTATAAGAAACACGCTGGCGAAGCGGCCAGCGCCAACAAGGTTGTCGCCAACCTGAATGCGACGCTGAAGACGGTGCGCGCCGACCTCGCTGCCGCTGCCCCGGAGAAGGGCGACGTCTCGAAGGACATCACGGACATCAAGGCGGCGGTCGACGCCAAGCCGGAGGAGAGCGTTCTGTGGTTGACCTATGGCGAGACGCTACAGGCGCAGGGCGACCATCTTGCCAAGCAGGACCGCACTGACCACAAACCCGTTCTGTCGGACGAAGCGGTGATGAAAAACTACAACGATGCGGTGGAAGCGTACAACAAGTCGGTGGCTCTGAATGCGGCCGCCAAGAAGCCCGACCCCTTGGTGCAGGCCACCGCCTACAACCAGCTCGGCAACGTAGAGGCCAAGGCCGGCAAGGTGAAAGAGGCCTCCGACGCTTTTGAGGCCGCCGCCAAGTTGCAACCCGCCAACGCCGGCATGTACTACGGCAATGAGGCGGCTGTGTTATTCAACGCCAGTAACAACGGCGCTGCCTCCATCGAAGCGGCGGGAGCGGCAGCGGACAAGGCGATCGCCGCTGATCCCAAGCGGGCCGACCCGTATTACATCAAGGGCCAGTCGCTGATTACCAAGGCAACCGTCGACAAGGCCGGGAAATACGTTACGCCGCCGGGTTGCATCCAGGCCTACCAGACGTACTTGGAACTCCAGCCGGAAGGCGCTCGCGCCGACGAGGTCCGCGCGATCCTGACCGGCATGGGCGAAAAGATCAATACCAAATACAAAGCGCCTGCAAAGAAATAGCAGCAACGAGAGAAATAACAGGCCCTGACCGTCGCGTCGGGGCCTGTGCTATTTGCCCACAGCAGGTTTCCATGCGGGAATGACAGAAAGAATAGCAAGTACGAATTCAGGGGCGAGGAGGATGCGTTGGGCGAACAGGTGTTGAGTTTTGAGCAGGCGCTTGTGGTCGTGCTAGAACACTCGAGGGCGGCGGGAACAGATCGGCAGCCGCGACAAGAATCCGTGGCGCTCCTTGATGCGGTGGGGCGCGTGCTGGCGGAGGCCGTAACGGCGGACTGCGATCAGCCTCCATTCGACCGCTCGACACGAGACGGATATGCCGTGCGCGCTGCGGATTGCGGAGGAGTGCTGCGCGTGGTGGGATCTGTGCGCGCCGGTGAAACGTGGGCAGGACGCGCGATGGCGACGGGCGAGGCTATCGAGATCATGACCGGCGCACCCATGCCGGAAGGCGCGGATGCGGTCGCGATGGTCGAGCATGTTCTTGCCGAGGATGGGAGCCTGCGGATGCGCGCAGGGCGCTCGCTGCGGAGTGGCGAAAATGTAGTGCCGCAAGGCGCGGAGGCGCGCCGGGGTGCGGGCGTGCTGCGCGCGGGGATGGTCGTCGGAGCGGCAGAGATCGCGGTGGCGGCCAGTTGCGGGTGCACGACGCTGCCGGTGTTCGCGAAGCCCAGGGTTGCGATTGTCGCGACCGGCGACGAACTCGTTGAGCTCGACGCAAGACCCCTGGCCGCGCAGATTCGCAACTCGAATAGCTACGCGCTGGCCGCGATGGTCACCATCGAAGGTGGGCAGGCAGCTCGGCTGGCGATTGCAAGAGACATGCGCGACGAGGTCAGGGAACGCATTGCGGAGGGTCGCGAATATGACCTGCTCGTGCTCTCCGGGGGCGTGTCCATGGGCAAGTACGATCTGGTGGAAGAGGTACTAGCGGAGTTGGGCTCAGAGATTTTCTTTACAGGGGCGCTGATTCAGCCGGGTAAGCCGGTCGTGTTCGGGAGGCTGCCCAAGACGCGCGGCTTCGTTGACGGGAGTGGCGCTGCCATTCCGGCCCGAGAATCCGGGTCTGCGTCAGGGTGGACATACTTCTTTGGACTCCCGGGGAACCCAGTTTCGACGCAGGTAACGTTTGCATTGTTCGTCGCGCCGTTTGTGCGGGCGATCGCGGGGCGCGCGGAAGTTACGCCACGCTTTGTGGAGGCGCGGCTGGCTGAAGGCGTGCAAGGAAGCGCGAAAGTCACGCGGTTTCTACCGGCGGAGTTGCGCGGCGAGTGGGATGCAGTGACGGTGTGCGTGGTGGGCTGGCAGGGTTCGGGCGACATCGCGGCGAATGCGCGCGGAAACTGCTATGCGATGCTGCCCGCGGGGGTGGAGGGCTTTCGCGCGGGAGAGACGGTAAGGGTGCTGTTGCGGTGAGCAGGGTAAGCTTGGGCCGGTGGGAGAAAAACAGATTCCCTACGGGGAGGACAGAAAGAAAGCAAAGGCATTAGCATGACTGAAAAGCTTTCGCACTTCGATGAAGCGGGACAAGCGCGCATGGTGGACGTAGGCGCAAAGACGGAGACGCGGCGCGAGGCCGTGGCTGCGGCATTTGTGGAATTGAACGAGGCCGTGCTGGCGGCTTTGCCACACAATCCTAAGGGAAACCCGCTGGAAGTGGCGCGCTTTGCAGGCATCCAGGCGGCGAAACGGACCAGCGAATTGATTCCAATGTGCCACCCACTGGCGCTCAGTTTTGTCGACGTGCAGGCGAGGGTTGTGGCGGGTGGCGTGGAAATTCTTGCCACGGCCGCGACCGTTGCCAAAACGGGAATTGAAATGGAAGCGATGGTCGCGGCGGCGGTCGCGGCGCTCACGGTCTATGACATGACCAAGGCGCTGGACAAGGGAATCCGGATCCGCGAGGTCAAATTGCTCTCCAAGAACGGCGGCAAGAGCGGAGACTACCGCCGAGAAGCGTGACCGGCGACGTGATGCGAACGCCCCCTGCAAAATCACTCGGGCCGGCTCTGAAGCTGGCACCACACGCGCGGTTTGCGCGGGTGGATTGCATTCGGTAAAGAAGCGCAAAGGGCAATTTGCAAGCGAGCAAGCGTCGTGTTCAGACATTAAATGTAGGTTAAAACCTGAAAATAATTGATGTGAAAGCGAACATTTTTGTTGACACAGCGCTACTTATCATTGATTGTTATTTGAAGCATATCCCCCATAAGCTTTCTTGGGACCTCGGATGGCACGTTTCCTGGGCCGAACACCTTTAGCAATAGTCTGCGTTGCAGGTTGTTGTTTGTAGTTGTCGTTTTTCAGTTTGTTGGCGGCCTAGAAGTCTGGGAGTGGGGAATGTCCCGGCTCAGCGGACGGTTCTCTAGCAACATCGGGCCCATATCTTAAGGAGGCTTCACATGCAGTTCGGTAAAATCGCAATTGTTGCAACACTTCTCGCCTCAAGCGCTACTGCCGCTCTGGCGACCCCCATTTTCGGGATCATTGACGTCGCGGGTAAAGGTAAAATCTCGGCGACCGGCATTACGTTGACCAATCGCGCTACGACCGGCACGAAGAGCCCCAAGGGAAATGTGGTTGGAAATGGAACAGGGTCTTTCTCCACCTTCACGGATCTGACCCCATTCATGTATCACTTCAATAAACCCAACTATACGTTCACCTTCGCGTCGGCTACTGCGGCCACTCCGGTGCAGTTCTTTCAGGTGACTCAATCTGGCAAAACGCTCATGTTCTTCATCACCCACGTCAATCCCGGCGCCGTGCCCGCCACTGCGACCACCATCGGTGGATTCACGGGGCAGGGGTATGTCACTCTGACGGGCTTCTCCCAGACCAACGTGAACTTCCAACTGGGGAACAGCGGTGTCGGTGGGGGTGAAAAGGCCTTCGTGCTCGAACTGGTTGCGGGCACGCCTGAACCTTCCGGTTTGGTGCTGCTGGGTACGGGCATCATCGGCGCTGCCGGCATGATGTTCCGTAGACGCCGCGCAATCTAGCCTGTTTGAACCTATAAAGAAAGCGGGATGCCTCGGCATCCCGCTTTTGTGTGTCAAGTCACTGCATCGCGGTGCAGATGAAGCTGCGAGATAGGATTCCCAAAATGGAACATGTGTTAACAGACAGAAAATAATGGGAATAAAGTTCAGATTTCTCTTGACACGACCTTACGGATGGTAGATGGTGTGTGGAGCGCATCCTCACAAGTTTCTCAACTAGCGAAGAATGCCGCGTTTTCCGGGCCACAACTTTAGCAGGAATCTGTCCTTTGCAGTTTGCACTTTTGTTTGTCGCCCGGAAGCCGGAGAGCGGAAGAGTCTTCCGCCTCGGAACGCAATTATCCAGGCAAAATGGGGTCTGTCCCCGAGCACTACTTCATGGAGGCTTATATGCAGTTGGGTAAAATCGTAGTTTTTGCAACACTTCTCGCCTCATGCGCTCCGGCTGCGTTGGCGACACCTATTTTCGGACATATTTCCGGCTCGGGCAAAGGCACCATCGGGTCGGGTGCCATTTCGTTTGTCAACCCCAAGCCAGGCCAGAAGAACCCCCAGGGAAGCGTGGTTGGCAATGGAGTCGCGAGTTTCGCCACGTTCAAGAACTCCACGCCTTTCTTCTACAACTACACTGCCTCGAACAAGGTTTTTGCCTTCTCGTCGGCGAGCGTTGCGCATCCCGTGGAGTTGTTTCAGATCACCCAGTCCGGCAAGACCCTGGCGTTTTTCGTCACCAGCGTGACCCAGGGTACCTTGGGTAAACCGGGTACGAGCGGTGGCTTTTCCGGCGAGGGCTTCGTCACATTGTCGGGCTACTCCCAGACCAACGTACAGTTCGAACTCTTAAACAATGATTCAGGCGCGGGGGAGAAGGATTTCACCTTTGAATTGACTGCGCACGCCCCCGAACCTTCCAGCCTGGTGTTGTTGGGCACAGGTGTGATGGGTGCAGCGGGTATGCTCTTCCGCAAACGTCGCGCCATCTAAATCAGTTTGACGCTCCAATGAAAGCGGAACGCTATGGCGTTCCGTTTTTCTTGCCAACAGCTCGAATGGCGGTGGTTCGCTGAGACCGGGACATGGACGCGAAATCAGGCTAAAAAGACATCCTACTTTCGTGGTAGCTGTTGCCTCTAAACTTTGCTCTTATTTCATTGACATTCGCAATTGCAGAGGCGCAGTATGCATCAACGCCACCGAATGTCCGCTCGATTTCGGAGGCGAATCCACTTGCAGGCTATGAGGATTCAACTAATGAGAAAGATGCTTCCAGTTCTGATGTTTTGCGCAACCGGGCTCGCGTTTGGACAAGCCCCGCCGAACGCCACAACCGAACAAGACGTCAAACAATCGCAGGACCTCAACATTCAGACCGATCCACCGATGCTGGGTATTCACTGGGCAAAGGGCTTCGAGCCGAACGCTCGCGCAGCGAATGAAGCGAAGCTGGGGGCATCCCGCCGCACCAGCGCCAATATGACCTATCACGGTGGCAAGATCATGCCCACTGCAATTACGGAAGCTATCTTCTGGGGAACGAGTTGGGGAAGCTACTCCGGCGACAAGATTACGGGCATGGACCAGTGGTATCAGGGCCACAATGGATCGAACTACTCCAAAACCGTCGATGAATATACCGGCAGCAATGGTCGGGTAGGCTCCGCCACCACGCACCTCGGACACATCGTCGACACTTCGGCCTCGGCCGGCGGTGGCAACACCGCGACGATTCTGGCTGAAGTCTGTAAAGTGGTCAGCCCGGACAACAGCGGCAACGGTTACTACGCCGTTTACACCGACACGCCGCGCGGCAACGCCGGATACTGCGCTTACCATAGCGCTGGGACTTGCGGCGGCACGCCGGTACAATTTGCATTTTTCTGGAAACTGGATGGAGATGCCGGTTGCGATCCCCAGGACACTTCAGGACTGCACTCGCAGGGACTCTCGGCACTCGCGAACGTCAGTGGGCACGAACTCTCCGAAGCCCGCAGCGACCCGGCCAGCCCAGGGGCCTGGTATGACGGATCAGGCAATGAAAATGGCGACAAGTGCAATTTCACCTTCGGCGCTCCACTCGTGACGTTCTCCAACGGCACACAGTGGAAGGTGCAGGGCGAGTGGTCCAATGCGGCGTTTACCGCTGGCACGGGCTACCCGAATAGCTCCGGCCAACGGGGCTGTATCGGCGGACAGTAGTGTTATCACAAAGACAACAGTGAAATGCAAAGAAGAAAGGCCGCCTCTGGGGCGGCCTTTCTTTAGCTCAACGGAAACCGCATCCGAGTTGCAGCTATTAGCCTTTTATAAAGCGAGGCTGGAAAAGGTACCGTCTTTTGAGCCGCGCGGTGCGGGACGCCGATCCCTAATGGCGGCGTTACTGTATTCAGTCCCTACGAGTGCCCACCGCATAATGTTGGTGCCCGCTCCTGATAGGGCCGGCACGGCTTAGATGGGCTCGCAGACGTATCCTCTTACAACTGGAAATCCGACTTCAAGGCAATTCCCTCGCTGGTGCGGCTCTGAAAACGATGCCGTATCTCCAGCGCGCAATCCACAAATGGTGTCAGGCAATCGCTCTCTTGCGCAAGAAGCTGCTCATACTTGAGGCTGAGGAATTCCAGTTTCTGAATGCGGGAACACGAGCGTGATTACCGTTCCGTGTTTTGCTGGCGTGGTGTTGCTGCGGATTTTGATTATGCCGTGATGTTTGTGAACCAGCTCCTGCGTGATCCATAGACCTAAGCCGGTCCCATTTATCCCCTTCGTGGTAAAGAATGGTTCAAAAACCCGATCCAACGTGGATTTGTCCATGCCGCGCCCAGTGTCGGCAACAGTGACCCGGACGCCACGAACCCCACTTGGCCAAATGGTGAGATTCCGGCTGCGCAAAGTGAGCAGGCCGCCGGACCTCATGGCATCATAGGCATTCGCTATCAGATTGACCAGGATCTGCCGAATCTCACCTTCAAAGCACAAAAGCGGCGATGTTGTTTTGCTATCGCTGACGACCGTAACGCCTGCCTGCAAGAAGCGATTGCGGTAGAGGCCGAGAACGGAGTCGGCGAGAGCTGAGATATCTAGGTAGGTCTGGCGGCTGCTCTGCTTGTGAAACCGAAGAGTTTGGATCGCGATCTGCGAGACCCGGGCGAGTTCCTCCTGCGCCGTTACAATGAGGGACAAACTTTCGGAGTCAAGCGGACGAGATTGCAGGATGTAAAGCAAGTTTGTAACCGATTCGAGAGGATTGTTGATCTCGTGGGCAATGGAACTCGCCAAGCGGCCCACGGATGCCAATTTTTCGGTTTGTATGAGGGCGCGTTCAGCGAGTTTTCTCGAAGTTATATCTCGGATGATGGCCGAGAACGCAACCAAAATTCCCGGAGCTTCGAAGTGCGGCGTGAGGCTGACCGCAATGTCTAGAGCAGATCCATCTCTCCTGCATCCTATTAATTCCCTGAATACGTCGATTCCGCCGTGAAGGACTCCCAAAGCTTGATGAAGCTCTTTTGATTCGGGTTCGGCCAATATAAGGTCCAGCGTCTTCCCGATCGCTTCATCGGAAGGCCACCCGAAGATTTGGCTGGCACCGTAATTCCAACTCTGGATAACACCGTGTGGGTCCAGTCGGAGGATGGCATCCGAAGAGCGGCGCACTATCTCGGAAGTCTGTTCAGCTTCCCGCCGCGCACGCAGTAGTTCCTTCTCATAGAGCCTGCGGTGTGTTGCGTCGAAAACGGCTACAAACATGCCGCTGGGCTTTCCTTCTTCCGTGCGTCGAAGCACCGCGCTGACGAAAACCGGAGTTTGCTCCCCCGTTGACGAAACCAGTTCAAGTGAAATTTCCCGGATCCTGCCGCGCTGCAGGAGCGTCGGCAGAAACTGGCTTTCGTAGAAAATGGATCCTCCCCGGGTGAGCGACTCCTGGAGATGTCGCTCGGAGACAGAGACTGAGCTTATGTCGCATAGCTTTCGAAACGCCGGGTTCGCGAGGAGGATGGTTCCGTCAAGCGCGAGGAGTGCCTGGCCACATTGGGAATGCTGCAAAAGTTCGAGGCCGATTGCGTCGATTGAACCCGGATCAATCGATGCATCTAGAGAAAATTCTTCATCGCTTCCACCACCTTCTCCGGGGCGCTGATATTCGGACAGTGCCCTGTCGCGTCCAGTAAAACGATTTTGCTGTTCGGCACGCACCTGTGAACATATTCTCCCACTTCCGCCCCAGCAATGACATCCTTTTTGCACTGAAGGATCAGCGTCCTGACGGCGAGGTGGGGCAGATCGGCCCGGTTATCCGAGAGGAAAGTAACGCGCGCAAAGTGATGCGCAATAAACGGGTCCATGCGACAAAAGCTAGCCTCCAGTTCCTCCGCAAACTCGGGGTTTTCTTGCTTTCCCATGATGACGGGAGCCATCGAAGCGGACCAGGCAACGTGATTACTTTCAAGAGATTCAAGCAATCCGTCAATATCAGCCCGCTCGAACCCGCCTTTATAGTCCCCATCGTTGATGTAGCAGGGCGACGGTCCGACCATCGTCAGTGACTCGAACTTGGAGGGGTTTTGCAGGATGGCAAGCGCTCCGATCATGGAACTAACCGAGTGCCCGACAAAGTTTACACGGCTTAGACCAAGCTCCTCGATAATTTCGAGCACATCGGCCGCATAGCCCTTCAGGGTGCTGTATTTGGTCTGATCGAACGCGGTCGCGTCTGAATCACCTGAGCCAACGTAATCGAACAAGACAACTCGATAATCGGTGAAGGACGGCGTCACGTGCCTCCACATGCTTTGATCGCAGCCGTAGCCGTGACCAAATATCAGCGTGCGATCACCGGTGCCAAGAATCTTCACGTTGTTTCGTTTGCTCGCGCTCATTGCTTGGCCTTTCATCAGCTTAGCTGATGGTCTTCTCCGTGATTGTCTCAGATGTCTTGTTCGAGATAACGGCCGATTGGTGTCCTGAGGATCGAGTCGCTTGGTATCCAAGGCCGGAAACGTTAGATAATCCATTGTTGCACTCCGGCGTTCCAAGTGCAGCGGGTCTATATTGTGAATAGTTTTTTAGAGTGCCAACGCAATGTTGGGCCAGCTGCAGATGGGGGCGTCACGGCTTCGACGGGATTGCTCGTGGCAGAGAGGCATGCCGGGGTGTGGCCGCTATCATATTTTGCTTCTATTCACGGTGCTCGCGCGCAATCAACTGATCCGCAAGCTCTGTAAGGGTCTCACCCAAAAGAGCTGGCTTCGGAGTAAGCGGGAACCATGCCGTGCCGGGCCGTTGGATGAAGGCGACCTCACAACCTGCAGCTTTGGCTCCCATCAGGTCCCACGGATGCGCGGCAATCATGGTGAGTTCGGAAGGCTTTACGTCGAGGTTCTCCGCCACATACCGGTAGACCTCCGGTGCAGGCTTGAACTTCGAAACGGCATCGACCGAGAACACTCGTTCGAACATGTCTTCCAGACCCGCATTCTTGATCTGCTGTTTCGCGACAGTTTCACCGGAATTCGTGAGCGCTACGATATAGAAGTGTTCCTTGTGCAGTTTATGCAGGCCATCCAGAACATCCGGATGCGGGGGCAAGGATCCGACGCTCTTCATCACGCCCGCAATGTCCTCCTCTGTTAGTTGAGCCTGATGGATCTTCGCCACCATTTGCAACCCGGCGCGCGCGAGCTTGCCAAAGTCCATGTATTCACCGGTCTGAGTCACGGTCTGCGAATACAGCAGCACCTGCGCGAACCACTCTTTCACCACCGCACCATCCTTGAAAAGGCGCTCGAAATGCGGTCTAAGTGCTTTCAAATCCAGTAGTGTTTCGTTGACATCGAACACCAGGATGGATCTTGATTGCGGCTTTACTTTGGACAACAATGTTAGCTCCTTGCCTGCCTTGCCGCTGCGTTTGACTTGTCCGTGTGCCTGCGCGGGTGCCAGGCTGCTCCGGCAGAAAGTATCTTGGCTATCATAACGCCGCAGCCGAACGGGTTTATACTGAAAACAGTTCTTTGTAGCGCCCAACGCAATGTTGGTGCCAGCTCCAAAATGGGGGCGTCACGGCTTCGACGGGATTGCTTGTGGCAGAGAGGCATGCCGGGGTGTGGACACCCGTAATCGCTCACAAAAACATAAGTGCCGAACCTCAATTCGCGCTTGCTGCTTAATAATTAAGTAGCCGATCGCTCAAGCTTCGCCTACGGGCCTGTACCGATCGTCGCACAGTAGGCTGGCCCAAGGAGTTCCGTCTGGACGCCGAGGGCGAGATCAATCAGGCTGGTGGTCGGCGCATCTTCGCCCGTTCTAAGCGTCGACTACGAGACAAAGATGAATGTGGAAAAGCATGAATGCTCTCTGTTGGAAGTTTTTTCGGACGCGGGTTCGACTCCCGCCGCCTCCACCATTCATAATCCCAATCAGTACACACCCGCGCTCGCATTGAGTCGATCGCGTGGTCAAGAAGAGGAACGAATTCGAATGAACGCAGCGATCTCTGACAACCAGCAAATGCTCAACAAGGTGCCCCAACTCACGATCTATTTCTGGATCATCAAGATCATGGCGACCACCGTTGGCGAGACGTTGGCCGACCTGCTGGCCGTCAAGCTCAATCTCGGTCTCGTCATTGCCTCGGTGGCCGTGGGAGTCATGCTGCTGATTGCGCTGTTTGTTCAATTTCGGTCCCGCAAGTACGTGCCCGCGATCTATTGGGCGGCGGTCGTGCTCATCAGCGTCGCTGGCACTCTCATCACCGACAATCTGGTTGAAACCCTGAAGATTCCCCTTTGGGTCACTACCGTAGTATTCGCGATCGCGTTGTGCTTGACGTTCATCGCTTGGTACGTGGTCGAAAAGTCTCTGTCTGTGCACACCATCAAGACGACCCGTCGAGAACTCTTCTACTGGGCGGCGATTCTTTTCACCTTCACGCTCGGTACCGCCGGCGGAGATCTGCTGTCGGAAGGTGCCCATCTCGGCTACCTGTACTCCGCGTTGTTGTTCGCCGGTTCGATCGGGCTGGTAACGCTGCTGTACTACAAGATCGGTCTCAACGCTGTAGTAACGTTCTGGATCGCTTACATCCTGACTCGGCCGCTCGGCGCGTCGCTTGGCGATCTACTGTCGCAGCCCAGGGCCAACGGCGGTCTCGGCCTGGGAACGGTTGTGACGAGCGTGGCATTCCTAGTCGTCATTATCGGTCTGGTCATCTTCCGGTCGCACCGGCTGAATGATCCGCAACTGGCTGAGCCTGCCTAAAATTTTCGCGGGAGTCAAACTTTTGAACTTGACGCACCGTTCGGTAGTGGGTCAGTTTGAGATGCGGAAGGGTTCAGCTTAGCTGGGTGTAAGACCCTGTCTTTTCATTCAGGCACGCTGCGGCTCATTCAGGCACGCTGCGGCCTGACTGACGTCAGCCCCTTCCGACAAATACGCTTCAACCCGACACAGCACCCGCCCTTCACGTCACTTGCATCTTCCCCACTGCACCATGCAAAATGGACCTGCTCTTGCGGAGGTCACATGTTGCACTTGGATACCGGCAATACCGGCTTCATGATTTTGTGCGCCAGTCTGGTCATGTTGATGACTCCAGGCCTGGCGTTTTTTTATGGAGGCCTGGTGGGGCGCAAAAATGTTCTCACCATCATGATGCAGAGCTTCGTCTCCATGGGATGGACGACGGTCATCTGGTACCTGTACGGATATTCGATGTGTTTTAGCGGCGATTGGCACGGCATCATCGGCGACACGCATCAATTCATGCTGCGCAATACCGACCTGATGAGCGCGTCGCCGAACCCCACAGTTCCGGCCCTGGTATTCATCGCCTACCAGATGATGTTCGCCATCATTACGCCTGCGCTGATCTCCGGGGCATTCACAAATCGCGTCACGTTCAAGGCCTACTTATTATTTCTAACCGGGTGGTTGACGCTGGTCTACTTCCCGTTTGTTCATATGATCTGGGGCGGCGGCATTTTGGCGCAGTGGGGCGTCAAGGATTTCGCGGGCGGCATTGTGGTGCATAACATCGCGGGTATGGCGGCGCTGGCCTCGGTGCTCTACGTTGGACGCCGCCGCGAAATCGACCCCGGCCTGCACAGCATTCCCATGGTCGCGCTGGGTACGGGCCTGCTCTGGTTCGGTTGGTACGGCTTCAACGCCGGTAGCCAGATGCGGGTCGATTCAGTCACCGCAGTCGCCTTCCTGAACACCGACTTGGCCGCCTCCTTCGCGGCCATCGCGTGGCTGATCGTGGCCTGGTTGCGCGAGAGCAAGCCCAAGCTGCTCGGCTTGCTCACGGGTGCGGTCGCCGGTCTAGCCACCATCACGCCAGCCGCAGGGTACGTCTCTCCGCGCTCTGCCGTTGTGATCGGATTAACCGCTGGCATCGTGTGCTACTTCGCGGTCGAGCTGAAGAATAAATTGAAGTGGGACGACGCGCTCGACGTGTGGGGGGTCCACGGCGTGGGCGGCATGTTGGGCATTCTATTGCTGGGCGTACTCGCCGATCAAACATTCAACCCCGACGGCGTCAATGGCCTGCTGCACGGCAATCCGGGCTTCCTCTTCAAGCAAACCGTTGCCGTGGTATTTTCGTCGGTGTGGGCGTTTGGCTTCACGTATGGGATGTTGGCCATCATCAACCGCTTCACTCCGGTCAGAGTCCACCCAACGAGCGAAACCGTGGGCCTGGACCAGTCTCTCCACGGAGAACGCGCCTACGAGGAGATGGACCCCATCGCTTTATAGCCCCCAGGTATTTTCGGTGCTCAACGAATGTTAGTGCCAACTCCAAAATGGGTGCGACACAGCTTCGGTCTTATCTCAAACTTTGTGGATTGTTTCAGCCGGGGGGTTGTTACGTGTCATCAGCATCATCCCCGCGCCGAACGCGACGCTCACCAGCGCGGCAAGTTGCGCGTTCGACATGAACCCATAGACGTGCGGATTGATGCGTACAAACTCCACCAGGAAACGCCCGATTCCGCTGATGACAAGATACTCGCCCGTCAGGAAGCCTAGCTGACGGGGGCGCGAGCCGCGCTTCCACAGCCACCATCCCAGCACCAGCGCGAAAAGAAGCTCGTAGACGGGCGTCGGCTGGACCAGCAGACCGGCGGGGTCGGGACGCGGCGGATCGAGCGCGTCGGGGCGGATGTGTACGCCCCACGGCAGCGTGGTGTCGATGCCATAATCGCCGTCGCCCGAAGTAAGGCAGCCGATGCGGCCTACGCCATACCCTATGGCCGCCGCAGGCGCGGCAAGGTCGAGCATACGCAGCGCGGCGCGATGGCCGGCGAGGCCGTTGGGCCGTGCCAGGTGGCCTTGATACATCAGCATTGCAACACCGGCAAGCAGCCCGCCGAACCAGGCGAACCCGGCCTGAAACCAATGCAGGAACGCCATCGCGACGTCTAGCGGATGGTGCCAGCCCGGAAGAAGGATCTGATGCCACGCCCCGGCCAACTCTGCGGGATTCTGGAGCTCGTGCCACAGCTTCGCGCCGATTATGCCCGAAAGCGTCACCAGCGCTACAATGCTCAACGCGTCGGCATCTACTCCGTTGCGAACGTAGTTGCGGTGCAGAACGACGGTCGCGCAAACCGCCGCCAGCCACAGCAGCAGGCCAAACGTTCCGAAGTGCAAAGGGCCAATGTTGATGTAGGGATACATGATTCTCGTCAAGTATAGGGGTGCGGCCTGTAATGATCGCCCGATTAGCGCAAAACCCCCGTTTTCCTCATTGCATTTCGCGCTAATCTACGCCAATGTCAACCAACCTACCCGCCTATATCGCGCCGAGCAGCATGGAAGTCCTGTTCACGTGCGAACAGATTGCCGAGCGCGTGAAAGCGCTTGGCAAACAGATTTCGAAAGAGTATGCAGGCCAGTCGATCGTCTTGATCGGCGTTCTGAAAGGCGCGGCCATATTCCTCGCCGATCTCGCCCGCTCGATTGAGGTGGATAATACGTTCGACTTCGTGGCTGTTTCCAGCTATGGCCGCGCACGCGTCTCCTCAGGCGCTGTAAAGCTCATCAAGGACATCGACAATCCCATCGAAGGCCGGCACGTCATCATCGTCGAGGACATCCTCGACACGGGCCTGACGCTGAACTATCTCCGCGATCTGATGCTGCAACACAAGCCAGCTTCGCTTAAAATTGCGACTTGTCTCGATAAGAGCGAGCGTCGTCTGGTGCCCATCGAGGCCGACTATGTCTGCTTCAAGATTCCGGACCGCTTCGTGATCGGTTACGGCATGGACTACGCGGAAAGATACCGCGGAGTCGAGGACATCCGCATCATGCCTGAGGACCCGCAGGACCATTAGATGTCCGCGAACGGCGTTGCAACGATTCAGTTAATATAGCTTCATGTCTACGGCAGCATCCTCCAAGATCATCGCACCGGCGCGCGGGTTTCGCGGATCGCTTGCACTCCCCGGAGACAAGTCGATCTCGCACCGCTATGCCATGCTGGCCGGATTTGCCGAGGGCACATCGCGCATTGCAAACTTCTCGACCGGCGCGGACCCGCACAGCTCGCTCGCGTGCATGGCGGCCATGGGAGCGGTCGTGAAGTTAGCCGCGACCGATAGCCGCGTCACTGAAATCACTGGAACTGGCGGCGTTCTACATGCGCCCCCGCAACCACTCAATTGTGGCAACTCCGGCTCGACGATGCGCATGCTTGCGGGTCTTCTTGCGGCGCAAGAAGGTGACTTTACGCTCGTCGGCGATGGATCGCTCAGCGCGCGACCCATGGAGCGCATTCGCAAACCTCTGGCGGCCATGGGCGCGCGCATTGACCTTACCGGTGACCACGCGCCGATGACGATTCGCGGCGGTCCGCTACAGGCCATCGACTTCGACGCACCCATCCCCAGCGCGCAGGTAAAGACAGCCGTTCTGTTCGCAGGCCTGCAAGCTTCTGGCACCACTTCCCTTTCAGAATTAATACGCACGCGCGACCACTCCGAGCACGCGCTGCGGGCCTTTGGAGCGAAGCTCGAACACAACGGCGAACGACTGCGTATTCAGGGCGGGCAAAAACTTCACGCCATAGACGCGACGGTCCCCGGCGATATGTCCTCGGCAGCGTTCTTTCTTTGCGCAGCGCTTTTGTTTGAAGACTCCAACCTCGTGCTCGACGCGCTCGGCATGAACCCGACGCGGTCGGCGCTTCTGGATGTCATTACAGCACTTGGCGGCGTCATCAAGATTCTCGACGTCGGCGAACAGCACGGCGAGATGGTGGGAACCATCCAGGTTAATCGCAGCCCGCGCGGACTCAGAGGCATCAACATCGCAGGTCCGCTCTCCGCGCAACTTATCGACGAGCTGCCTGTGCTCGCCGCAATCGGACCGTACACGAAAGACGGCATTCGCATTCGCGACGCGAAGGAGTTGCGCGTCAAGGAGTCGGACCGCATCGCTCTGGTCGTTAAGAACCTCCGCGCAATGGGCGCGGAAGTCGTCGAGCACGATGACGGGATGAACATCCCTGGCGGGCAGCAACTGCACGGCGGCGTCATCGACTCTGGCCAGGACCACCGCATCGCGATGGCCTTTTCCATCGCAGCGTTGCGCGCTGTGGGCGAGACAGAAATCCGCGGCGCCGATGCGGTGGCAATTTCTTTCCCGGAGTTCTTCGACTATCTCGACGAGATGGCGATTCGCTAACCGTTTATGACTGATCCGTCTCCCAACTCGCGCCCCATCCTGTTCACGGAGATTGAACAGTTCGGAGGGGCCGAGCGCGCCGCTCTGGCGCTTTGCCGATGGCTATCGGAACGCGATCTGGAAGGCCACATCGTCGCCTACGAAGATCGCAGCGGCCTTTCGGCGCACGCACTGTTCCCTTTGAAAGTCGTGCTGCTGCGTCCCAGTGGTGGGGCGTGGTCTAAGGTCGCCGCGCTGCGTCGATACTTTGCAGACCGTGGTGGCAGTTCGCCCAGGCCTTTGCTCTCGGGATATCAGCCGGCGGTCCATGCGACGCTCGCAGGTTTGCGCGGATTCCACGACTTGATGCACGATACGCCGTCACTCTTCGACGATTCCGCCAGCGGCGGGTTGCAGCATCGTCTTCGCAGACTGGCTTCCAATCGGATCGTGGGCTTCGGGCTGCGTTCTGGAGGAAAGACCATCGTCAACAGCGAGTTCCTGCGCGACGAATGTTGGCACGACTTTAGCGTTCGGGCCGAGATCGCTCGCATGGGTGGCTTCACCAGGAATCCGGATGTGCGAGCAAGCGCGTTCAGGATGGGTGAAGACAAGCAATTACGCATGTTGTCGGTCTGCAGGTTGGAGCGGAGCAAGAGACTCGACTGGCTCCTGCGCGCTCTGGGCGAGCTTGAGAACTCCGTCGTTGCACCGCTCAGCGCGCCGCTTTCGCAGCTTGTCGACTGGCGCTTCGATCTGGCGGGCAGAGGGCCGGCACTACCGTCTTTGCAGGCTTTGGCGAAGCAGCTTGGTCTCGAACAGCGAATTGATTTCCGGGGCTTTGTGGCCGATGCCGAACTTGAAACGATGTACGCCGACGCAGATTTATTCTTGATGCCCGCAGTACAAGGCTACGGAATACCGGCGATAGAATCGCTCGGTCGCCGCGTTCCGGTGCTGCTGCACCGCGATTCGGGAGTCAGCGATATTCTACTGGACACGGCCTGGGCAACAGTGTTCGATGGCGGCGAGCTGAACACGACGGCAGCGCTTGCAAAGTCGATTGAGGGCGTGTTGCATGGACGCCATCTCACTGAAGCGCTGCCTTCACTGCCCACCGAAGATGCGTGGGCCGAACGTGTCGCGACACTTTGCGATTGGGTGTAGCGGCTACATTTTGTAGCGGCCCATCTCGTCGTCGTTGAGGTTCTCGAGCCAGCGGCGGAGGTCTTCGGGCGTCACGGTGTTCGATCCGTTGGCCGTCTCGCGGGCGCGGTCTAAAACTTCGCGGCTCACAAAGATGGGGCAGTCCGCGCGCAGCGCGAGGGCGATGGCGTCCGACGGCCGAGCGTCGATGGCGACCACTTCGCCCTGCTGGTCGATCCAGATCGTCGCATGAAACGTGTTCTCGAACAGCGAGCCCACCACGACCCGCGTCACCTTTGCGTTCAGGCCGTCGATGACATTGCGGAGAAGATCGTGCGTCATCGGGCGCGGCAGCGTGGCCTTCTCGATCTCCAGTGCGATCGCATTGGCCTCGAAGATTCCGACCCAGATGGGAAGCACCACTTCGCCCGCAATGTCGTTGAGGACGACCACTGGCGATTGCGTCGAGGGGTCCATCATCAGCCCGCGGATGCGGACTTCCACGTCGGGCTCCGCGGGTGACTCGACGCGCTCGGGCTTGGTGCCGGGAAGATGCATGGCTGCTAGTGTACTGCTACGCGCGCGTTCAGCGCTTGCTGCGCCAGCAGCGCGGGGGACGGCTCGAGCGGCGCGGAGGCCGCTTCGCCGACCAGCGAGCTGGGGAATATCTGTGTGATCCGCACGTCGATGTAGCTGCCAACGGGCGGCGTTGTGCCGCAGGCAAAGTTCACGGTCTTGTTCTGCGATGAGCGTCCGGTAATCTGGCCGCGCGAGTTCGCGCCGTGCTCGACCATGACCTCCATCGTTTGATCCAGGTGGCGCGCGTAGTTCGCGCGCTGCAACTCGCGCTGGCGGGCGTTGAGGATGGCCAAGCGCTCGACCTTGACCTCTTCCGCGATGCTGTCGTGCATGTGGATCGCGGGCGTGTTGGGGCGCGGCGAGTACTTGAAGCCGAAGATCGCGTCGTAGCCCACTGCGTCGAGCAGCGTCATGGTGTCCTCGAAGTCCTTGTCCGTCTCGCCGGGGAAGCCGACGATGATGTCCGAGGTGAGCGAGATGTCTCGGCGCGCGGCCTTAATCCAACCGATGCGTTCGAGGTACCACTCGCGCGTGTAGTCGCGCTGCATGGCGCGGAGGACGTCGGTTGAGCCAGATTGCACGGGCAGATGCACATGGTCGCAGAGCGTTGGGACCGCGCCGATGACATCTACGATGTCCTGAGTGAAGTCGCGCGGATGCGAGGTGGTGAAACGGACGCGGCGAATGCCGTTGACTTCGCCGACCGCCGCGAGCAGTTCTGCGAAGGTGCGCTTTCCGCTGGGGTCTTTGAAGCTGTTGACGTTCTGACCGAGAAGTTGGATCTCGGTGAAGCCTTGCTGCGCGATCATCTGGGCTTCGGCCAGGACTGAAGCCGAAGTCCGCGAGCGTTCCTTACCGCGCGTGTAAGGCACAACGCAGTACGAACAAAATTTGTCGCAGCCTTCGATGATCGTAATGTAACCGCGGTGAGGGTTGGTGCGGGCCGTGAATTCGGTGTCGAAGGTCTCGTCTGTCTGGCGGTCGTCGAGGCCGGTGATGCGGGTTTCGCCCGCCTCCAAACGCGCCAACATTGCGGGCAGGTTGCGGTAGCTGGCCGAACCCGCAACCATCGAGACATAGGGCGCGCGCTCGAAGATTTTGCTGCCTTCCTGTTGGGCGACGCAACCCAGGACAGCGAACTTTTTGCCCTCGCCCTGCATGCGCTTGTACTCGTTCAGGCGGTGGAAAACTTTCTGCTCCGCCTTGTCGCGGATGGAGCAGGTGTTATAGAGAATCAGGCCCGCTTCGGCTTCATCGGAGACCTGCGAGTAGCCTTCGTGGACCAGCGTTCCGACGACTTTTTCGGAGTCGTGGGCGTTCATCTGGCAGCCGAAGGTTTCGATGTAGAAGGTCTTCATTGAGCTAAAAATCAGTATATGCTGCGGAACTCCCCCACCCCCCTGTTTCCCGTAAAGTTCGGAGAACATTGGAGTTAGGCTTGTACATACATCTTCGGCGCGGTGTAAAGTTCTGATTCGAGGGGACTTGGTTTCAAAGTCCTCAAAATAAAAGAGTTAGGAGCCGCTGTTTAGGAACATTATTCTGCTCGACCGCACTTTGACTCCTGGTTTCATTGTATACGGTGTGTCAAGCGGGTCGCGGAGAACCCCATGTCGGGACTCTGGACATGGGGCGCACTCCGCTTTCTTGGTTATTACCGATGTCCGCCGTCAGCATGGCCACCGCCTCCGCCGAAGTGCCCGCCACCACCACCGCCGCTGAACGAATGTCCGCCGCCGTAGCCGCCGCGACCGGCATATCCCCCACCGTAGCCGCCACGACCACCGTAGCCACCACCATAGCCACCCCGACCACCGTAGCCACCGCGCCCGCCGTAGTCGTCCCGGTCACGGTAGCCGCCACGACCGTAGCCGTAACCGCCGCGACCGTAGTAGCCGCTGCCGTAACCGCGACCATAACCATAACCGCCGCCATAGCCGTAACCGCCTCGCCCGTAGCCGTAACCGCCGCGCCCGTAACCGTAGCCGCCGCCGTAGCCGCCGTACCAGGGGCCAGCCCCGATGAAGTAGCCGCCGCTATACCATGATGGGCCGTAGTAGCCGTAGGGCGCGCAGGCGTAGGGAGCGTAGCCGTAGTAGCCGTAATTGCAGACCGGAGGGCCATATCCGTACCCTCCGATGCCGATTCCAATCGAGACCTGGGAGTGCGCGTGGACGGCAGGGACAGAGAGGATGGAGAGAAGAGCTAAGTAACGAAGAAAACGCATTCGAACCTCCGAGGCGGACTGCTGTTTGTCGCCAGTCCTGGATTCGGCCTCAAAGAGTACCGCTCCGTAGAGTTAGAACACGGAGCTGGCGCAGATGTTGTCCAACTTCTTGTCCAGCTTCGGCGCGGGTTTTTGTGAACTCTCCGGAGGAGGGGTTTTAGAGAGCTTTGATTTGTGAGTTTTGAGGAAAAGGGGACTGACGGCGGACCGGTCTTGAGGGCCGCCCTCGCAGTTGGGAGTTATTGGCTGGTGACGGATGTATCGAAAAGTGTTGCGGTATGGAGTGGATGCGCCTACCAAAGAAGAACACGCAACGGCAAGCGTAAATGCAGGTCCCTACGGGATGACAGAAAGAAAAGCAAACGACGACGCAGTATCTTGGATAGCAGAGGAAGAAGCGAAATGGCTAAGTTGGGTTTTTTGGGGTTGGGGATCATGGGTGGGCCGATGGCGCGGAACCTGATGCGCGCCGGGCACGATGTGGCGTTGTGGTCGCACACGGCGGGCAAGGCGGCGGAGTTGGCGAAGCAGGGCGCGGTCGCGTGCGCGTCGCCCGCCGAGGTCGCCCGGCGCAGCGAGGTCGCGTTCCTGTGCGTGGGCGATACGAAGATGTCGACCGAGGTGATTCTCGGGACGGACGGCCTCGCGGCGGGGTGTGCGGGGGCGTTGACGATCGTCGATTGCAGCACGATTTCACCGGCGGAGAGTCGGAGGATTTCGGGGGAACTGAGGGCGCGCGGCATCGACTTTCTCGACGCACCGTGTTCGGGGTCCAAAGGCGGCGCGGAGAGCGCGACGTTGACGTTCATGGTCGGCGGCGACGAGGCGATTTTCGAACGCGTGCGGCCCTACTTCGAGGCCATGGGTAAGCTGCTGTACTACTGCGGCGGCGCGGGCATGGGCTTGCAAGCCAAGCTGTCGCAGAACATGGTGCTGGGCAATCTGCTGCAGGCGTTCAACGAGAGCTTTGTGCTGAGCACGAAAGCCGGAGTGCCGCCGCAGTTGATGCTGGACATCATTAACAACAGCGCGGCAAAATCGGGCCTGGTCGCGCTCAAAGCGCCGCTGGTGTTCGCGCGAAAATTTGACGCGAATTTTTCGGTGAAGTGGCTGGAGAAGGACATGAACCTGATGCTGGATTCGGCGGCGGAGATGAACATTCCAGTGCCGCTGACCGCGCTCGCGACCGAGATGTATCGCGCGGCGATCGCGAAAGGTTATGGCGAAGAGGACATCTGCGGGTCGATACGGGTGCTGGAGGAAATTGCGGGCTGCGAGGTGGTCGCTGCGGCGCAGTGAACCTGCAATCAAGACCGTGGCGACGCCGTTTTCCGCACCACCCACGTCGTCATGCAACGGCTGCCCTGCACGACTGTGGTCTTGAGCGGATCGATCAATTCGCCGCCCATCGCCCGCGTCATCGCCATCAACATTGCTTCATTCACGAGGAACCATTCCTGTCCATCGCACACGCGAAACACGTTTCCGCGCAGGTGCTCGAAGGCCATTCCGATCGTCGATCCCAGTCGGCAGAAGAGCATGCCGCCCGGCCGCAGCACGCGCCACAACTCCGCCACCATGGCTTGAAAATGCGCATCGTCTCGCGCGAAATGCAGTACCGCGTTGCAGATCACAACATCGGCGAGGCCGTCGGAAAACGGCATCCGCTCGACCGCCGCAACCGCGAAGTTTTGCGCCGGCAATCGCGGCGCAAACGCCGCAACCATTTCGCGAACGCTCTCCACCGCGTCCGAATTCTGGTCGCAGCCAAAAACTTCGTACCCCTCGCGCAGCAGATGGACGAGGTTCCGTCCGCCGCCGCATCCGGCATCGAGCACCGTCATTCCTGGCGCAATATTTCCGCGCAAGATTTGGTCGAAAACGTAGATGTCGATTTGGCCAAGCTGTTCTTGAAGCGTCAGGCGATCGCTCGTCGGGTGATCGTCCGTCATAATTTCGCAACCGCCCGTTTGGCCTTCAGTCGCTCTATCACCAACGGAGGAACCAGCGCCGCGACGTCTCCGCCCAGTCGAAATACGCCTTTGATGAGGCGCGAGCTGACGTACGTGTACTGCTCCGCGGGCATCATGAAGAGCGTCTCGATGTCCGGATTCAGCTTGCGGTTCATCATCGCCATTTGAAACTCGTACTCATAATCCGAGATCGCGCGAATCCCACGCAGCACCGCCTTCGCACCCAGCGTTTGCGCAAAATCTACCAGCAGCCCGTCGAACGTGGCTACGCTTACGTTGCCGAACTTCGTTGTGGCTTCGCGAATCATCTCTTCGCGCTCCGGAACTGTAAACAGCGGTGTGCCTTTTTCGGAGTTGCGCAGAATCGCCACCACCAGGTGGTCGACAATTTTCGCGCCACGCGCAATGAGGTCGAGGTGCCCATTGGTCAGCGGGTCGAACGTTCCGGGATAAATCGCTTTGATCGCTTGCATCGCAAATCGAGCATACCAGCGCAGCCGCTACTTCGGTGGCCCATCTTTGGCGTGGTTTATCGCGCCTCAGGGGTTGTCGCGAGGCGGATGGTTTTCCAGCGCACCGTTCATCAGCCTTCTCGCGGCAAATAGTAACTCTGAATGTAGTCTCGTACTCCCTCTTCCAGAGTCGTGAACTCCGTCGCATATCCCGCCACGCGAAGCTTCTTCACGGTCGCCTGCGTGAAGTATTGGTACTTGCCCTGCAACTGTTCCGGCATGTCGATAAACACGATCTTCGGCTCCAGCCCCATTGCCTGAAACGTCGCCGTTGCGAGGTCTTTCCACGTCCGCGCTCTTCCAGTGCCGCAGTTGAAAAGGCCGCCCAGCTCATTCGCAGCCTGCATTGCAAAGTGCAGCGTGACATCCACCGCGTCCTTCACGCAGATGAAGTCGCGCATTTGTTCGCCGTCCTTGTATTCTTTTCGGTAACTCTTGAATAGCCGAACTTTGCCTGTATCCCCAATCTGCTCATAACTCTTTGAAACCACCGACCGCATGTCGCCCTTATGGTCTTCGAAAGGCCCATAAACATTGAAGTATTTCAACCCCACAATATTCTCAAACAACCCATGCTTAAGCGCCCAAAGGTCGAACATATGCTTTGAATAGCCGTACATATTCAGCGGCTTGAGCATTGGCGTCAGCGCGTCATCGTCCTCATAGCCGTGCGCCCCATCACCATAGGTCGCCGCGCTCGACGCATACACGAACCGCACATCGTGTTCGAGACACCAGTTACACAGCACGCGGGTGTATTGATAATTGTTCCGCAATAAATAATCGGCATCCTTCTCGGTCGTCGCGCTGCACGCGCCGAGATGGATGATCGCGCGGGCATCGGCGAAATGCCGCTCTTCCAGCAGGCCGAGAAACTCCTCCGGCGACACAATATCTTCGTAGCGAAGGCCGACGAGGTTCTTCCACTTATCGTCCTTGCCCAGCTCATCGACCAGGATCAGGTCTTGCTCGCCGCGCGCATTTAGTTCAGCCACCACATTGCGGCCTATAAATCCCGCTGCACCCGTCACAACAATCGGCTTCCCCATAGTGGCCTAAGCATACCGCAGCAGCGTAGGGCTTCTCTGCGCTCTACACACTATCCTCTGCCTTTCAGCAACTCGCGTGAAATCACCAGCCGTTGAATCTCGCTCGTTCCTTCGCCGATGGTGCATAGCTTTACGTCGCGATAAAACTTCTCCGCCGGGTAGTCCTTGATGAACCCATACCCCCCGTGAATCTGCACGCCCTCATCGCAAATCCGGCACGCGGCCTCGCTGGCGTAAAGCTTCGCCATCGCCGATTCCATCGTGATCTTCTGTCCGGCGTCTTTCATCTGCGCCGCGCGCATGGTTAACAACCAGGCCGCATCGAGCTGCGTCGCCATGTCCGCCAGCTTGAACTGGATGGCCTGAAACTCGCTGATCGCTTTGCCAAACTGCTTCCGCGTTGTCGCATATTTCACGGCAGCGTCGAGCGCCCCGCGGGCCATGCCGAGCGACAGCGCGGCGATCGAAACCCGCCCGCCATCGAGCACCCTCATTGCGTCTTTAAAACCGTCGCCGATCTTGCCGACCAGGTTTTCCTCGGGCAGCACGCAGTTCTCGAAGATCAATTCGGCGGTATCGCTGGCGCGCAAACCCAGCTTGTTCTCCTTCTTGCCCGGCCGAAATCCCGGCGTTCCCTTCTCCACCACGAACGCTGAAATCCCGCCTCGCGTTCCTTTCTCCTTGTCGGTCACGGCGAGCACCAGCGCGCAATCCGCATACGTTCCGTTGGTGATGAACGTCTTCGACCCGTTGAGAACCCAGCCGCCATCGCCACGAACCGCCGTCGTCCGCATTCCGCCCGCGTCGGACCCCGACCCCGGCTCGGTCAATCCCCACGCGCCCAGCCACTGGCCGCTCGCCAGCTTCGTCACCCAGCGCTTACGCTGCGTGTCATCGCCGCCCAGCATGATGTGGTTCGTGCAGAGAGAATTGTGCGAAGCCACGATAATCCCGACGCTTCCATCCACGCGCGACAGCTCCTCGACTGCGAGCACGTACTCGACATAACCCATGCCAGCGCCGCCAAGCTCTTCAGGAAAGATGACGCCCATCAGTCCCATCTCACCGAGCTTTTTAACGACTTGATGCGGAAATTCGCTCTTCTCGTCCCACTCCGAAACATGCGGCGCAACTTCGCGCTCCGCGAACGTCCGTACTTCACGCCGAAGCTGCTCCTGCTCTTCGGTCAATCCAAACATGGCCACAAATACTCTCCCTTCAGAAAACTCATCAGACTAACACATCTCACGCACGGTCTGCGTTGCGGGGAAACTCTTACCCCAGCGCCTGATCCAGGTCCGCCACAATGTCCCCTACATCCTCGATCCCCACCGACACACGCATCAACCCATCGGTAATCCCCAGCTTCGCTCGCCCCTCCGCGCCAACCGCCGCGTGGGTCATCGTTGCGGGATGACAAATCAGCGTCTCGACCCCGCCCAGCGACTCGGCCAGATAACAAAGCTTCAGCCGCTTCGAAAATTTATCGGCAGCCTCAAGCGATCCCAACTCTATCGAGATCATCGACCCGAAACCGCGT
>JBBRCA010000023.1:0-26875 GCA_038205325.1 Terriglobales bacterium | reverse complement strand
CATCGTGATCCTGGCCAGTTCCATCGCGGGTACGCGCTTCCGCCGCATCCGCGAGGTGGTTGTGCTAAAGACGCTGGGAGCGACGCGCCCGCGCATCGCGGCCATCTTCTCGATTGAGTTCGCGGTGCTCGGCCTCGTAGCGGCGACGGTTGGGCTCATCTTCGCGAACGTCGGCGCGCGGCTCTTCCTGCACTTCGTCCTGAAGATCGACTACCGCTTTCAACCGGGGCTGACACTGCTCGCGTTGACTCTCACGGCGATGTTGACGGTCGCCGCAGGCTGGCTTGCGAGCCATCGCATCCTGGGGCAAAAGCCGCTCGAAGTGTTGCGCGAAGAGTAGTCAGAGAAGCTCGACGTTGCGTGGGAATGATGGGCGGTTGTACACTCGATGAGGCGGCTGATTGTGGCTCCCGCCGAGCCTGCAGCTGCCGTATTACTCTCTGTTGCCCCCTCGTTCAATGGTAGGACTGACGACTCTGACTCGTCCAATCGGGGTTCGAATCCCTGGGGGGCAACCAAGATAAGATGAGTGATTTACAACGTCTACCGTATGGCAGGGGCGTATGGCCGGGACTTTGGGTCGGACCCACTATCACCTGTTGAACTGCTTTCCATCGCTTTGCGGAGTTCGCCCCTGTAGTAGGTGATCGGCCACTCGAATTGCGTTGGCGATAATTGTCAGCGAAGGGTTCACCGCCGAGGCCGATACGAAACAGGCAGCGTCGACGACATAGAGATTATCGATGTCATGCGCTTTGCAATTTGCATCCAGCACGCTCGTCGCTGGATCGTGGCCCATGCGGCAGGTTCCGTTTTGGTGGCCGACGCCCTCTATCGGGATGCGCTTCTTGAAGTAGGCGTGAAGCGGAACTGAGGTCGAAGCATGTCCTGCCTTTTTCAGGACATCCACCCATCGGTCCTTCAGGCGGTCAAAGGACTCTACGTTGTTGGGAGTGTAGGAGAGCTGAATGCGCATGGGCGCGGCGTTGCTTACTGGTTCTGCTTCGTTAGTGCGGCCTGTGTCGCCCGATGGGTGCGGTCCCGCCAATCCAGGTTGCATGTTGTCGACAGCGGACGGAGTGGTGTTGTGCAGCGTCACCCGATTGTCGGGTGAGGGCAAATCTTCAGTCGTGAGCCACCACGGAACAGCGTGGTGTTTCATCGTCTCTAGAACGAAGCCGGGAGTGAAGGGTGGGGCATCCCCCTTCATCATCTCGAAGTGGAAGCTGCCCACGGGCTGGACTTGTCCCAGAGGATAGGGGTAGGACGGATCGGAATCTTTGAGGTAGAAATCGTTGGTGCCCCACGTCTTGGTGTAGGCGTCGCGGTTACTATCAGTGGTCAGCGCAAGGAGCGCATCGGCCTGGTGATACATAAAGTTGCGGCCCACTTGATCGGAGCGATTTGCGAGGCCGTTAGGATGAGCATCGTTCGCGGAGGCAAGAAGGATCACAGCCGAGTTCACCGCGCCAGCGCAGACACAGAACAAGTCTGCTGAATAGGTGACCGCCTTGCCATCCGTTGAAGGTGGCGTGTACCGATTGGTGGCGGTGGCAGCCTCGCCGTACGGTTTGCCTAAGCCAGAATGTATGACTTCTACTTCCGTGATTTCGCGGCCGCTGGCGTTCGTGAGCAGCCGAATGACCCTCGTGTTCGTCATGAGCGTTACATTCGGCAAGTCCATGATCTTCCGGATGCAGTTGATATCGGAGTCGGATTTCGCATGAACAAGGCAGGGATATCCGTCGCAGGTATCGCAGCGAATGCACTTGGAAGCCAGGGGTTCAGCTTCGTTTCGCTTCAGACCGAGAGGGATGGGAAAGGTGTTCACTCCCAACCGCCTCACGTCCTCTTCGATGGCCTGCATACGCGGTTCGTTCGCAAGTGCGGGGAAGGGGTAGGCCTTGGAATGAAAGGGCTCGGTAGGATCGAAGGAGCTCCCAAAGCCGCCAGCGACAGGGGGTGCATCACCCAGGCTTCCGTGTACATTGAAGAGTTCTTCAGCGCGCGTGTAATAAGGTTCCAGATCGTCGTATGAGATTGGCCACGCAGGCGAGATACCGCCCCTGTGTTGAATGATCCCAAAATCCTGCGCGCGCATCCGGAACATCGCAGCGCCGTACACCTTGGTTTGACCACCTACAAAGTAAGATTGCTGGGGGTGCAGCTCTTTGCAGTCTTTATCCTGCCAAACCTCTTTGGTGTGATACCGATTGTTTAGAAAGACCGCCGACGTGTCCCAGTTCAATTTCTCCTGGGGCATAAATGGCCCACGTTCGATGATGAGGATTTTTTTGCCCCCTTGTGCCAGATGAAGCGCCAACGTCCCACCACCAGCGCCCGTGCCAATAATGATCGCGTCATACCTGTTCGTCATTCACAGTTAGATGCAAGTCGCTAGCTTGGCCAATCATAGTTGTTTGTTGTTATCGGGATGGTGCCCGGGGTACTGGCGTAGGAATGGGCACGGATAGGCCGGATCGGGATGGAGCTTTGCGCACAGGATGTCGTCGGCACCCCTTCGGCGCAAGTGAATTTCAGCCGCTAGCAGCATCCCCGCTACAGGAGCAGTGAAATAAATCCAAACACCGATCCAGACTTGAGCGAAGACCGAGGACCCTACCGTGCGAGCGGGATTGATGCTAAAGCCGGAAATCGGGGCAAAAATCAGGATATATAGCGCGATCAAGATGCCAACTGCATAGCTCGTGAATTTGGCAAGGGAAGGACGGTTCGAGAGCCCGAGAACTACGGTCATCAAGAGTGTGGCCATGAACCACTCAGCCAGAAAAGCCCCACTCTCTCCATACTTGCCGGGGATGGTGATCGCATAGTCTACGCCTGGCTCTGCGAGTTTGCTTTGGAGGAAGATCGCGGCGATCCCCACCCCGGCGACACCGCCGACAAACTGGAAGAGGATGTAGAAGCAAGCATCCCATGAAGCAATCTTGCCTAGACGCAGATAGGTGAGAGTGATTCCAGGATTGAAGTGCGCTCCCGAACGCTTGCCCATAGGCGATCTTATGATCAGTATGGCCGTGAGTCCCATGGCGATCCCCATCAATAGACGGCGAACTGCGTCGCTCTGGATGTGGCCCACCGCCCAACTCGATCTAGAGAACAAAAGAACCGTGAAAAGGCAGGCAGAGACCATAAAAATCGCAAGTTCACTCGCTTCGAAAATATAGAGAGCCCAGTGCCTGCAAAAGGAATCGCCAGCAGAACGGCACCGCCATAGGAGCTTCGACGGGCATCGACAAGGTGTGGTCGACGATGTAGTTTTCGTAGTCTTCATTGTGTGCGGAGTTTGAACCTGATGATTGTCGCGAGTCGGTGGAAGTACTCTATCGTAGCTCCGCGCTGCGTAAGAATCCGAAACCTCCGCTCGGATCCAGCTTGAGGTCGCTCATTCGCGTCGAATGCACAACCTCGTTGTTTGGGTAGAAGAACGGAATTCCGGGCAACTCGTCCGCGAGAATCTGCTGCACTTCGACGTACTCGCGGCGTCGGATGTTCTGGTCGGTCTCTGCGCTCGCGGCCTGTAGCAGCGCGTCGACGCGGATGTTTGAGTAGCGTCCGCGATTGCCGCCTTTTGGAGGGAAGCTCTGCGTGGCATAGGCGTAACGGAAGATGTCCGGGTCTTCGTTGGACCCGATCCAGCGCAGGATGTACATCTGAAACGCGCCCTTTGTGATGTCGGAGTAGAACGTCCCAAACTCTGCTGAACGCAGTGTCAACTCGATACCTGCGGCGCGCAATTCTTCCTGAATCACCTGCGCTTCCAGGCGCGTGGTTTCGTCGGTCGAGGTCTTGAGCGTGAAGCGCAAACGGATGCCGTGCGCGTCCGGTTTGAGGCCGGCCGCATCGAGCAGACGCACCGCGCGCGCGACATCGTGAGGATATTGCGAAAGCTCGCTCACGGTCGCAGCAGCCCAGTGACTCGGCGGCAATAACGTGTCCGCGGGGACGGCTTCGCCGCGCCAGAGCGCTTGAATCAAAGCCTGTTTGTCCATGGCGCACGCAATCGCCTGCCGCACGCGTTTGTCACGCAACGCCGGATCGTTGACGTTGAAGTTTGCATAGATGACGAACGACCCTGGACCGCTGTCTATTCGCAGTTTCGGCTGCGAGCGCAGCGCATGAACCATATCGTGTGTGATGACATTCGAAGCCACATCGCCCGAGCCTTTCTTCAACTCCAGCGCGCTGGTAATCGTGTCGGGCGAAACCACAAAACGCACCCGCTCAATTTTTGGAGCGCCCGCCCAGTAATACGCGTTGCGTTCGACGATCACTTCCTTGTCCTGCACTTGGCTGACGAATCGAAATGGCCCCGTGCCGACGGGATGCAGACCTTCATCTTTACCTGCACCGCGTTCGACGACACCGAACAGGCCGTCGCTCAGGTTGAAGAGCAGCGCGTTGTCGGGACGCTTCATTCGGACCATCACCGTCAGCGGATCGCGAACCTCCACGCGGTCCACAGACGCAAGAGCGCCGCCTTTCGCGGTGATGAGGCTTCCATCCATCATGCTGCGCATCGACCACGCGACATCGTCCGCGTCGAGCGGCTTGCCATCATGAAAGTGCACGCCATCGCGCAGATGAAACACCCAGGTCAGCGCGTCGGGTCGCTCCCAACTCGTCGCCAACCAGGGCTGTAAATTGAAGTGCTCGTCTTTGCGCACCAGCGCGTCGTAAATCGTCGCACCGACGCGCTCGCTCTGCGCGTCGGTGCCTTGGCGGAGGTCGAGGTTATTGGGGGAGCTTTCGATGATGAATTGCAGCGTCGAGGCGTCGCTCCGATGCGAGTGGCATCCTACCGTTCCGCCGAGGAGAAGCAGTGCGAAGATGGGTTGAAGGACATTGTTTATCTTCCTGCTATTCCGAACGCAGCGAGGAGCAGGCGAGTCGCGTGTAGCGGCTCCACTGTTTAAGTCCACATCAGGCCCCATGCGTCACCTTACCCAACACCACCGCCCGCGTCGCTCCCGTAGCGCTCGGTAAATTACCCGGCAGTCCATGCCAGGTGAGCCAGCCGAGGAGTGCGAATGCCGCCGCCTCTTTCGCCTCGGCGGCAAGGCCCAAGGACTGCTTAGGGAGCACGTTCACGCCAAGCGCTGCGAAGCCTTCGCGCAGCGCGTGCATGAGCGTCGCGTTGCGAGCGCCGCCGCCCGCGATAACCATCTCCGTCGCGCGGGCGACTGGAGCGCATTGTTCAAAATGAAGGCGGCAGAATCGCGTGTACGCGTCGAGAATGGTCGCAGAAGTGAACGCCGTTGCGGTGGCAATGACATCCTGTTTGCGAGCGCTCGCCCGTTCGCAAGCCAAGATAAAGCGAGCAGCGAATGCATCACCGAACTCCTCGCGCCCGCAGGATTTCGGTGGCGGAGCAGGGAAGTAGCGGCCCTTCATAAACTTTGCAATCACTTCATCAAGCACTCGTCCGCGCGAGGCCGCGTTACCGCCGGAATCGAAGGTGCGGCCGTAAAGTTTCTGCATCGCCGCATCGATCACCATGTTTGCAGGACCCGTATCGAACGCCAGCACGTCATTGACGTGGCAACTCGCCGGCAGCGCCGTGACGTTTGCAATGCCCCCAAGGTTCAACAGCAATCTGTTCCTCGTTGCGTGGCGAAACATGCAATAGTCGAGCATGGGGACCAGTGGCGCGCCTTGTCCGCCCGCCGCAAGGTCCGCTGGGCGAAAGTCGCTCACCACTGGCACGCGCAATCGCTCGGCAATCACGGAAGCCTCGCCGATTTGCCATGTGCAGCGGACATTCGCGCCGAGATGTTTCGACGGGATTGCCTGGTGGTAAATCGTCTGGCCATGACACGCGACAAGCTCCGGCTTCAAGTGCAATTCTGACGCGGTCGCCGCAACGCATTCCGCGTAGATTTCGCCGAGCCTCCAGTTCAGCCGCGACATCTCCGCCGCGCTCGTGCGTTTCGCGTCCATCGCGGCGAGCACGGCAGTGCGCATTGACGCGCTGTACGGAAACGCGCGGTGTCCGAGCACTTTGACGCGCGGCGTTCCACCTGTCTGCAATGCTGGAGAAATTCGGCAGATTGCAACATCAACTCCGTCGGCAGAGGTCCCGCTCATAACACCCGCGACGACCATTGCCGTCGTTTTTCTTTCTGTCGTTTTCAAAGCAAATCTGCTCTTGCTCACGCGCGGCCGCCCTTCAACTCGCGCTGCATTTCTGCGATGAGCGCAAGCGCGTCGCGTGGTGTCAGGCCGTCGACGTCCGTCTGCTCGATGCGATCGACAATGCGTTGCGAGAGCGGCGTGAACATGGTCATTTGCAACGAAGCCGCACGTTCCGCCGCAGGGACAGTTTCGCGAACCTGTTGCGATTCTGCGCGTTCATGTACGCGCAAAACTTCGCGGGCGCGCTCGATCACCTTCGTGGGAAGCCCCGCCAGCCGAGCTACCTCGATGCCGTAACTCTTGTTCGCCGCGCCCGCTTCGACCGTGTGCAGAAACACAATGCCGTTGGCATTTTCGCGGACTGTGACGCGGACGTTCTTGAGCCGCGCGAGCCGCTCGGCCAGCAACGTGAGTTCGTGGTAGTGGGTCGCAAACAGCGTCCGCGCGCCGATGTTGTCGTGCATGTGCTCGACCGTCGCCCACGCCAACGAGAGGCCGTCATAGGTCGCGGTGCCTCGTCCCATTTCGTCAAGCAGCACGAGCGAGCGCTCGGTTGCGGTGTTGAGAATCGCGGCGGTCTCGGTCATCTCCACCATGAATGTGGAACGGCCGCGAGACACGTTGTCGCTTGCTCCGATGCGCGTGTAGATGCGGTCGACGAGCCCTAAACGCATCTGCTCCGCGGGCACGAAGCAGCCGCATTGCGCCATAATCACGAGCAACGCCGCCTGTCGTAAATAGGTACTTTTGCCGCCCATGTTTGGCCCTGTAATCAGCAAGAGAGAAGGCTCGCGCATCTCGCCGCTGGCCGCGCACAGGTGGAGCGAATTGGGGACGAACCTTCCTGCGCCGTGCTCCTCCATGCGGCGCTCGACAACAGGGTGCCGCGCCGACACAAACTCCAACACGCCACTCGTATCGACAACCGGACGTCGCCAGCCGCGTGAGGCGGCGAGATGGGCAAAGCAGGCCAGCAAATCGATCTCCGCGACACACCGCGAAGTCTCGCGCACACGCGATGCAGCGACCAGCAATTGCCTCCGCAGTTCCGCGAAGATTCTGCGCTCGATCTCACCGCTGCGCTCTTGGGCGGTTAGGATTTTCGTCTCCAATTCCTTCAACTCGGGCGTTGTGAATCTTTCCGCATTGATCAGAGTTTGCTTGCGTTCGTAGTCGGCGGGCACGGATTTTGCGTTGGCCTTCGTGACTTCGAGGTAGTAGCCGAAGACCGAGTTGAAGCGCACTTTGAGCGAGCCGATTCCCGTCCGCGCGCGTTCGCGTTCTTCGATGGCGGCGATCATCTTTCGCCCGTTCGATGAGAGGCCGCGCAGTTCATCGAGTTCCGCATCGACGCCTTCGCGCACCGCGCCACCGTCTGCGAGCGCCACGGGCGGTTCGGCGACCAAGGTTCGCGAAATCATCTTGTGCAAGTCGTCGAGTGTGTCGAAGCTCCCGCACAGCGTTGTCCATCGCCCGCCTTCTGTCGCCAACTCCTGAGCCGCTGCACGTAGCCCGGGGAGGCGAGCTACCGTCGCGCCGAGAGCGACCACTTCGCGCGGACCGGCAGTTTCCAGAGCGACGCGTCCCAGCAGCCGCTCCATATCGAGCACGCCATCCATCGCGCGCCGCACGCTTTCGCGTTTGCGTAAATCGGCAGCCGCCGTTCCGACCGCATCGAGCCGCGCGTTCACTGCGTCGAGCGACTGTAGGGGCCGCAGCAATTGTGCTCGAAGGAGGCGCTTGCCCATGGGTGTGCAGCACGCGTCGAGCGTGTGCAGCAAGGTGGTTTGGGGGCCTTCGCTTGAGAACAGCGGTTCGACGAGTTCGAGATTGCGCACCGTAACCGCGTCGAGTTCCAGGCACTCGCGACGCTCGTAAAAGCGCAGCGTGTCGAGGTGTTCCAGCGCACCCTGTTTCGTATGCCGCAGGTAGTGAACGATCGCGCCCGCCGCGATGGCAGCGGCCTCGTGGCCAGACAGGCCCATGCCGTCGAGCGAGTGGACGCGAAGCTGTTGCCGCAGCAACGGAAGCGCGTAATCCGCCGTGAAAACCCAATCTTCTACGGGCGTTCGCGTGCCCACACCGTCGAATGCGTTTGTCTCCGATACTTCCGTCGCATCATCACCCGTCGCGCGGAGCCTTGGTTGCGTGGCCTTCGATGGACCCGAGCCGAATCCCTCAGCTCCTGCCGCGAAAATCAGCTCCGCCGGATGCAGCCGCGCAAGCTCATCGACGGCAAATGCGGCCGCGTTTGCGCCGCTGAATTCTGTTGCGCGAAACTCGCCGGTGGACAGATCGATGGAGGCGACGCCGACAGAAGCCGTCGCGCCGCTGCCCCCCGCGGCCACGCTGGAGAGCCATTGGCTGTCGCCCGCGCTGAGAGTTGTATCGAGCGCTGTACCGGGAGTCAACACGCGCGTGACTTCGCGGCGGACGATGGTCTTAGTGGTCTTTGGGTCTTCCATCTGCTCGCAGAGCGCGATTTTGTAGCCCTTGCGCAGCAGTCGTTGCAGGTAAATCGCAGCCGAGTGGTACGGCACGCCGCACATCGGTTGCTGTTTGGCTTTGTCGCGCGCGGTGAGCGTCAGTTGCAACTCGCGGCTGACGAGGATGGCGTCTTCGTAGAAGAGTTCGTAGAAGTCGCCGATGCGGCAGAACATGAGGCAGTCGGGATGCTGCGCTTTGGCCGCAAAATATTGCCGCATGACGGGCGTCTGGCTGGACTCGTCATTTGCAGCGAGCGCGGACCTTGTACGCGCGACTTCGGCGGCGTCCGGCAGCCTCGAAATGGGTGGAGAGTCGGTCACGATGCGGGAGCTTCAGGATATCGCAGCGACAGGCCGGTCGCCGCCGCTCGGCTCATCGTGAGCGACAGGGTCAGGGCGGCGGTATACTGGTTATTCGCGTCTACTGCGGCGATTTCGCCATCCTATGTCTCTCCTCTGGCTTCGAGTTGCGGTCCTTCTCTACGGCATCGCCGCGCTTGCGGTGCTGCCGGCGGCGCTCTATAACCGGCCGCGCTGGAGACACCTCGCCGTTCCGGCAGCGCTGGGCGGAGCGTTCTTCCACTTAGTGTCTATCGCCGAGACTTTCTACGCCGCCCACCGCGCGCTGCCGGTCGATACGCATGAGACTCTTTCACTGCTCGGGCTACTACTTGCCGTTGCGTTTCTTCTGCTCGCCGCGAAATATCGCACGATGGCGTTCGGTATTTTTTTGCTGCCGTTCGCCGTGCTGCTGACCCTGGTGCCGGCTTTTCGGGCTGGTCGAGAGACAGTCGCCTACCCACTCGCGGGTCCGGTGTGGATATTCCTGCATGTCGCGTTGCTTCTGGCGGCCTATGCCGCACTGCTGATTTCGCTGCTGGCGAGCGTGTTGTATTTCGTGCAGGAGCGCCGCCTCAAGTCAAAATCTATCGCTCCGGATAGCGCCTCGAAGTTGCGGCTTCCGCCGCTTGAAACCATCGACCAGATCGCGCTTAAGTCGTTGTTGTTCGGCCTGCCGTGCATGACCGCCGGCCTGCTCATCGGCTCCGTCATTGCGCTCGAGACGGTTGGCCCGGCGTTTTTCGCCGACCCCAAAGTCTTGCTCTCACTGGCGATGTGGGTCGCGTATATGTTGATGATTTTTATACGCCGGCACTCGGGCCTGCGCGGCAGACGGGCCGTGTACCTTTCCAGCTTCGCGTTTTTGTTTGTGCTGGCGGTGTGGGCCGCCAACCAGCTTTCCGCCGTGCATCGGTTTACTGCGCCATGAACCAAAACACGGACCACACGCTCTTGCTGGTGGGTGTCAACCACACCACCGCGCCCATCGAAGTGCGGGAGCGCCTGGCCATCTCCGCCGCTCGTCTGGCCGATGCGACGCGCACACTGGCGCACCAGCCCGGCATTCGCGAGGCGATGATTCTCTCCACGTGCAACCGCGTGGAATTCCTGATCGACCGCGAGGCTTCAACCGACAGCCAATCGCCGGGCGACGTTATCCTGACGCGCTTTGTGCATGAGTACTTCGCTGTTGCGCCTTCTACGCTCGAACCGCATTTGTACGAGTTTCGCGAGCGCGAGGCGATCCGGCATCTCTTCCGCGTGGCCTGTTCGCTGGATTCGATGGTGGTCGGCGAGCCGCAAATTCTCGGCCAGGTGAAGCAGTCGTGGAACGTCGCGCGCGAAGTGGGCGCGGTCAAATCCACGGGGGGCTTCAGTTCGACTTTAGATCCGCTGCTGCAGCGGGCGTTTTCCGTCGCAAAGCGCGTGCGTACCGAAACCCGGATTGGAAGCTCCTCGGTTTCTATCGCGTCCGTCGCCGTGGATCTCGCGCGTAAAATTTTCGGCTCGCTTGCGGGCAAGACGGTGCTGATTGTCGGCGCGGGCAAAATGTCCGACCTTGCCGCGCGCCATCTCATTCAGCAAGGCGCAAAGACTCTACTCGTCTCCAATCGCACGGAAGATCGCGCGGAAAAGATCGCCGCCGCCTTGCGAACGGCTCGGATCACTACCGGTGTCATCCCCTTTGAGCAGCTTTACGCTGAAGCACATCGCGCCGATATCGTCATTACGTCGACTGGCGCGGGACATATCATCACACCTCCGCAAGCGCGAGACTTCCTGCGCCGCCGTCGCAACCGCCCGATGTTCTTCATCGACATCGCCGTCCCTCGCGACGTCGACCCGGCGGTCAACGAGGTCGAGGGTTGCTTCGTCTACGACATCGACGACCTGCAGCAAGTCGCCGCGCAAAATCAGGCCAGTCGCAGCAAGGAAGCCGAGGCTGCGGAGTCCATCGTCGCCAGTGAAGTGGAGCGCTACCAACAGCGGCGCAGCGCCGTTCCTGCGGTTGAGGCCATCAAGCAACTTCAACTCTCCGCCGAGACGCTTCGTCAGCAAGAACTCGCCCGCACCGCGGCGCGACTCACTGCTGAACCTTTTAGCTCCAATCAACGAGCGGCAGTCGATGCGCTTACGAAGTCGCTCACTGCAAAACTGATTCACCCGCAACTGACTGCGCTGCGCGAGTCTTCAGATCCCGACGACAAGGCTTAGGGAAGGTCTGATTAAGTCCCTCAACATTCGCTCCGGGGCTAAAGCCCATCACAAAGCCCCGTAATTCAGGGGCCTGAAGGCCCCTGCTCCCTCCGGTAAAACAATTCCACGGACCTAATCAGAGTCTCCTTAGCGCTTACTTGAGCGTCGATAGAAATTGTGGGAAATTCATCGCTGGCGTCTATTCAGGCTTGCCGGCTCGCCGTATGATGGTGCTCGTTCGTACATCCGGCAGCGAGGAATACGTTATATGGCACCCCGAAAAGTCGTTCACAAGAAGCCACACCCCATCAAATCCACCAAGACGGTCAGGGCAACAAGCCCTCTTGGTGCGCCCGTGTTTGCGGAGCCTTCTCCAACACCCGACCCCACGAAATATAAGGTCTCGCACGCGTCTGACACGCAGGCCTACGCCGAGATGGACGCGCTCATCAAGGCCAGCCAGTTTCTGCCTCTGCCATTTCCTAACGGCCCTGCGGTCGAGCCAGTGCTCGCGCTCGCCACGGTGCTCGGTGCCGCCGCCGTCGCGCAGATTCAAGCCTCCGGGCAGATCGTTTTTCACTCCGCCGGAGACACCGGAGCCACGCGCGGTCCAGCGACCGAAAACACCGTCGTCGGCAAGCTGATTGCCGACTTCAGCGGTGAAGCGCCCGCCGCGGTTCCGCAGTTTTTCTACAACCTCGGCGACATCGTCTACAGCTTTGGCGAGCACAAGTATTATTACGACCAGTTCTATGAAGCCTACCGAGACTATCCGGCCCCCATCTTCGCCATTCCCGGCAACCACGACGGCATCGTGCTTCCGCCGCCTGCGGGCACCAGCGCGCCCTCGCTGAGCGCGTTTCTTGCGAACTTCTCCACGCCCACGTTCACGCACGGAGTGGACGCCATGGGCATCTCCCGCACCACGATGGTGCAGCCCGGCGTGTACTTCACGCTGGAGGCCCCGTTCGTCCGCATCCTTGGCATTTACAGCAACATGCTAGAGAACCCCGGCGTCATTTCGTCCACCAAAGACCCAGTCACGGGCGTTCAAAAGTTTCCGCAACTCTCCGACGTGCAACTCGCTTTCCTGACCGCCGCGCTGGCCCGCGTCAAGACGGAGAAATTCACCGGTGCGGTCCTCATTGCGGTGCATCATCCGCCCTACACCTTTGGCACACACAGCGGCTCGCTGGTCATGCTCAAGGAGATCGATGCGATTTGCGTGAAGACCGGCGTCTGGCCGCATGCCGTCCTCTCAGGGCACGCGCACAGCTATCAACGTTTCACACGCTCCCTCAATGGTCGTCAGATTCCGTTCGTGGTCTGCGGCAACGGAGGCCATGGCCTGCTGCCACTTTCGCGCACAGGAACCATTCGCACGCCGCAAGATTTTCCGATCTTCGCTCAGCCCGAGCGGAAAGATACCGTCACGTTCGAGAATTACGACCAGACGGCCTACGGCTATCTCCGCATCCTCGCCGATCCGGCGCAGCTTCGCATCGAGTACCACCCGGCAGCGGATGGCACGGGAACCAAAACACCGAACGACACCGTGACCGTCGACTTAGCCAGCGCGACGCTGGTCCACTACATCAGCCCTATCTAAGAGCGCGTATCCTAACCTTGTGAGCACACCAACTATCCGCATTGGCTCGCGCGGTTCTCAACTCGCTCTTTGGCAGGCCAACCACATTGCCGCGCAACTCCGCGAGCACGGTTATGCCGTCGAAATCGAAGTCATCCGCACCATTGGTGACCGTATGCAGGACCCGAGCTTCGTCGCGCCTGAGACATTTGAAGATGGCACGCCGCTCGACGCCAAAGGCATTTTTATCAAAGAGATTGAAGAAGCCCTCGCCGCGGGCCGCATCGATCTCGCGGTCCACTCGCTCAAAGATTTGCCGACGGCGCTTGACCCGCGCTTCACGCTCGCGGCTATTCCGGCGCGCGCGGACGCCCGCGATGCGTTTGTCTGCGAGGATTTCTGGGGGCTGCACACGCTGCCGATGTACTCGCGTGTTGGGACCACCAGCCCGCGTCGCAAGGCGATGCTGCTGGCACTGCGGCCCGACCTGCGCTTCGTTGAAATGCGCGGCAACATCGACACGCGTCTGCGCAAATGGGCGGACGGAGACGCGGACGCGCTGGTGCTCGCGTGTGCCGGGCTCGACCGCCTGGGGCGCACGGAAAATGTGCATCAGCGTTTTGCGGTTGATGAACTTACGCCCGCTCCCGGACAGGGCGCGCTGGGCCTGGAAACACGCAGCCCTCGCCACGCTCTCGACAGCGAAGATTCCGCCCGCGACCCGGCGATCTATGCGGCTGTTCGCGCTCTAAACTGCGCTGCCACTGAGTTTGCCACCCAAGCCGAACGCCACGTCCTGGCGGCGCTGGGTGGCGGCTGTCAGCTTCCGCTCGGCGCCTACTGTCACGAAGTTGACGGTCGGTGGCATCTGCACGCACAGGTGGCGGCATCCGACGGTGAAGAGGTTGTCCACATCGTCGAGCGCGCACCGTCCGGCATCTCCCCCGCTATCCTCGGTCAGCGCGCCGCCGCCGCCCTCGAAGCTCGCAGCGTTCTTGACATCTTGAACCCTCAACACGCGATAAACTAGAAGAGAAATGGAGACTTGAACATGGCAGATGAAAAGAAGCTCAATCCCGGTGGCTCAAATATCGGGAGCCCATCCCCGATCGGTAACGGCAGCAAAGGGCCGGGCGCGAAGGATGAAGGTTCGACCCACACCAACCCACTGCTGGTGACCAACCAAGGCCGCCCCGTCGGCGACAACCAGAACTCTGTCACGGCTGGACGTCGTGGCCCCGTTACGCTGGACGACTTTCAGCTCTTCGAGAAGATGGCGCAGTTCAACCGCGAACGCATTCCGGAGCGTGTCGTACACGCCAAGGGCACCGGCGTCCACGGACACTTTCTGGTCACGCATGACATCACGAAGTACACCTCTGCAAAGCTCTTCGCGAAGGTCGGCAACACCTGCGACATGTTTGCGCGCTTTTCGACAGTGGGTGGTGAAAAAGGCTCTGCCGATACAGCCCGCGACCCGCGCGGCTTCGCGCTGAAGTTTTACACCGAGGAAGGGAACTGGGACATGGTGGGCAACAATACGCCAGTGTTCTTTGTCCGCGACGCGATCAAGTTCGGCGACTTTATTCATACCCAGAAGCGCGAGCCGGGCAGCAATCTCAAGTCCGCGACGATGATGTGGGACTTTTGGAGCCTGTCACCGGAAAGCTTGCACCAGGTTACGATTCTGTTTTCCGACCGTGGCATTCCGGACGGCTTACGCCACATGAACGGGTACTCCTCGCACACCTTTTCACTGATTAACAAGAGCGGCGAACTGTTTTACTGCAAGTGGCACTTCAAGACCGCGCAGGGCATCAAGAATATTCGCGCTGAAGAAGCCGAGCGGCTTGCGGGCGTTGATCCCGACTACTCGCAACGTGACATGACACACGCCATCGAGCAGAAAAATTTCCCCTCATGGCGCTGCCAGATACAGATCATGCCCGAAGCCGAAATCGACAAGTTCAAGTACAACCCCTTCGACCTGACCAAAGTCTGGCCGCACGGCGAGTACCCTGTGATGGACGTGGGCGTGATGACGCTGGACCGCATGCCGTCGAACTATTTTGCGGAGACGGAGCAGTCCGCGTTCAACCCGTCCAACATCGTGCCCGGCATGGGCTACTCGCCGGACAAGATGTTGCAGGGGCGGCTGCTTTCGTACCCTGACGCGCACCGCTACCGTGTTGGCACCAATTACGATTTGCTGCCCATCAACGCGCGACGTACCAACGGTTTCAATTACAACCGCGACGGGGCGATGCGCTTTGACGGAAATGGCGGCGACCTGCCCAACTACGAGCCCAATAGCTTCGGCGGTCCCAAGGAAGACCCTCGTTATCGCGAGACTCCGTACCAGGCCAACGACACGCTGGAGAAGGTCGCGCGCTACGACCATCGCGAAGACAACGACGACTACACCCAGGCCGGCAACCTCTGGCGGCTGTTCGACGACGGTCAGAAAGACCGCACGGCGCACGCCATAGCGGGCTCGCTCGGTCAGACGCCGCTGCGCATTCAGAAGCTGCAGCTGTCGCACTTCAAGAAGGCCGACCCCGACTATGCGCATCGCGTGGCCACGCACCTTGGGAAGGATCAACACCCGGAGTATCGCCACGGGCCGGACGCCGCAGAACTCGTGGCTAGTGCTCGCGTGCCCGAGAAGTAACGCCGAGGTTTGCAAGCGAAGGGGGCCGCCAATTATGGCGGCCCCCTTCGCTTGTGAACGTCAAGATTTCAAGGTGAGGTTTCTGGACTTTTGAAACAAACCGCACGGCGTGTCGATAATGCATGGGCTGAGCCCTGATAGAGATTTCTATCCTGCGGATTTCTTCGGGTGCGGGAGGACCCTTCCATGCGTGTTCTGGTTGTTGAGGACGATAAAGCCCTTGGAATGTTCCTGCAAAAAGGCCTGGCGCTGGCGGGCTATCAGGTGGACCTGGCTGGCGATGGTGAAGCCGCGCTGGCGAGCGCTTCGGAACAGCGGCCCGATTTGATGGTGTTGGACCTGGGCTTGCCGCGCCTCGACGGGACAGAAGTGCTGGCGCAGATGCGGGCCCTGTACTGTGACGTTTCCGTGCTGATCCTGACCGGGCGCAGCGATGTCGAAGAGCGCATTCGCTGTCTGAACTTTGGCGCAGACGACTATGTGATGAAGCCGTTCAGCTTCCACGAATTGATGGCGCGATGCACGGGCATTCTGCGGCGCAGGGAGCGGCATAGTTCGGCGGTATTGAACTACGGCGAGTTGGAAATTAATCGCGTAGACCACAGCGTGCGCCGTGGCGGGTGGGAGATCGACCTGACCGCGAAAGAGTATGCGCTGCTGGAGTTCATGATGCTGCGGCGAGGGGAGTGTTGCACGCGTGCCGAACTGCTGCGCGAGCTGTGGCAGATGTCTCCGGATGCCGCGACGAACATCGTGGATGTGTATATCAACTATTTGCGGCGGAAACTGGCGGCGGCCTGTCCAGATGGAAAGTTTTCCAGTGCGGTGATCGAAACGGTGAGGGGCGCGGGATATCGGCTGGCCAGCGCGCCGATGCCCATTCCCGCTGCGATCCTGCGTCAGAACGATGCGGCTAGGGCTTGAGGAAAATGGCTACGTTGAAAGCGAATCTGCGCTCGATGATCGACCAGGAATTACATGATTTGTGCCAGCCTCTCACGGTGCTTTTTTGCCGTTTGGAACTGGGCCAACTGATGGGCGATGCGGACTCCATGAAGGTGGCGCTGCAAGGCGCGCTGATGGAGTGCAGGCGCGCGTGCGACGGGATTGCGCTGATGCGGCGGCGGCTGGATGAAATTTGCGATGAGTCGGGCCGGGAGTGAGTCTCCAATTGGGCGGGACGGCAGGGAGCGTGCGCAGCGTGATTCTGGCAAGCGCCGACGCGGGTCTGCGCCAGCGGTTGGGAGCAAGCCTCGCCGGGTTGCGATGGCGGGTGCGCGAGGCCGGCGGCGGGGCCGACGCCATGGCGCAGATGGAAGAACAGCGGCCCGAAGCGTTGGTACTGGATAGCTGGTTGCCGGACCTGGAAGTGGGAGAGTTTGCCGGACAGGTGCGGCGGTTGTATCCCGGGGTCGACTTGCTGAGGATGGATGGAGATTTTAGCGAAGGCGGGACGCGCAGTCCGCGACGGCATGAGTTGCTGCACGCGTTGCGCGAGGCGCAGCAGGCGGGCGATGGACCAGGGCTGAGGATTGTGCAGAAGCTCGACGCGGTGCGGGAAACGCCGGTGGTCGCGGACGGTTTGCGGGGACGGCGGGGAGGAGACGAGCCGGAGGACTTCCCGGAGATGATTGGCCGCTCCGCGCCGATGTTGGAACTCGCTCGGCTGATCAAGCTGGTCGCGCCGGTTTCGGCGAGCGTGTTGATTGAAGGCGAAACGGGGACCGGTAAGGAAGTTGTCGCCAACGCCATTTATCGGCTGAGCGCCCGTCATGGCAAGCCTTTCACAGTGCTGAACTGCGCGGCTATCCCCGAAGCGCTGCTGGAAGCGGAGCTTTTTGGGCATACGCGCGGCGCGTTTACGGGCGCGGTGCAGGCGCGTACCGGGCGCATTGAATCCGCCAATGGCGGCACGCTTTTCCTGGATGAGATTGGGGAGATGCCGCTGGCGTTGCAGGCAAAGATGCTCCGCTTTTTGGAGTGCGGCGAACTGCAACGGATTGGCGACAACGAGACCATGCGCGTCGATGTGAGGGTGATCGCGGCGACGCACCGGGACCTCGCGAAGAGCGCAGCTGATGGGACATTCCGGCTCGACCTGTATCACCGGTTGGCTGTATTTCCGCTGGAAGTTCCGGCGCTGCGAGCGCGCATGGAAGACCTGCCGCTGTTGGCAGAACATTTGCTGGCGGAGATGGGGAAGGAAGCGCCGCGGAAACGGCTGACCGCCGCCGCGCTGGAGCGATTGCAAGAGCACCACTGGCCCGGCAACGTGCGCGAACTGCGGCACGTCTTGCAACGTGGAATGATCCTGGCCGGCAATGCGGACGAAATTCAGTCTAAAGAAATTCGTTACCGCAGGGCCACACTGTAAGCCGTGGGGCTTTCGTGAGTGCATTCCCATGAGCAGAGTCTTACCCGGACGGCTGCTTACGTTGGCTTGTGCTAACACAGGGCGAGTAGAACACACTTCCAACTTGTCCCAATAGTGGGCAGCCGATTCGCAAAAGTGGATTTATGCAGTGGTGGAGCGGTTGTTCACGATAGCTCCTCCTGCGTGATAAGGCTCTAACCGCTTGTGTCCATACTTCGGCACGCCCCGTGCTTTCTATACCCGTGTAAGACGACGCGACAGAATATCCGGCGCGCGAACTTCAAATCGAGGGGATATAGAGATGACCAACGGCGATGAGCAGGCGGCGTGGATGGTTTCGGAAGGAATTTCGGCGAACTTGCTGGGACGGACGCCTGAGTGGGAGCAATCAGGCGCGCAACAGTCAGCGAGCGTTCAGCCGATGGATCCGCAGCTGCGCGACCGGTTGCTGCTCGAACATTTGCCCACAGTTCGTTTTATTGCCCGCAAGATCCATGCGCGACTGCCGCAGCACGTAGAGCTCGATGACCTGATTTCGGCGGGCGTGGTGGGGTTGATCGACGCGTTCGGGAAGTTCGACCACGGCAAGCAGGTGCAATTCAAAAGCTATGCGCAATTTCGGATTCGCGGAGCGATTCTGGATTCGTTGCGGATGCTGGACTGGAGTCCGCGTGAGTTGCGGCGCAAGGGTCGGGCCGTCGAAGAGGCCATCCGCGCGCTTACTCAGAGGCTGAGCCGCGCGCCGGGAGAGCAGGAAATCGCCTTGGAAATGAAGCTGGGACTGAAAGATTATCAGCAACTGTTGGGCGACTTGAAGGGACTTGAGATCGGCAGCCTGCACATGGAACGTACAGAAGACTCGGGCGATGAGGAATTGGCGTATATTCCCGGCTCGCCCGAGGAAGACCCGCTGTTTATCTGCATGAAGGGCGAGATGAAGCGGCTTCTGGCGGACGCAATCGACGACCTGCCGGAACGGGAGCGGATGGTGTTGACGCTTTATTACTATGAGGAGCTGACGATGAAGGAAATCGGGGCGACGCTGGGCGTGGTGGAGTCGCGGGTATCGCAAATTCATTCTTCGGCGGTGGTGCGGTTGCGGGCTACGATGGCTGCAGCGAAGGGGCCGGATAAGCGGACGTTGCGTCGGGCCGCGTGACCGATTGTGAAGATGAGAATTTTCTAAAGTTTGCTCCGGCCTCGTCGATAAGACTTCAGGAGGCGATATGACCTGCGTCGGCAGAGTTGAGGACATGGACGTTTCGGAGGCACGGGCGGCGCGCCTCGCGGAGCTGAAGGGGGCCATCGAGTCCGGGTCTTATCGGGTTTTGACGAACGATCTGGCGGAGTGCCTGATGCAATCGATGTTGGGCTTGGCTAGGCCGCGTCGTAATACTTTGGCGCAGCGCTGGGGCTAGCGCTTGTTCACGGCGAGCCAAGGCATGCCGCGGTAGGAATCCGCCACCACCCAGGCGCTGGCCGTCAGCACAGTAGTGACGACGGCCTCGCCCCACTGGAATGCGCTCATTTTGCCAACCACAGCGAGGGGTACCCACACCAGTAGCAGAAATAGGCCCATCTGCAACGCCGAGAGCGCGGCTGCCGGGCGTGCATATATACCGAAGAGCACCGCCACGGCCGCCGCGAGGAAGGTGCAGCCGAAGAAGTACGCCCAGAACACAGGCCCCGGCAGCCAGCCAGGCACCCCCGCCACAGTCTCTTTGAGATAGACGAAATGGCCCACGCCGAAGGGGATCAAGGCCAGACCGTAGAGAACCCTCGCGATGCGCAGGCCTTTGTCGCCAGTGGCGAAACCGAGGCGCTGCTTGTCCCAGCCAGCGGCGAACCAGACATAAAGTACCCAGGCGCCAGCCACCATCCCCGCAAACTCAGCGCAGCTGTACCAGGAACCTCCCTCAGCGGGCGCGAGGAAGAGGGCGGGCATTTTAAACAGTAGCAACCAAAGCAGAAGCCAGACCAGCAATACACGGGCAGCGGTGGCGGCTGTGCGTTGCCAGAGGAGCCCTATGCCGGTAGTCAGGGTGATAAAGGCGCAGAGATAGGCCAGCGCATGGGGTGCGGGCACACCCTGGGGCACCGGCTGCCATACCGCGGTGAAATCGCCTTTGATCAGGCCAAGGATTCCGAGGGCGATCATGGTCGCCGCAAAGACCGCATGACCCACACTTGTGATGCGCATTCTCTTGTCCTCCCGGTGGTTTTGTCGAGTATATAGTCGCCAAAACCGGAGTTGTGCTGTACATCAAGAAGAACTAGCAAGGACAACTGCAGAAGCAGGTGCAACGACACGAAGAAGAGCACGTGCAACGGCAAGAGTTGTTTTGTACACTTCTTCCAGTGATATAGGAGTGGAAGATGGGTGCATGGGTGAAGTTGACGGCGCAGGATGGGCACGAGCTTGGAGCATATGTGGCGCGACCGGATGACGAGGCGATTGGGGCGTTAGTTCTGGTGCAGGAAATTTATGGGATCAATGCGCATATTCGCGGCGTCTGTGACGGGTATGCAAAGGATGGATTCGTGGTTGTGGCACCCGCCATCTTCGATCGCTACGAGCGCGATTTGGAGCTCAAGTATGAGGGCGAAGGCCAGAAGAAGGCTTTGGAGTTGTATGGCAAGTTGCAGCCCGAAACGACGCTGCTGGATGTTGCCGCCGCGTACGAGTTTGCGCGCAAGGAAGGCAAGGGAATCGGCGTCATCGGGTATTGTTACGGGGGGTTGGCGGCCTGGTGGGTTGCGACGCGCGGTCAGACGTACAAGATGCAGCCGAAGTGCTGCGTCGGGTACTATGCGGGCGGGATTGGGAAGTTTGCCGACGAACAACCTTCGTGCCCGGTGATGCTGCATTTTGGCGCGGACGACAGCCATATCGGGAAAGACCAAAGAGACGCCGTCAGCGCAGCCCATCCGGAGGTCCAGATTTTTGTGTATCCCGGGGCGGGACACGCGTTCAATCGCGATGTCGATCCAGCGAGCTTCAAACCCGAGGCCGCGAAGCTGGCGCGGAGCCGGACGTTGGAGTTTCTGAACAAACACATTGCGTGAGATGAAAGCTTGAGCCGCAACGGGGGAAATGCAGATTCCTTCGACTTCGCTCAGGGCACGGAATGACAAACATAAGCTGGAGTGAGTGGCGAAAGCGTCTCCTCTTGCGTGCTATTCTTGTATCTGACACTGAGCGAAGTGGACTAGAGAAAAAAGAAACAGGAGTACGTATCTGCCGTGTTGGCATCCACAAAGAAAACAGACATCATCACAAAATTCCGTACGCATGAATCGGACACGGGAAGCCCCGAGGTCCAGATCGCGATTTTGAGCGAGCGTATTGGCGAGTTGACCGAGCACTTCAAAATGCACAAGAAGGACCACGGCTCCCGTCGTGGCCTGTTGATGCTGGTCAGCAAGCGCCGCCGTCTTCTGGATTACCTCAAGAAGACCGACTCCGACCGCTACCGTGACGTCATCGCGAAGCTGGGCATCCGCAAGTAACGGGTGCATGGGCTTTCAGCGTTGGCTGGTTGGCGCAGATTCACACTGAGGAACAAACGTTGGACCCTCAAATCTTTGAGGTTCGAGCAGGAGCGGCTTCGACCGTATCCGTTCGTCCCCCACAAACTGATGTACCACAAGGCACGAGGCGGCATCTGACCGCCGCGCATAGCTTTGGCCCCGCTCGGAAGGACTTCGGCGGGGCCGTCGTCTTTGTGGGCGTGCTTAAGGCAGGTCTGAATAAGTCCGTGGCATTGCCCTCAGCGGCTAAAGCCGTCTGGGTTCTATTGCCTTTGTGGTGCGGCTGAAGCCGCACCCTCCCGTGGGCTTCCCAAAGCTTAGAGACAAAACACCACAAGAGAATACGAGGAACTACACATGAAGCAGGACATCACCGTCGAGCTTTCCGGTGGAAAGCATATTAAATTCGAGACGGGCCGCATGGCCCGGCAGGCACCCGGTGCCGCGTTCACGACCAGCGGCGACAACGCCGTTCTGGCCACCGCGACCGCCTCGCCCGACCCCAAGGAAGGCATTGACTTCTTCCCGCTCACAGTCGAGTATCGCGAGTTCACCTACGCGGGGGGACGCATTCCCGGCGGCTTTATCAAGCGCGAAGGCCGCCCCAGCGAGAAGGAAGTGCTCACCTCGCGGCAGATCGATCGCCCTATACGTCCGCTGTTCCCGGCGGCGTTTAGGAACGAGACGCAGGTTGTTGCGTTCGTGTACTCGGCGGACAAGGAAAATGATCCCGACGTGCTGGGCATCAACGGCGCAAGCTGCGCGCTGGCGCTGTCGGACATTCCGTTCCACGGGCCTGTGGGCGCGGTGCGTATTGGATATGTCGATGAGCAGTACATCGTGAACCCGACCTACGCTGAGCGTCTTACCAGCCTGTTGAACATCATGGTTGTCGGCACCAAAGACGGCATCGTGATGGTCGAGTCCGGGGCGAAGGAAGTGTCGGAGGAAGTTGTCGTCGGAGCGATCGAGTTCGCGCATGTTGAGATCAAGAAGATTTGCGCGGGCATCGGAGACCTGGTTTCGCGCGCTGGCAAGAAGAAGCGGGTCGTTCCAGAACTGGAGAACAACACCGAGTATCTGAACGGTCTGACCTCGAAAGTCGGCGACCGTTTGAAGGACGCGCTGAACACGCAGAAGCATCCGAAGTTCGAGAGCTATGCGCTGGTCAAGGAGATCAAGGACGAGCTCAAGAAGGCCTTGCCGGAAGGCGATGCGAGCGCGGCGAAAAAGCTCTCGAAGAGCTACGAGAAGCTGCGCGAAAACATCTTCCGCGAGCAGGTTCTGACCGAGCGCATTCGCCCGGATCACCGGGCCTTCGATCAAATTCGCGAGATCAATATAGAAATGGGCGTGTTGCCCCGTGTGCATGGATCGTCGCTCTTCACGCGCGGCGAAACGCAGGCGCTGGTGTCGGTCACCTTGGGTACGACCGATGATGCGCAGCGCATGGAGAGCTACCAGGGCGAGCAGAAGCGCAAGTTTATGCTGCACTACAATTTTCCGCCATTCTCGGTGGGTGAAGTTGGGCGCATGACCGGCGTGGGTCGCCGTGAAATTGGTCACGGAGCGTTGGCGTGGCGCGCGCTTGAAGCGGTGCTGCCGGGCGAGGATGAATCTCCATATACGCTGCGCGTGGTGTCTGACATTCTGGAGTCGAACGGCTCATCGTCGATGGCGACGGTGTGCGGAGCTTCGCTATCGTTGATGCAGGCTGGCATTCCCATCAAGGGTGCGGTTGCAGGCGTGGCGATGGGCCTGGTGAAGGAGGGCGAGAACTACGCTGTCCTCACCGACATTGCGGGCGCCGAAGACCACTACGGCGACATGGACTTCAAGGTGGCCGGAACGCGCAAGGGCATCACGGCGTTGCAGATGGACATCAAGATCATGGGTATCACGGCGCAGATTATGCGCGAGGCGTTGGAGCAGGCGCGGGTTGGGCGGCTGTTCCTGCTAGACAAGATGGACGCAGCGCAGCCGGGTGTGAATGCGGAGAAGTCGCAGTTCGCTCCACGCATCCACACCATTCAGATTCCGACCGACAAGATTCGCGACCTGATCGGGCCGGGCGGCAAGATCATTCGCGGCATCGTGGATGCGACCGGTGTGAAGATCGACGTAGACGATACGGGCCGCGTGAATGTGGCTTCGAGCGACGCGGATGGATTGGCGCGCGCGATCCAGATGATCTCGGACATTACGGCGGTGCCGGAAGTCGGCAAGACGTATCTCGGCAAGGTCGTGCGGCTGGCGGAGTTCGGCGCGTTTGTCGAAATCTTCCCAGGCACGGACGGCCTGCTACATGTGTCCGAGATTGCGGAGCATCGCGTGAAGGAAGTCAAGGACGAGCTTCGCGAAGGCGATCAGGTGCTGGTGAAGGTGCTTTCAATGGAAGGCAATCGCGTCAAGCTTTCCCGCAAGGCGGTGCTGCGCGAGCAGCGCGCCAAGCTGGGGCTGCCTGAAGTTGCGGAAAGCAATGAGGGCGGTGGAGGCGGTCGCGAACGTTCCGAACGCGGGGACCGTGGTCCACGGCCGGAGCGGACGGAGCGTCAAGATCGCCCTGATCGTGAAGATCGCCCCGAACGCCCAGCGCGTCCGGAGCCCCCTCAGCATCAGGAAACTATCGTGGTTGAAGGCGGAGACGACTTTGATGACGATGATGCGGACGGCGATGAAGGCGACGATGAGGGAACGGAAGAGAGCGCGGCTACTCCTGGAACGGTAGCTCCTGAATCGGGAAATACTGGATCAGGAAATACTGGCCCGGGAGCTGCGGCTGGCCCTGGCGGACAGCGTCGTGGACGCCGGCGTCGCAGTGGCCGTCGTCCCGGACAGGGCGGTGGTGGTAGTTCCGCGCCTCAGGGTGGTGGAGCTGCGAGCTAGTTCGATCGTTTAGGGGATAGATACTGAAGCCGCGCCTGGTGCGCGGCTTCGGTGCTTTGCGGCAGTCGCAAGCGCGGATATTCTGCGAACCCATGTCCGAGAATCCGGGCAGGGGGCACCCAACATTGTTAGCCAAGAGAAGGGTCATGAAGACAGTGCGGTGGTCGTTGTGGATTTCCTTCGCGGTGTTGTGCGTGGTTGCGTCCAGTCGTTGGATCGTTGCGGACCAGTGGCCGCGGATGGGTTCGACTCTGCGGTCTGAGGCCTGGGCATGTGCAATTGGAGCGGTCGCGGCGTGTGCGGTTGCCATCGCCCGGCGCAGGCACGCGCGTAGTCCCTCGGACGTGCTGGGGCTGCTCGCCATTGGAGGTGGGTTGCTGGCGGCACCGGCGCTGGGGGCGGCGCTGCGCGGGCCGGCGGGGGAGCCTTTGATTCGGACTGTCGCGTTGTGCTTCGTTCCGGTGGTGGTGACGCTGTTGAGCGGGATTTGGAGCGACTCAACGGATGGCCGCACGACTTTGTGGCCCGGACTTGCGGGGCTTGGCGGCGCGCTGCTGGTGCTGCCGCTGACGCTGCCTTCCGATGTGCTGGGGTGGGTGTGGTTGATTGCTCCACCGGTCGCGGTGAGTGCGGCGTGCGTGGCTTGCCGGAGGGTCGTGCGGCGGGTGGCCGTGGAGTGGAGCGCAGGCTTGTTGTTTGCGGGCGGTGCAGTTGGCCTGGTGTTGATCGAAGCCGGGCGCGTGGCTTCGAGCGGAGTTCCGGCACAGGGGTTTTCGGTGTGGGCGCTGGCGCTCGATGCGCTGTTGACGGGGCTGGTTGTGCGGGTTGTGTTGCAGATGGACGGGATGAGGTACGCCGCGAGATATTTTGCGATTCCGCTGTTTACTATCGTCGAGACGGCTTTGATTCTTCGGTCGGGTGTGACGTTGCGGTTATGCGCTGGGATGGTGTTGCTGGCGGCTGGTTCCGTAGGCCTGCTCAGGGCGCGCGGAACTGACGCCGATACCTCCGCGCTTCATTTGGCGTAGGTGTCTTGCGTATACGGCGGGTGGCGTTACACTCGATTTCATGGCGGCTTCGATGTACATCGTTGTCGAAGGCGAAGACCCCGGTTATGACACTTTCGTCAACGGGCGGGCGCTGGCGCGGCACGAGGATGCGGTTGAGAAGCTCGCGCTGAAGCTGGGCGTGCGGCCGCTGATCGAGTTCTTCTCGGCGGACGAGAACCTGATGGCGCTGCTGGTGGAGGGCGGCGCGGGCGATGAGGAGTTGATGAAACAGTTGCCGCCGCCGCAGTGGTTTCGGGCGGAGGACGGCGTGGCGTCCGTGGAGGCGTTGATCGAGGCGTTGCAAGATGAACCGCAGCAGCTGGGCTCGGAAGGCGTGCTGGTGTTGGAGGAGTTGCGCGAGTACGCGGTGGTGTTAGGCAAGACGGCGGAGCGTGGGTTGCGCTGGCATATGGCGGTGAGTTTCAGGTGAGGGTCAGTGAACGGCGAGTTTGCCGTCGAAGTCGACGACCAGGGAATCGCCTGAGACCTGCATGGAGTGGATGCGGAGTTGGTCGAGCTTCATTTCGTACCCTGTGGTTTCCGAGGATTGCGTGAGGAGCTTGCGCAGCAGGTCGGCCATGTTGACCGTCATTTTTTGCGGCAGTTTGTGGCTTAGGAACGGGACGAGAAAAATATTGAGTTCGCGGGACGTGCTCAGGTTCTCGACGCGGGCGTCGCGGAAGCCGATGTTCTCTCCCTGCGCGTCGGGGAGGACGGAGACGTCGGCTTCGGGCGCGAGCGCGAGGCCGAGACAGGCGCCGCGCAGGCTGGTGCCCAGCTTGGAATGCGTGTGGACGTGGACGACGATGCGGTCTTGAACGAAGGTGACTTTGGGTCGTTCGGCGTAGACGAAGCAGGCGGAGCGCTCGTCACCCCGAATGTAGTAGCGACCTTGTGAGCCAGTGAAAAGCTGTTTGGCGAGGGTGCGCTCGAGAGCTTGCGCGGAGATTTTGAGTTCGATGGCGCGGGCCTGGTGCGGGGCGAGGACGAAGGTGCAAAGGAAACTGGCAAGGAGCGACGCGCGATGGAGGATGGGCATGGCTCAAGATACGACGGAGGACTAGGGTTGGTTCAACTATGAGGATTCGAGCGACGGGGGGAGAGCGAAACACGGGGGTCCTTCGCCTACGGCTCAGGATGACGGCGAAAAACAAACAACGGCAAGTGCAGAAGCAGATTCCTCCGCTGCGCTACGGGATGACAAAAAGTTGGCGCTGCGGGATGACAAAAAGAAGGGCAGGGATCTACATCTACTGGATGGGCGGTTCGGGGCCGAGGCCGAGCTTGATGAGGGCGCGGGAGTCGGGGACGATCTTGGTTTGCCAGCCGTTGTCGGATTGCAGCTTCTGCATCGCGGCCATGCTTTGCGCGTCCCATGTGCCGGTGGGCGAGCCGGAGAGGTAGCCGGATTTGATGAGCGCGGTTTGGATCGTGGTGGCCCGGGCGGTGTCCATGGGGGGATGTGAGATCGGCTTTTTGGACTTGGAGCTGCGGTGCTTTGAGGTCTTGGAGTGCGAGGCGCTGTGGTGCGAGGCGGTGTGGGTCGTGACGTGCTTGGTGGCCGTGTGTTGTGGGGTCGCGGCTTTTTTGTGTTTT
>JBBRCA010000022.1:0-27781 GCA_038205325.1 Terriglobales bacterium | reverse complement strand
CGAGAAGCTGCAAGTCATGGAGCGCGAGGGCGACGGTCTGCGCGATGAAATTGGGCCGATGATCTATGGCATGGACGTCGAGCGTGAGCGCCACCACGACGAGCAGATCGTATTCGCCAAAGAGGGTTCAACGGACGTGCTGCGCGGCTCACCCCGCCAGCCGAGAACGCTGACGGACATGGACCGCGCCGAGATGGCGCTGCTCAAGAACGACCGCGAAACCGCCGCCACTCTCGCCGAAAAAGCCATGGCCGACCCTAAAGGCGACCACGGACGCGCGCAGTATGTGCTGGCGCGGATCGAGCTGATGTCGGGCCGCCCACAGCAGGCGATGGACGGATTTGAAGCGACGCTGAAGTCCAGCGCCGACCCGCGCACGCTGGCTTGGAGCCACATTTACCTGGGCCGCCTGTACGATTCCATGCGCGAGCCGAACCGCGACAAGGCCATCGCCGAGTACAAGGCGGCGCTCACCGTCCGCGACGCCAAACCGGACACCCGCCTGGCCGCTGAAAAGGGCATCAAGGCCCCCTTCGCGCTGCCCCAACGCGCCCAGCCTGCCCCGACCGACGACAAAGACCTCGACCCCACCGGCAAAGCCCAAAAAGACGCCTACCGCCCCGACCCGCCCAAGTAACTACACCCAAACCCCAACCCTGTCATCTCGACCGGAGTCTCCGCGCTTTGCGCAACATCCAACCCCAACCCTGTCATCTCGACCGGAGTCTTCGCGCTTTCTGCGAAGACGCAGCGGAGAGACCCGCAGTCCAATCCCCGAGGCGCACAACATTTAAACCCTGTCATCTCGACCGGAGTCTTCGCGCTTTTTGCGAAGACGCAGCGGAGAGACCCGCAGCCCGCTCATGGAGGCACAATGCGCGAATACCACTTCTATGTCTACATCATGGTCAGCCGGAGTCTGACGCTCTACATCGGCTTCACCTCCAGGCTGGAGTTTCGTGTTGATCAACACAAGAACGGGAAGTTTGAAGGGTACTCGAAGACATACCGGTGTCATCGACTCGTTTATTTCGAGCGCTTTCAGACCGCGGTCGTCGGCATCGCACGCGAGAAGCAACTGAAGCGATGGTCACGGGCCAAGAAGATAGCTCTAATCTAAAGTATCAATCCAGCCTGGGCGGACTTGAGCGAGGAATGGGGCAAACCCATCGAACCCTTCGTCGAACCCACCCGAGAGTAGCCGCACTGCCTACATTGCCGTTTCGACCTATCCAAGCGTTGTCATCTCGACCGAAGGCGGCGCACTTTGCCGCCGTAGTGGAGAGACCCGCAGGCTTCGACACAACGATAAAACTACAGGTCTCTCCACTACGTCTTCGCAAAAGCGCGAAGACTCCACTACGAGATGACAACGTCATAGGCGCGTGAAGAGAAAACGCTTGACAGCCAAGATATAATAAACACAACAGAAGATATTCGCCCGGCCACGCGCTGGGCGTTTGCCTTTAACTCGAGTGAAAGAGCGACCTATCAAGCTAAAGCTTCTATGTTGAGGACTTTGCAAGGTTGAGCCATATAAACGCTTTCGTTTGAAGACTTTGCAAAGTACGTACAACGTAAGTACAGAGCTAAGCTCTTTGTTCTGCGGACTTTACACGATTTAGGGGGGAGGGGAGGGCCGGCGAATCCAGACGAAAGCAGGCAATCTTCCCGCTGGATTCGCGGAGGGGCTAACACTCCGTTGCCGATCACGGATTGGGTGAGGTGTTCAGCAAGTGACCGTTGGATCGCAGCTTTGACCGTTGGCGGCTAGAGTAGAAGCAGAGGATCCCAATGGCGACGCGACGAGTCCAGCCAGCGACCGGAGGCGAACAAGCAGGACATTACGACAAGCTGGAGTCGCGGTTGGGACACCGGTTTGCGCGGCCCGAGTTGCTGCATCTGGCGCTGACGCACAGGTCGTTTGCCTACGAGTCGCGAGGACCGGCCTCTTCGGCACAGGATGAGAGAAAAGCGGTTGCCGAGCCGGGAACGGACAACGAGCAACTGGAGTTTCTCGGCGACGCGGTGCTCGGGCTGGCCGTGGCCGAGTCGCTCTTCAAGCAGTTCCCGCAATGCAGCGAAGGCGAGCTGACGCGGCTGCGCGCCTCGCTCGTCAGCCGCAAGCGCATGGCCGATGTGGGCGAAGAGCTTGGCCTGGGCGAGTTCCTGGTCCTGGGCAAGAGCGCTGAGCAGGTCGGAGGCCGCCGCAAGCCCACCTTGCTGGCGAACGCGGCCGAGGCCGTGATCGCCGCCGTGTACCTCGATGCAGGCCTTAAGCCCGCCTGCGCGCTGATCGAACGGGCCGTGATTGCGCCCGAGATGAAAGCTCTGCGCAAGGCGTTGGAAGGTTCGACTGGCGGCGCGCTGCGCGACCACAAGACGCTCCTCCAGGAACGCGTACAGGCGACTGGCGCGGGCAAGTTGCGCTACCTCGACGCCGGACAAAGCGGCCCCGCGCACCAGAGGCTGTTCTGCGTCGAGGCCCAGCTGATCGCGGCGCCCGAAGCCGAAGCCCGCGTTCTGGCTTCGGCCGAGGGCGCGACCAAAAAGGAAGCCCAACAGCGGGCCGCCGAACTCGCCCTGGAGCACTGGACGGACACCGCTCCGCCGGCGGCAGGATGATCGCAACGGCCACAGCGCCGAGCGAAGCCGCCCTCCGCCGGGACGACGTGCTGACGGCGATCCAGTCCCTGCTGGCGGTTGTGGTGGTGGCGTCCTTTGTCGTCACCTTCATCGTCCAGCCCTTCCGGATTCCGTCGGAGTCGATGGAACCCACGCTGCAGGTGGGCGACTTCCTGCTGATGGACAAGCAGGCGTTCGCGCCGCACGGCTCGTTCGACGTATTGATGCCCCCGCCGGCGGTGCATCGCGGAGACATCGCCGTATTTCATTACCCGCTGAATCCGGCGGTACATTTTGTGAAGCGGATCGTGGGGCTTCCGGGCGACCGGCTGCGGTTGCGCAACGGGCGCGTGTTTATCAACGGGCGGGCCGTCGACGAGCCCTATGCGTTCTACGGCGAGTCGATTCCAGACAGCTTTCGCGATAACTTTCCCACCATACACAGCATGGACGCCAACGTGGATCCGGCGTGGTGGGGAACGATGCGCCGCGACGTCCGCGACGGCGAACTGTACATCCCCGCCGACCGCTACTTTGTGATGGGCGACAACCGCAACGACAGCGAGGACAGCCGCTACTGGGGCTTCGTTCGAAGCTCCGCGCTGGTCGGACGCCCGCTGGTGGTCTACTTCTCGCTCGGCGACCGTTCCGCGAACCGGACGCTGAGGCAACGGTTCGCGGACGCGATCAAAAACGAACGGCTGGTGCGGTAAGCGATAAGAGAACCACCACGATACACTGGCAAGGCGAATATCGGCAGGAGATTCCGAACTTTGAACAACACCGCGGACGATCAGGTTTTATCCACCCCAACAGACGCGCCCACCCTCCGCGACGCCCATGGCCGGTTGCGCAAAAAAGGCGACGTCGAAGAAACGCCGCTCGAAGCATTGGCGTCGATTTGCACGGTCATAGTGATTGCACTGTTCGCTTTTGCGTTCATCGGGCAGAACTTCGAGATTCCGTCCGGCTCGATGAAGAACACGCTGCTGGTCGGCGACCACCTGCTGGTTGACCGAGTTACGCTGGCCCCGCCGACAAAATGGGCGCCGTTTGTTCACTACCGCGCGGTGCAACGCGGCGACATCATTGTGTTCCTCAAGCCGAACCCCGAGACGCCGGACCTGATCCTGGTGAAGCGCGTCATCGGCGTTCCCGGCGACCGCATCCATCTGGTTAACGGCGTTGTGTTCCTGAACGGCGCGCCGCAACCGGAGCCTTACAAGCTGAGCAACGACTCCGACGATCCGCGCCCCCCGTACATCCCCTATCGCGACGAATTTCCCAGCATCGCGCCCACCGGGGCCGACGGACTGACCGAGGTCTGGGCGCAGGAGTTGGCGACCAATGTTCGAAACGGCGATATCATCGTGCCGCCTCGCAAAGTGTTTGCGATGGGCGACAATCGCCACAACAGTCTCGACGGCCGCTACTGGGGATTTGTACCGGACGAGAACATCATGGGACGGCCGATGTTCGTTTATTGGTCGTTCAAGACGCCCGCCGATCAGGAAGACAAGACCTCGATGGGCGACCGCGTTGCCTTCATGTTCCATGTGATCCTCCATATTTTCGACGGCACGCGCTGGTCGCGGACGCTGCATGTGATTCGGTAGAGGATGAGTCATTCCCATTCTGAAGACACTCCCGACGCGCTAGAGCGGCGGCCCAGCTTCAAACGGCGCTCGCTATGGATTCTGACCGCTGTTCTGGCGGTCGCCGCGCTGGTCCTCACGCCGCCGCTGATCAGCGCGAACCGGTTGCGGCGACGTATCGCGGCCAGCATGAGCGAGAGCCTGGGTCGGCCCGTACACATGGACCGCGTGACGCTGAATATTCTGCCGGTGCCGGGATTCACGCTGGAAAATCTGGTCGTCAGCGAAGACCCTGCGTTCGGGTCTGAGCCTGTGATTCGCGCCGACAGCGTGCAGGCGACTTTGCGCGCAAGTTCTTTATGGCGGCGGCAGGTGGAGTTCGCGACGATCCGTTTCGAAGCCCCCAGCGTGAACCTCGTGCGACGCGCCGATGGGCGTTGGAACATCGAGAGTATCCTGCTGCGCGCCGCGCAGGAAGACACAGCGCCTACTGCGCAAAGGAGGGCTGGTAGAGCTCCGCGGTTTCCTTATATCGAGGCTAAGGGGGCACGCGTGAACGTGAAGATGGGCAATGAAAAGAAGCCGCTCGCGCTGACCGAAGCCGACTTCGCGCTCTGGCTGCCCTCGCCGCAACAGTGGCGCGTGCATTTGGAAGCCAAGCCAGCGCGCACCGATACCAACGTCTTCGATACCGGTCTGCTCACTGTCGAGGCGACGCTGCAGCGCGCGGCGCGCGTCGAGGCCGTGCCCATCGAGTTGACGGCGGCCTGGCGGCGCGCTCCGCTGGGCGAAGCGAGCCGCGTGCTGACGGGCGCAGATGCCGGTTGGCGCGGAGGCGTGGAAGCCACGACCACGCTGCATGGAACGCTCGGCGACGCCACAGTAAATGGATCGTTGAAGCTGACCGATGTGAGGCGCGCGGATTTCATTCCGGAGAAAATGTTGAACCTCGACGTGGACTGCAGTGGCCATCTTGCGGTGGCGTCCGCGGTGATGCGCGGACCCGCTTGCACGCTGGCTCTCAACAAGGCAAACCCGAAAGACGGTCTGCTCGTGGCGACCGCAGACACGTTGGATTTGACGGGCCTGCGTGACACGGGCTTGAAAGTCGGCATGACGAGCGTTCCGGACGCTTGGCTGCTCGATTGGGGGCGGCTGTTTTCCCAGCGGATTCCGGCGACCTTCAAGCCTCATGGAAGCGTTGCCGGAAGCGTGGCGCGGATGGGCCCGCAAAGCAACGCTATGGCCGGTTGGCAGGGAGAATTTCACGACACCGTTGAAGTTGCCGACCAAAGCGGACTGGCGCAGAAGCCGCTAACAATGCCGCGCGTCTTCTCAGTGCATCCACGGGATGAAAGTTTTACGCTTGCCTCAGTCAACGTTGCGCCTCTCGACAAAGCCCCGTTGATGCTGAGTGGAAGCGTCAATCGCCAAACGTACTCGCTGCAATTGACGGGTACAGCGACGCCACAGGAGCTTTCGGCGCTCGTCGCGAGACTGCCACCGCTGGGCGATGGCCTGGGCCACGCTTTCCCGGGCATCTCGTGGAGTTCCACAGCGGCGATGCCGGTGGACGTGACCTGCACACGTGCCTGGGGCGGCCCGCAGAGTTGTGTTGCGAAGAGGGTTCCGGACGTTATAAGGCCTCGCAAGCGCAAACGCTGATGTCGGGCGCAAGACGAAATGCAGATTCCTTCGCTGCGCCACGGTGACAGAGAAAACAAGCGCCGTGAAACTTCAGCGCCAGACCAACGCCGTCTATTTGCTATGCAGCACAATGTCGCGCGTATGCGTTGAAGTCCGCTGCTCGGGCGTGCTGCCGTCGTTTAGAACCACTTCGGTCGGTGCCGCTTCGACGACGATGCGCGTCGTGGTGCTGCCAAATCCCGGGACCCGCATACGCTGCGTCGTACTGAAACTCCCGGAACGGACAACCAATGGGACATCGGCGACCGCGGCGCCATCGTTGCGCACCGTGACGGCCACAAGCCAGCCGCTTGATTTTCCAGGCGGTGCAGGGAGTTGGCGCGGCGTCACATCGACCAGGGTAAGGTCAGGCAGTCCGCGGTCGTGCAACACCCAATCGTCGAAGAACCAGTGCAAGTCTTTGGCAGAGGTTTTTTCGAGGACCGTCTCGAAGCGCGCCGCGTCCTGTTCCGGGTCTCGCGTCGATGCGGGCTGCACACGCCAAGCCTGGAGCGCCTGTTTCAGCGCGTCTTCGCCAGCGATATCGCGCAGCATCCACCACACGGCGGCAGCCTTGCGACGGTAGTAGAACTCGCTGCTGGCGGAGGGTAGAGGCTCGCCGACGGGCGCGGGTTTACCGGATTCGAGCGCGGGTTCTGCCAGCGTCAGGGGTTCGAGCAGTGCGTCGAGTTGTGCCGTGGCGGCTTCTCGGCCCTTGGTGCGCTCGACGCCAAGCAGCACGAAAAATTGTGCCAGGCCTTCATCCATCCACGGGCGGCCAGTCTGCACCCAAGCATGCGTGAGGCTATGCGTTAGCGCGGGCGCGGCATCGGGCGCAGCCAGGCCCGCAAGCGGCGCGACAAGGAACGGGCCGTCTTCAAACGGCTGGCCGGAGTGGTCGAGGACAGCCAGTGACGAGAGCGGGTGCGGGCCGAGCCACTCCGTCAGCAGCGCCGCGGCGTCTTGCGCCGTGGCGGCGACGAGTGGTAATTGCGAGTCGTTGCTGGTTTCAACAGCGAGCACTCCGCCGGATGTCGATGCTCCGGGCAGCGGTGCGGCGAAGATTTCTGGCGAATTGATAAAGAAGAGGCTCATCACGCGAAAGCCGAGCGGGGCAGCGGCAAACTCAACGGTGGCAAGTCCTGGCGCGTTGACGACGGGCGCATCAACGTTGTCGCTAACGCTCTTGAAGGCGTGGCGGCGGCCGCAGAAGTATGCCGCGATGGGTGGGTCCCCGACGTACTCGACGCCGACGCGAAGCCGTACGGACGCGCTCGATTCGCGCAGCTTGGTTTTCCCGACCGCGTCGAAGAGTTGTGCGCCCTGGCCGAGGAACACCTGCGGCGCGGCCACGGGATACCACAGCACGTCGCCAAAGCCGCGTAGTGCCGTGGCGTCTTGCGTGATGGCGTCCCAATCGGTCTTCGCGGCCTCATTGCGCGCAGCTCCGATGCGTTCCAGTCGCGTGGAGTTTTGCCTGATGCTGCCGGAGTAAAACGTGTCGATGGTGAGCGATGCGCCGGGTGCCAGAGCCTTTGGTAGCGTTAAGATCGCTTCGCTGACTTGGCCCGTGTGGTCGGCGTCGGTTTCGAGCAGGTGTTGCGCGAGTGGAAGATGGCTCAGCGTCTTGTCGCCCACCAGAGTCGCGCTCTCCCATGTGAGTGAGGACGAGATTTGCAGCGCAAGATGGATCAACGGTGTTGCCCCGTCATTACGCAGCGTGAGCCGCGCGCGCATGGCGAGGCGCGAAGCGGCGGGGGTCAGTCGCGCGTCGAGATCGTAAGCGGTGAAAGTGAGCGCGGAACGCTCGGTGTCGGTGATGTCGGGTGTGTCTTTTGACGCAGTTTGTGCCGCTTCGGGCGCTGCACCCTTCGGCGTTGCAACACGTGGCTCCCCTTGGCTTTGGAAGATGATTTCTCCCTTGCGTTGGGAAGAATCTTGTTGTTGGCGCGGCGGCTCTGAAGGTTGTGGCGTTTGGGACTGAGTCGTCGCGCGCAGAGAGGAGCCGAGCAGAACGAGGGCGAGCAGCTTTGAGCCCGCTGAAAATTTTGTCATCGAAGGTTTGACGTTGCTAGTGAGGGAGTGGCGCGACCTTTGATTTGCGTGGCGAGACGATCGGCGAGGCGAAGCGCCAGCGCGATGATCGTGAAGCTTGGGTTGGAACTTCCGCCTGCGGGGTAGACAGCGGCGCTGGCAATCGATAGGTTCGTGATGCCATGTACCGTGAGATCCCCGTCAACGACACTCTGGCGCGGATCAATGCCCATGCGGCAACCGCCCATGGGGTGGTAGGTGTCGGTGATGCCAGTGATTTCGGCGGACTCGTCGAAAATTTCCGGACGCCAGTTGACGCCATCGATCTTGACCCCGTTGCCCGAAAGCGCGGTGAAGCGTTCGCGAAGATATGCTGCGAACGCGCGCAGCGTCTTCAGGTCGGCTGCGGAAACAGTCCAGTCCACCACGGTCTTCGGCATGCCCAGCGCGTCGAGGTCGGCGTCGAGGCGGATGCGAGTGTCGGCGAGCGGAAGCTGCTCTGAGTCCAGACAGAGGTTCACCGTGGCGCCTGACGACGCGTGGCGGCGCTGCTTGAACTTTGCGGTGTAGGCGAGCCGGGCGAGGTCGATGGACGCGCGTGGGACTTTGGGCAGCTCGCGGAAGATCGCTTCCTTGATGTCGCGGCGCTGGATGGAGCGCAGCAGCGAGCGGGCGACGCCGACGCCGGAGTCTTCTGGCTCATCAATGATGATGTGCGCCATGACCGCGAGCAGGCCGAGGCGTTCGCGCAGTTTGGGCGCGGCCTCGAATTTGACGGTGTGCGCGGTGCGGCGGTGGAGGAACGGGCCGAAGGACTCGAGAAATAACTGGCGCGCGGGGCCGGTGAGTTGCGCGGCGGGCAGGCTGATGTGGTCGTGGAAGTAGCGGCCCACCTGGTCGTGGGTGTTGCCGACCCCTGCGGGAATTACGCTGCGCGAGGCCAGCAATAGGCGTGACGTCTCGATGGTTCCGCAGGCGATGACGAAGTGGTCGGCCTCGAAGCGAAACTTTTGCCCCGCATAGTTGCGCACCAGCGCGGCTTCGACGCGGTCGCCGTTGGAAGAGAGCAACAGTTCGGTGAGGTTGGCGTGTAAATAGAGAGTGGCCGCTTGACCCTGCTCAAGCTCTTTGCCCAGCGTAGTGCCAACGTTGCGGCGTGAGAACGGAGCGCATTTGGAGAAGCGCGCGCGCAACTCGGGGAGCTCATCGAGCAGCGGCGGCACGGGGCGATGGAACGCGTTGAGGAACGGATTGGCGTCGAACGGCAGATCGTCCGCATCGAGCAGGCGCTGCGCGTCGGGATAGTAGGGTGCAACCTTGTCGAGGCCGATGGGCCAGCCGTGCGAGGGCATCGACGGCAAAGGCTGCATGACCTCCGCGGTGTACGGCAGCAGTTGTCCGCCCCAGCGCGTAGACGAGCCGCCCAGCAGACGGAAGCGGCCTTCGTGGGTGCCGTTGTGCTTCAGGCGCGCCATGCGGGCGTTGTAGATGCTCTGGCTGCGGTCTTCGTGGGCGCGGCCGCCGGCCTCGAGCAGAGCAACGCGGATTCCGGCTGCCGCGAGGCGATGAGCGAGCGAATTGCCCGCGACGCCAGCGCCGATGATGCAGACCTGCGAACGGAAAGGTTCGGCACGCGCTTCATGTTGTTCGAGATCGATCAGCATGGAATGCCCCACCGATAGAGTCGGCTACAAGTTTATCAAGACTAAAAACGGTCGAAGTTACGAATTTAGCTGTACTTGAGCCAGCGCAGAATCTCGGGCAGGTTGGGCCGCTTGCCGTACATCAGAATGCCGACCCGGTAGATGCGCGAAGCGAGCCAGAGGACCACGACGATAGTCAGCACCAGATCCACGAGAGAAAGTGTGATGGCGAAGGGGCTGGGTTTGCCCACGACGATGCGGGTGTACATAATCAGCGGCGTGCAGAAGGGGAAGAAAGAGAAGGCCTTAGCCAGTACGCTGTCGGGGTTGGTGACGACGTTGAAGATAACGACCGAACAGGCGATCAGCGGCAGCATCAGGAAGATGTTCATCTGCTGGAGTTCCTGCTCGGAACTGGTCATCGCGCCGAGAGCAGCGGCCAGGCTGGAATAGAGGAGATAGCCGAGCAGCAAGAAGACGACGAAAAAGACGGTTTGCGTGCCCGAAGGAAAGATATGGATGCCACTGCCGATCAACTGGAACTTGATGGCCGCGAGCGCAACGGCAATCCAGATGCCGACCTGCGTGAGGCCGACTGCACCCACTCCGATGACTTTGCCGGCCAGCATTTCTTCGGGGCGAATGGTCGCCAGCAGCACTTCAAAAACGCGCGAGGTTTTTTCTTCGATGATGGAGCGCGCGACATTCATCCCGTAAAAAAGGATGACGAAGTACATCAGAAAAAACATGCCGTAAGCGCTTGCGAAGGCCGCGCCGGAACTGTCTTTACTGCTGGCGTCTTCAAGATGCACCGGCTCCAGAAGTGTGTCGACTTGTGGTGCGGCCATGCCGGAGCGGGTTAGGCTCTCGCGGGTGAGCGTGGCTCCGATTGCGTCGGCGACACGGGAGCGGCCAATGACATCCGCCTTCGACCTGGGGCGCCATTGAAATGTCGCCCTGGCCGTGCTTGAGGCTGCTGGAGTCATTACAAGATAGCCGTCGAGGGCGCTGTCCTTGGCTTTGAGTTGGGCGTCCAGGGAGTCGAGAATGCCTGGTTCCGCGGGCGAGTAAATGTCCACGGCGACCTTGGAGTTGCTGCGAGGCTTGCTCCGGATACCGCTCTTGGGATTGCTCTGGATATCGTTCTGGGGTGCACTCTGGGTATTGCTCTGGGAGGCGCTCTGCGAGGAGAGTTCCGCTTGCAGATCGGCGGCAAACTGGTGGTCGGCGGTGACGACTGCGATGCGAGACAGCGAACTGCCGTGCAAGCTCATCAGAACGGTGCCTCCTACGATGGCACCCATCAGGAGCGGAATGAGGATGGTCATGATGAGAAAACTCTTGGCGCGAATGCGCTCTACATACTCGCGCTGTGCGATGAGCCAGACGTTATGCATCGACCTTGCCTCCGGACTCCGCGTCGCCGAAACTGGCGCGGACGTTCTCGATGAAAATCTCTTCGAGAGTGGGTTCCATGACTTCAAAACGCGTGATGCGCGAACCGCCGGCGACCGCGGCGGCGAGCACTTGCTGCGCGGCCGACTCGTCGCGCAGAGTGATCTCGACGTGGCCGGAGTAGTTTTTCGCGGCCTCGATGCCGGGATGCTGGAGGAAGGCGTCGCTGCCCTCGAAGACCATCTGTATATGGTTGCGCGGGTAGCGCGACTTCACCTCGCGCATGGAGCCGGAGAGCAGCAGCTTGCCGCGCGAGATGAGCGCGATCGAGTCGCAAAGTTTTTCGACCTGGTCCATGCGATGGGTTGAGAAGAGCACCGCACGGCCCTGTTTGCACAGATCGACAAGCGTGTCTTGCAGCAAGATGGCGTTGATGGGGTCGAGGCCACTGAACGGCTCGTCCATGATGATGAGGTCAGGTTCGTGCAGCAGCGCGGCGATGAACTGAATCTTTTGCTGCATGCCTTTGGAGAGTTCTTCAGTCTTTTTGCCGACGGCCTCGGAGATTTCGAGGCGCTCGCACCACGAAAGTGCGCGGGCGCGCGCTTTGGATTCGTCCATCCCGTGCAGGCGGCCGAGGAAGACGAGTTGGTCGATCACCTTCATCTTCTTGTACAGGCCACGCTCTTCGGGCAGGTAGCCAACCCGTTGCAGCGCGGTGCGGTCGAAGGGTTTGCCGAAGAGGCTGACGGCACCGGAGTCGGGCATGGTCATCCCGATCATCATGCGGATCGATGTGGTTTTGCCGGAGCCGTTGGGGCCGAGCAGGCCAAACATCGTTCCCGGCTCGATGGCCAAAGTCAGCCCTTCGACGGCCACTTTAGTGTCGTAGACTTTGCGGATTTTGTGGAGTTCGACGATGGACATGCGGGGGGCGGAGACCCTTCTGGATTGCTATGTGGGCTTAGTCTATCGCGAGAAGCGGCCTTGGATATGATCCGCGGGCATATGCGACGATATAGGCCCCAAAATGCGTCTTACGTGAAGAGGGTCCTAGGTCAATGACCGTTTTAACACCCGATGACGAAACACAAAGATTGGAATCGCTGCGCCGCCTGGAGATCCTAGACACCGGCCCCGAGTCGGAGTTTGACGAGCTTGCGGAGCTGGCCGCCTTAGTGTGCGCCACGCCTATCAGCCTGCTGGTACTGGTAGATGAACAGCGCCTATGGTTCAAAGCCGCGGTGGGTTTCGATGTCTGCGAGAGGACGCGAAACGGCGCATTTTGCGCGCACACCATTCGGCAGCACGGCGTGTTTGTCGTCGAGGACGCCGCGATCGACGCGCGGTTCGCTTCCAGCCCGATGGTGACCGGAGAACCACATATTCGTTTCTACGCCGGCGCGCCCATCGTTAGCCCCGACGGCCATGCGGTGGGGACGCTGTGCGTGCTCGACCGCAAGCCACGCACATTGTCCGCATTCCAGACGAAGATGCTCGCCCTGCTGGCCCGGCAGATGAACGCTCGCCTGGAGCTGCGGCTGGAGCGGAAACAGGTGCAAGCGGCGCTGCTGGAGATTTGCTCGCAAAACGATTTGCGGTTGAGCCAGGCGCAGGCGGAATTGCAGTCCGCGAACGCATTGCTGAAGGAGTTGGTGGTGACCGATGCGCTGACGGGGCTCGGGAACCGCCGGGTGCTGGATGAACGTCTTGCCGCCGAGATGACGGCCGCGCGCCGTGGCCGGCCACTCGCGCTCCTGATGCTCGACATCGACCACTTCAAAAAGCGCAACGACATCTTCGGGCACCTGGACGGAGACGAGGTGCTGCGGCAAATGGGCACACTGTTGCGGCGTCTGGTTCGCGGCAACGAAATAGGCGTCCGCTACGGCGGCGATGAGATGGCCGTGCTGATGCCGAATGCGTCCGAAGACGACGCGGCGGGACTTGCAACGCGCCTTTTAAAAGCTATACGGGCAGCGGACTGGTCGCACCAGCCTGTGACAATCAGCATCGGTGTCGCATCTTGCTCCAACGGCGACATGACCGATCCGAATTTGGTCGCTGCCGCAGATTTGGCGATGTATGCGGCCAAGGCGGCGGGGAGGGATAGGTTTGTGAGGCGGAGCGAGGCGGTCTAAAGGCGAGGGCTTCTTTCTGGAGCCGCCAAACTCATGTCCAAAAATTCGGACACGGGGCTCACAAGTTCGTGGATAGTTCGATGAATTACAGAAGGCGAACGCAGAAAAGCGCGCCTTGGAGGGCGCGCCTTCTGCCTGACGGGATGGGTCGGTTTATGGGGTGGCGCTGGGGTCGGAGTTGTTGCCGGGTTCGCGCTCTTCGAGCTGCTTCTGTAGCTCCTCGCGCTTCTTGTGGCGGTTCTCCTCGCGCTTGGCGGCCTTCTCGCTCAGCTCCTGCTCGGCGCCGAGAAGTTCGATGTAGGCCATCTCGGACGCGTCGCCCTTGCGGACGCCAGTGCGCACGATGCGCGAGTAGCCGCCCGGACGCGTGGTGTAGCGCGGGGCCACCGTCGTGAAGAGACGGTCGACCGACTCCGGCGTCATCAGGTACGCGAGCGCCTGACGGCGGCAATGAACGCTGCCGTTCTTGCCGAGCGTGATCATCTTCTCGACGATGGGGCGCGTGGCCTTGGCCTTCGTAATGGTGGTGTGAACGCGGTCGTTCAGGATGATGGACGTGACGAGGTTGCGAAGCAAGGCCCGTCGATGGCTTGTGTTGCGGCCGAGTTTGAAGCCGCCTTTGCGATGGCGCATCTTTCTTGTCTCCTTCGGTCCAGCTTGAGCTGTCGACCGGACTACGGGTAGTGCGGGCTGAGTGCGTCCCCACTCATCGCAAAAGCGCTATGAATGGGGCACCCAGGTTGTTTCTGTTCTCTGCTCTTAGAAATTCTCCGACTCCGCCGGCAAATCCAAGTCGTCGTCCTCGTCGTCTTCGTCCTCGTCGTCGAAGTTGCCATAGCTTGCCGCAAGCGTCGCGGCGGGCAGAACGGACGTGGGTCCGGGGACCGGGTTGCCTTGGTCGTCGATCTTCATGCCCAACGAGAAGCCCATCTGCGCGAGAATTTCCTTGATCTCGTTGAGAGACTTGCGGCCGAAGTTCTTGGTCTTCAGCATCTCGGCTTCGGTCTTCTGAATCAGCTCGCCGATAGTCGCGATGTTCGCGTTCTTCAGGCAGTTGTAGCTGCGGACCGAAAGCTCCAACTCTTCGACCGAGCGATTGAGGTTTTCGTTGCGAAGCATGGGTCCGTCATAATCCGCGCTACCGCCTTCCATGTCCTCTTCAAAGTTGACGAAGATGGTCATATGGTCTTTCAGCAGTTTGGCAGACAAGCCCAGCGCATCGGCGGGGAGGATCGTTCCGTTGGTCCAGATCTCGAGCGTCAGCTTGTCGTAGTCGGTAATCTGTCCGAGACGCGCGGCCTCGACGATGTAGTTGACCTTGCGCACTGGCGAGTGGACCGAATCGACCGGAATGAAGCCGATGCCGAGGTCGGCGTCGAAGTTTTTATCTGCCGAAACGTAGCCGCGGCCACGCTTGAGGCGCATTTCCATGTCGATGCGACCGCCTTCGGAGATCGTGCAGATGTAGACATTGGGGTCGAGGATTTCGACATCGCTGTCGGCTTCAATCGCGCCCGAGAGCACCACGCCCGCCGCGTCGGCGCGGAGATAGAGGGCCTTGGGACCTTCGCCGTTCAGCTTGAACGGAATCTGCTTCAGGTTCAGGATGATGTCGGTCGCGTCTTCGACAACTCCGGTGATGGATTGAAACTCGTGCAGCACGCCTTCAATTTTTACGGCGGTGACGGCAGCACCTTCGATCGACGAGAGGAGAGCGCGGCGAAGCGCATTGCCGATGGTTGTGCCAAATCCGCGCTCGAACGGCTGGGCGCTGAACTTGCCAAAGCTGGATGTAAGGGTGTCCTGCTCAACGGCAAGACGCTTGGGCTTCTGGAAACCTCTCCAAAGCATGGTGGTCCTTTCTTCATCGCCGCCGCGAAGCATTTTGCGGGGCCGATGGTGGTGCGGTTGTGGTGCGTTTCTTCTGGCATCCGCAGCGAGTGAAGGAAAGCAGATTCCTCGCTACGCTACGGAATGACAAACCAGAGAGATAAATTACTTCGAGTAAAGTTCGACGATCAACTGCTCGTTGACCGGCAGGTTGACGTCCTCGCGCTTGGGCAGGGCGATGATTTTGCCTGACAGGTTGTCGCTGGCGACTTCAATCCACTGGACGCGATTTTGGCCCGAAACAAAGTCCTTCGCGGTTGCAAGCAGAACCAGTTCCTTCGAACCTTCGCGGATGGCGATCTCGTCGCCAACCTTGCATTGGAAGGACGGAATGTTCACCTTGCGGCCGTTGACCTGAACGTGGCCGTGACGCACAATCTGGCGCGATTGGCGACGCGAAAGCGCGAAGCCGAGGCGGTAGCAGACGTTGTCGAGGCGCGTCTCAAGCTGTTGCAGAAGAAGCTCGCCGGTGACGCCAGTTTTGTTGGCGGCCTTCTCGTAGTAGGCGCGAAACTGCGTCTCCAGCGTGAAGTAGATGCGCTTGGCCTTCTGCTTCTCGCGCAGTTGCAGACCGTAGCCGACCACCTTCTTGATCTTCTTGGACTGGCCATGCTGGCCGGGCGGGAAGTTGCGCTTTTCGACCGGGCATTTGTCCGAAAAACACTTCGGCCCTTTGAGGAAGAGTTTTGTTCCGTCGCGACGGCAAAGTCGGCAGACGGGTCCTGTATAACGTGCCATTAGGTAGTTCTCCTAAGTTCAGGTGTCAATCGGTTTACGGGTATGGTGGCCCTTCGTCCCGATCCGGTTTACTTGTTTTTCGAATCTCTTGCATTAATCTTCTTTGTGAGAGCAGGAACGATTGCGGCAATAAGACTCATAGTGATGATCCCGTAGATGATGGATGAAATTACGTTGTGGTAAAAAACTCCAGTCACGGCAAATGCAATTACACCAAGGACGATCACTACCAGCATGCGCTTACTGTGTGGTGTCATGGGCGTCTCCGTTGATCAGACCCTGCGACGCTTCGGCGGACGGCAGCCGTTGTGCGGCATCGGCGTCACGTCGCGGATGCTGCGAACGTCGATGCCCGCTGCGGCGAGCGCGCGGATTGCAGACTCGCGACCGGAGCCGGGGCCCGATACGCGGACGTCGACTGCGCGTACACCGTGGTCGCGCGCCGCGTTGGCCGCGTTGACCGCCGCCTGCTGGGCCGCGAAGGGCGTGCCCTTGCGACTGCCGCGGAAGCCAAGCGAACCCGAAGACTTCCACGACAGCGTGTTGCCCTGCTGGTCGGTGATGGTGACGATCGTGTTGTTAAACGTCGCCTGAATGAAGACCAGGCCAAATGGAACGTTCTTGCGTTCGCGCTTCTTGAACTTCTTGTTCTTGCCGACCTTCGCAGCGCCGGCCGTCTTATTCTGGGTCTTTGCCATGGCTTACTTGGTCACTTTCTTCTTGCCGGCGACGGTGCCCTTGCGAGGACCTTTGCGGGTGCGAGCGTTGGTGTGAGTGCGCTGGCCGCGGACAGGAAGCGAACGGCGGTGGCGCAGGCCACGATAGGACTGGATTTCGATCAGACGCTTGATGTTGAGCGAAACTTCCTTGCGGAGGTCGCCTTCAATGCCGCCTTCAGCGTCGATGACCTGACGGATCTTATTAAGCTGGTCCTCGTCGAGGGTGCCCATCTTGGCGTTGGGATCGACGCCGGCTTTGGCGAGAATCTTCGCCGCGCGGGGATCTCCGATGCCGAAAATGTATGTGAGGGCGATACGAACCTGCTTGTTTCCGGGCAGGTCGACGCCGGCGATACGTGCCATGGGTTGCCTTTCAGTTAGGGCACTTCAGCAATCGCTGGGTGCGGGGTTATGGGTTGTACGGCTGACCTGCACCCCAAGTTCGAATGCTGTCTCCTCCGGGTTCATCGCAAGCCTTGACTTCGGCTAACTCGCCCGATGGGGCCGTAAGTGCAGAGGATAGAGTGTAGAGCGTAGAGATGCTCTGCTACCCGACTACCCTTGGCGCTGCTTGTGCTTGGCGTTCTCGCAAATGACGCGAACAACGCCGCGACGGTGAATCACTTTACATTTGTCGCAAATCTTTTTAACTGACGCACGGACTTTCATAATGCTCCTTGGTTCGCAGTTGCTAGTTGTTAGTTGTTTTTACCGACAACTGACAACTTAGAACTAACAACTTATTTGTAGCGGTAAACGATGCGACCGCGGTTTAGATCGTAGGGGCTGAGTTCGATGGCGACGCGGTCTCCGGTAAGGATGCGGATGAAGTTCTTGCGCATGCGCCCCGAGACGTGCGCGAGAACCTGATGCTTGTTCTCAAGCTCGACCTTGAACAGCGCGTTGGGCAGGATCTCTACGACCACCGCCATGGCTTCAATGGCATCTTCCTTCGACAAACAATCTCCTCGATGGGCCGTTTCGGGCCCGCTCTCTCGCTCTAACAATTGTTTGGTGGGCTTCTGTGTCTTTTCGCCCGAAGGTGATGTAAGACGGCGGAGGTACACGCACCATCTGCAATCATACCCCAAGCGGAGGCGCCCTACAACCCGGCCAGACCCCGATTGGCATACTATGGCTCATATCCCGTGAGAAAATGTCATGCTTACCCAGCTTCCCGCGGTCGTCCTGTTAGATATCGCCATCCACTTCACCTCCCTGGCATGGGGGCTGGGATTCTACCTTGTGGACCGCAAGGCTCATGTCGTGGCATCGCTCGCGACCTGGTGTTTTGTTTGTCTGATCGGGTACACCGCCGGAAGTCTGCAAGCGCCCCCCTGGCTCGTGATCGCCGCGCCCCTGCCGGTCGACTTCGCCATGCTCTGGTACGTCATGCGAACACTGCGGAAAATGCTGATAGCCTACCCTTTCATCTGGGTCATTTACGTGGTGTTTCATTGCCTGCTGAGCGCGTTCTTACACTACGACTCGCTGATTCCCCCTTGGCGTCTGCATCACTGAGGGACGCGCTCACCGCGTTAGAATGACCGGGCCCTCTCTCGTGATGGCGACCGTATGCTCAAAATGGGCGCTGATCGAGCCGTCGGCGGTCACCGCCGTCCAGCCGTCTTCGAGCACCTTCACGTCCGCCGTTCCCGCGTTGATCATCGGCTCAATCGCGAGGACCATTCCGGCCTTCAGGCGCGGACCCTTGCCAGCGGGGCCGAAGTTCGGAAGCTGTGGGTCTTCGTGCATGGATTTGCCGATGCCGTGGCCGACGAACTCGCGCACGATGCCGTAGCCTTCCGCTTCGCACATCGTCTGCACGGCGTTCGAGATGTCCCAGAGCCGGCCACCAACGCGAGCCCTGTCGATGGCCGCATACAAAGACGCTTCCGTAACGCGCAGCAGTTTGGCCACTGCAGGACTGACCTCGCCGATCGCGTAGGTGACAGCGCAGTCGGAGTAGTAGCCGTTGACGACCACACCGCAATCGACCGAGACAACGTCGCCCGAGCGCAGCGCGCCGCGTTCGCTCGGAATGCCGTGGATCACTTCATGGTTCACGGATGTGCAGAGTACCGCCGGATAGTTGTGATAGCCCTTAAAGGCCGAGGTCGCGCCGAGCTCTTTCATCTTCGCTTCGGCAACGCGCTCGAGGTCCATGGTGGTCGCGCCCACCCGCACCACCGCCTTCACCGCATCGTGTATCTTGCGTAGCGCGATGCCCGAGACGCGCATCTTTTCAATCTCGGCGGCGGATTTGATTAGAATAGCCATAAAAGCAGGGAATGACGAGTAGGAGATAGTGGATAGTGAAAGCGCTTTCTCTATCCCCTATCCTCTACACACTGGCGTCCGGGTGGTGGCGAAGGGCCAAGAGCGCTTTGCGGATGCCGTGAAGAACGTCCTCGACAGGCCGGTCGCCGTCCACTTCGGCGAAGCGCCCGCCGTGTGAGCGGTAATACTCAATAACCGCCGAGGTCTTCTGCTGGAACGCCTTCATGCGCTCGTGGAAGACCACTTCCGAGTCGTCCGCGCGCTGCTCGAGCGGCAAACCGTCAAGGTCGCAGATGCCATCGACTTTCGGCGGGTTGGTGTAGATGTTGTAGATGGCACCACTTTTCGAGATGCGGCGGCCAGTGATGCGCTTGAGCAGAACATCCCGATCGACATTGATGCAGACCGCGACCACCGGAAGCATATACGCGACGAGTCTGGTGTCCAGCCATTCGGCCTGCACCAGTGTTCGGGGGAAGCCATCCAGGATGTAACCGTGCTCGGTATCGGACTCTGCAAGGCGTTCGGCGACCATTTCATTGACCAGATCGTCGGGGACGAATTTGCCTTCTTTCATCAAACCTTCGGCCATCATGCCGAGCGCGGTGTGGTCGCGTCGATGTTGGCGGAGAAGGTCGCCAGTGGAAATCTGCGGGATGCCGAACTCGGCCATCAACAACTGGGCTTGCGTTCCCTTACCAGCACCAGGCGCACCCAGCAGAAGCACAGGGCCGGGGAGAAAGTCGCTCGCGTTTGGGAGGGGATGAGGCATGAAGAACTATGAGTAGAGGATAGACGGTAGAGCCTTACAAGTCGCGGTGTATGGCTTAAGGATACGCTTAGCCGCTTAGGGCGAGTGCCGCCGGAACACCCTCAGAGGCTAAAGCCCAGTTCAATTTCTATGCGAAATCAACACTGCTAAAGCCATGCCGTTAGGCAAAACCGAAAAGTATATTCTTTACCAGCTACGCCGGCCCTTGATGCGGCCCGACTTCGGCGAGAAACCGTCGTAGTGGCGCATGATGAGTTGCGATTCAATTTGGTTGACCGTGTCCATCGCGACGCCGACCACGATCAGCAAACTGGTGCCGCCAAAGTAGAAATTCAGGCCCAAACCGTTGGTCGCCCAGCCCGGCAAGCGGTCGAAGAACGGGCCGATGAGCCAGAGATGGTTGAAGTGGATGCCGGAGATCAGAAACATCGGAATGATGGAAATAATAACCAGATAACACGCGCCGACCAACGTGATGCGGGTCAGGACGTCGTTGATGAAGTCCGAGGTGCGTTTGCCGGGGCGGATGCCGGGGATGAAACCGCCATACTTGCGCATATTGTCGGCGATATCATCCGGACGAAAGACGATGGAGATATAGAAGTACGCGAAGAAGATGATCGCAAAAATGTAGAGAAGAACGTACCACGGCTCGGCCGGCGCGAGCGCGCGAAACACCGGGCCGAAGTATTTGTTATCGCGGAACGAGAAGCCGAAAAGGTTGACGTTCTGTAGAAGTAGCGGCGCAGACAGGATCGAGCTGGCGAAGATGACCGGCATCACTCCGCCGGAGTTTACCTTCAACGGAAGATGCGTCGATTGCGATTGCGTCATGCGTCGCCCAACCATACGCTTGGCGTATTGCACGGGGATGCGACGCTCGGAGCGTTCAACGAAGATGATAAACGCGACGACCGCAACCATCATGCCGACAAGAATAATCAGGGCGGGGATGGTGAAGCCGCCCCAGGCTGAGGTGCTGGCCTTTTCATACAGGTCGGCGATGCCGCGCGGCAGGCCGACGACAATTCCGGTAAAGATCAGCAGCGACATGCCATTGCCGATGCCGCGCTCGGTAATCTGCTCTCCCAGCCACATGATGAAGGCCGTGCCGCAGGTGAGCGTGATCACGCACAACGGAAGAAACGCGGCTTTGGACATCGTGACCATCGACTGGCCGGTGGTGGTATTGGTCAGCGTCAGGCCAATGAAAAATGCCTGCACGATCGCCAGCATCACCGTGACGTAACGCGTCCACTGCGTGATCTTGCGGCGGCCGAGTTCGCCTTCTTTCTGCAACTTCGCCAGCGGCTCGTAAATCACGGTGAGCAATTGGAAAATGATCGACGCCGTAATGTAGGGCATGATGCCCAGCGCAAACACGGTCAGCTTGCGCGCGTTGCCGCCCGAGAACAGGTCAAGCAGACCGAGCGCGGAACCCGCATTCTGATTGAAGAATTGCGCAAGCTGCTTCGCGTCGATGCCCGGGGTGGGGATATGCGCGCCGACGCGATACACCGCGAGCAGCCCAAGCGTGAAGAAGATGCGTTTGCGCAGGTCGGGAATTTTGAAAATGTTGGAGAATTTCTCGAGCATCGGGTGTGAAGGCCTTCGTGCAGGGTTCGCGCGACCGTTGGGCTGGGGCGAGCGTTCTGCGGGGATTCTCTAACCGCTTATTTTACGCTCTTTGCAGCTTCGACGACCGCACCGATCACGACTGCTTTGCCGCCGGCGGCTTCGATCTTCTGCTGCGCGGCCTTGGAAAACTTGTGCGCGTGGACAGTGACAGCCGAGGTGAGTTCGCCGTTCGCTAGCACCTTGATCAGCCCGTTGCGCTTCTTGAGCAGGCCCAGCGAAAGCAGCTTCTCAGGTGTAAGTTCAGATTCGTTCAACTCCGAGATGCGGTCGAGGCCGAGGACCGTGTATTCAACGCGGAAAATGTTTGTGAATCCGCGCTTGGGGAGGCGGCGGTGCAGCGGCATCTGGCCGCCCTCGAAACCGCGCATCAGCGACGAACCGGAGCGCGAACCCTGGCCCTTGTGGCCGCGGGTCGACGTCTTACCCATGCCAGAACCCATGCCGCGGCCCACGCGCTTCTTGTTTTCATTCGCCTTTTTGGGAGCGCGGAGATTGCTGAGATTGAGTGCCATTGTTTCCTCGCTAACGCCGACTTTGAAGCCGACTCGCATTTGGGTGATGTTCGCTCGCTGCGCTCGCTAACATCAAAATAATAGGGAGCTTCTAGTAGGCAGGGTTTAAACCCTGCCCTTCCGTCCATTCCCGGCTGAACTAGTCGACGACCCGGACGAGGTGAGGAATCTTGGCCACCATGCCACGAATCGACGGTGTATCTTCGCGTTCGACGATCTGGTTGAGCCGCGTGAAGCCCAGACCCTTAACGACGAGCTTGTGCTTGACCGGCGTGCAGATCTTCGAGCGGAAATATTGGAGCTTGATTTTGCTTTCGCTTGCCATTTGTTCTTCTCCAGATTGAGCTTCGGGTGGGAAATCTAATCCCTAATCCCTGATCCCTGTTTCCTGTTTCCTGTTCCCTGTTTCCTGTTCCGTGTTCCCTGTTTCCTGTTCCGTGTTCCCTGTTCCCTGTTCCCTGTTCCCTATTCTTTAGAGTTCGTCAACCGACTTGCCGCGCAGCGCGGCCACTTCGGCCTTGTCGCGCAACTGCGTGAGCGCGTCGAAGGTGGCCTTCACAACATTGTGCGGGTTGGCCGAGCCGAGCGACTTGGTGAGCACGTTTTGAATGCCCGCCGCAGTCATTACGGCGCGGACCGTCTTGCCGGCGATGATTCCTGTACCTTCTGGCGCTGGCTTGAGCAGCACCGAACCAGCGCCGAAACCGCCCAGGACCTGGTGGGGAATAGAGGTCTGGGTGAGGTGAACGCGGATGAGGTTCTTCTTGGCCGCTTCGATGCCCTTACGAATCGCCTGCGGAACTTCCTTCGCCTTGCCCGAACCGTAGCCGACCACGCCTTCCGACGGGTCGCCGACGATGACCAGTGCCGCAAACGACATGTTTTTGCCGCCCTTGACGACCTTGGTCACGCGGTTGATGCTGACAACCTCGTCCTTGAGGTTCATGCGGTTGCCGTCGAGTCTTGGTTTCATTGCCATGTGATTTCCTCTTTATATGTCCGGCACACCGGTCCAGAATTTTTCAACTCTCACGGTTGATTATTGATGCGGTTGAAAAAACGTATTTCCTAAAACTCCAAACCAGCTTCACGAGCGGCATCGGCAAGCGCCTTGATGCGGCCGTGATACAGATAGCCGCCGCGGTCGAAGACCACTTTCGTGATGCCCTTCTCTTTGCCGCGTTCAGCGATCAATGTGCCAACCATCTTCGCGGCTTCAATGTTGCCTCCGGCTTTGCGGGCTTCACCTTTTTCAGTTCCTTTGGCGGTCATAGTGGAGGCGGAAGCGATCGTGACGCCGTTCAAGTCGTCGATGAGTTGCGTGTAGATATGGTTGAGCGAGCGGTACACGTTGAGCCGCGGACGCTCGGCGGTGCCGGCCATCTTGGCGCGAATGCGATTGTGCACGCGCTGGCGAACGTCGTTGCGTTGGCGAAGATTGATCATAGCTTTCTACCTTTCCTAATGGCGTCGTCAGCCTCTGGCGACGTTCGGTTGATGATGCAGAAAACAGCAGACAAACAGTAGCGAGAAATTCAATTCGAGTACGACTGCTGTTCCTGTTGGCTGAATACTGTTCCTGCTTGTTACTTGGCTCCGGTCTTTCCGACCTTCTTCTTGAGCTTCTCGTCGGAGTAGCGGACACCCTTGTTCTTGTACGGGTCGGGCTTGCGCAGCGAACGCATGTCCGCAGCAATCTGGCCGACCTTCTGGCGATCGATGCCGGAGATAGTCACGTGGGTCTGCTTCGGATCGATTGCAACATCAATTCCTGTAGGCAACGGGAACTCGATCGGGTGCGAGTAACCGAGCGTGAACACGACCATGTTCTTGCCTTTGAGTTCCACCCGATACCCGATGCCGACGACGTCGAGTTCCTTTTTCCAGCCGTTAGTCACGCCTTCAACCGCGTTGAAAACCAGTGCGCGGGCGAGGCCATGCACGGCGGCGTGCTTGTCATCGGGGCGCTCGAGCGTGAGGACGTTGTCCTTCTGCGAGAGCGTGATGCCGGCGGGGATCAAGGCGTTGACCTTGCCCTTGGGGCCTTCGACCGTGGCAACGTTGCCATGGACCGTGTACTTTACGCCCGCGGGCATGGTGATGGGCTTCTTGCCGATACGTGACATGGTTCCAATCCTTTTCGATGGCTTGCGAGTCGCGAAGAAAGCTTTTAGCTCTTAGTTTTCTCGTTCCACTGCAGCCGGCGGTTGCCCGCCTTACCTCAGGGGCTAAAGCCCCTTCTAATTCGTTGCCCTTTACGGCTGGAGCGGAGCCTCAAACCTTCCGGATCGTTCAATCGCTGAACCAGGTTCGCTAATTCCTAATCCCAGTTCCCTGCACTACCAGACTTCGGCCAGAATTTCTCCGCCTACGTTTTCGCGGCGCGCCTGACGACCGGTCATGACGCCCTTGGGCGTGGTCATGATCGAGATGCCGAGGCCGCCCTGGACGCGTCGAATCTCATCCTTGCCCAGATACACGCGGCAGCCGGGACGGGAGATGCGCTTGAGGTCGCGGATGACCGGCTCATTGTTCGGACCGTACTTCAAATACACGCGGATCACCTTCATGCCGTTCTCTTCGGCGGGCTTGTAGTTCGCGATGTAACCTTCTTCCTTGAGGATGCGGGCAATCTCGGACTTCAACTTTGAGGCAGGGGCGTCGAGCTTCTGGTGCTTCGCGCGGTGGGCGTTGCGGATGCGCGTGAGGAAGTCTGCGACTGGGTCAGTAAGATTCATCGTTGTCCTTTCATCCCCCGTTCGCTCCAGGCTGAACAGCGAGGAGAACCTGCAGGAATGGTTGTGGCGGTTCGCCTTCGAGTCTGAATGCGTGTCGCGCCTTACTTTGGTATCACCCTCTCGCGAGGGCCGAGGCTGAAGCCTCGTTCAACATTCGGAAGACTAAGCGAGCATGGGCCCGATGTCTCTTCCAAGTGGAAGCGATTTCAAAACTACCAGCTAGATTTCACAACGCCCGGGATCTCTCCCTTGAGCGCCAGTGAACGGAAGCACAAACGGCAGCAGCCGAACTTGCGCAGAAACGCGCGCGGACGACCGCAGAGCTGGCAGCGGTTGTGCTGGCGGGACTTGAACTTCGGTACACGAGCGTCTTTGACGCGTTTTGCTGTGGTTGCCATTTTGCTCTCTCTATTCTACTGCAAACTTGTAAAAAAACCTGTCGTCCTGAGTTGGAGGCGAAGACCTGCTTTCGCTCTAAACACCCTGACGGAACGGCATGCCGAACGCCTTCAGCAATTCGCGTGCGCTGTTGTCGTCCTTCGCCGTCGTAACGATGGTGACGTTCATGCCCTTGATTTTGTCCACCTTCGCGTAATCGATCTCGGCGAAGATAAGCTGATCGCGCAGGCCGAGCGTGTAGTTGCCACGGCCGTCGAAGCTCTTGGATGAAACACCGCGAAAGTCGCGCACGCGAGGCAGAGCAATCGAAATCAGGCGGTCAAGGAATTCGTACATCGCGTCGCCGCGCAGCGTGACCATGGCGCCGATGGGCATGCCCTCGCGCAACTTGAACGCTGCGATGGACTTCTTGGCCTTAGTGATAACTGGTTTCTGGCCGGCAATCGAGCCGAGGTCGGCCAGCAGCGGGTCCATGATCTTGACGTTCTGCGTCGCTTCGCCGAGACCCATGTTGATCACGATCTTGTCGAGCGCGGGAACGGCCATCGGGTTGCCGAGGCCGAGTTCCTTTTGCAAGGCTTGTTTGATTTCCGAGTGGAACTTTTCTTTGAGACGGGCTGCCATGTTCGTTTCTCTTTCTCCACGGTTTCGGAGTAGCTTGCGCTGTGTACCGGTTCGTGGGGTGCTCAGTGAAACAGGGATTAGGAGAGGGCTTGGAAATCCAGTCCCTTTATTTCTTTGCCGTTACAGTCTTCTTTTCCGCAATCGTGACGCCGTTGGAGCGCGCGATGCGGGTCTTCTTGCCGGCTTCGGTTTGGTAGCCAACGCGCGTCTTCTTGCCATCAGAATCCAGCAGCATGACGTTCGAAATATGAATCGTTGCTTCCTGCTCCAGAATGCCGCCTGCGATTTGCTTCTGCGGATTCGGCTTGACGTGTTTCTTGATCATCTGCGCGCCCTCGACCAGAACGCGGTTTTTGTCGGCGATGATGCGCAGAACTCTGCCCTTGGTACCCTTGCTCTTGCCCGCGATGACGATGACCTGGTCGCTGCGCTTGATCTTGAGTTTCGACTTCTTTCCGGCCAGCGCCGGTTTAAACTTGCTAGGCATTGCTTCTCCATTGCTCACGATGTGAGCCTCGACGATTGCGGAGCCGGAATCCGTTTTGCAGTGCGCCGAAGCGCAGTTGAACTAAATAACTTCAGGCGCGAGTGAGACGATCTTCAGAAACTTTTTCTCGCGAAGCTCGCGGGCCACGGGGCCGAAAACGCGCGTGCCAACCGGCTCGTTGTTGTCGTTAATGACGACAGCCGCATTCTCGTCGAAGCGGATGTAGGTGCCATCGCGGCGCCGCGCTTCCTTACGCAGGCGAACGATGACAGCCTTGACGACCTTGCCCTTCTTGACCGTGCCGTCGGGCGAGGATTCCTTGACCGCCGCCGTGACGACATCGCCGAGATGGGCCTTCTTGCCGAGACCGCCGCCGAGGGGGAGGATCACCTGGAGCTTGCGCGCGCCGGAGTTGTCGGCGACTGCAAGCATGGAGCGCATTTGAACTGACATCTAAATCTCCTTGCAAACCTCTAAATGGCAGCCTTTAGCCTTAGCTAAAGGCTAATAGCTATTTCGCGGCGACGGCTTTCGGTTTCTCATCAACCGCTTGCGACAACGACGACCGCCGAATAATTTCTTCCAGCGTCCAGCGCTTTAACTTAGACAGCGGACGCGACTCGCGGATGCGAACCATGTCGCCGACTCGGGCCGAGTTCTGCTCGTCGTGCGCGTAGAACTTCTTGTTCGACTTCAGCACGCGCTTGTACTTCGGATGGGCCTTGCGCATTTCTGTTTCGACGACAATGGTCTTCGCCATCTTGGTCGAGACAACCAGACCGACCTTTTCGTTGCGCTTCGACGTTGACGCGGGGGCGGAGGAGGCGGTCTGCTCGGCCGGAGTGGGGGTAGTAGTCGTATCGGCCATAGTTATGCCTTCCCTGCTGTTTCTGCCTTGAGGTGACGCTCACGTGCGATGGTCTTGATGCGTGCGATATCGAGCTTGAGCGAGCGGAGGTTTTTGATGCCGTCCTGCTTGCCGAGGCTTTTGGCGAAGCGGATGCGGAAGATTTGCTCAGCGGCCTGCGCCTCTTGCGTCTTCAACTCTTCGTCCGAGAGATCGCGAATTTTGTCGAGTTCCATGATGACTTCCTTTGAGTTTTTGCCGCTGCGGAAGAGACGCAGATTCCTTCGCTTCGCTACGAAATGACAACCAGAAAAGCTATTATTTAGCCGCTACTTCAGTCTTGAGGCCGGGACGGATGACGAACACAGTCTTGAGCGGCAACTTGTGCGACGCGAGACGCATCGCTTCCTTCGCCAACTCGACTGGGACGCCTTCCATCTCGAACAGAATCTTGCCAGGGCGGACGACCGCGACCCAGTGATCGGGTGCGCCCTTGCCTTTACCCATACGGGTTTCAGCCGGCTTCTTGGTGATCGGTTTATCCGGGAACAAACGCAGCCAGACCTTGCCGCCACGCTTGATGAAGCGCGTCATGGCGATACGGGAGGCTTCGATCTGGCGGTCGGTGATGTAACCGCACTCCAGGACCTTGAGGCCATAGTCGCCGAACGAAATGTCGGAGCCGCGCCACGCCTTGCCGCACATGCGGCCGCGCTGCTGCTTGCGGTACTTAACCTTCTTGGGCAAAAGCATGAGTGTTTCCTTTGCAAACGGCTTGAGGCGAAGTCGACGCGTGAGGACATGCGAAAGACACATGCTACGGCGAGGAAGACGCTGACCGGGGTCTCTGGCACAGAGGCTTCTCGCAAATTCAGAAGCTCAGGACAGACTCGGGGCCAAACTTGTTAAGTGTACAGGAACAGCGTGGGCATAACCAGCCCCGCGAAGCCCCGCACAGGAGTTTAGAACGCGCCCGTAGTGACTGGGACCGGATCGCGCCGCTTCTTCTGCTCGTAGA
>JBBRCA010000021.1:0-28743 GCA_038205325.1 Terriglobales bacterium | reverse complement strand
CGCTGAGTCGGGGACTGGCGGCGGACGTACATCCGCATACGCTACGGCACGCGTTCGGGACGCACCTGCTGGAGGAAGGGGCGGACCTGCGCGCGATTCAGGAGATGCTTGGACATGAGCGGCTTTCGACCACGCAGCGGTATACGCAGTTGACGGTGGGGCAAGTGCAGCGGGTGTATGAGGAGACGCATCCGCGGGCGCGGTAGCGGACGAGTTGTAAGTTGTGAGTTATCGAGGTGCGCGTGAGTAGCCGAGAGCGGCGAGTTGTTTTGCGGTTTCGTCTGACGGGCTTGCGTCCCAGAGCGCGGCGGCGATGGTGGAGGCGTCGCGGTTGCGTTCGGTGAGTTGAGCGAGAAGCCATGTGGTCGCTTCTTCGAGGCGGGTGGAGGCGAGGGCGGCGATGACGGCGTTGCCGAAGGCGGGTTCGCGGGCGGTGAGGTAGGCCTTTTGCAGGTAGGGGAGGGCGGCGGGGGAGCGGTGTTCGGCGAGCACGAAGGCGGCTTCGGCGGCGAGGTCGTCCTGGTGCGGAAGGAAGGCGGCGACCCAGGGGAGCGCGGGTTCGCCGTCGATGCGGAGGACGCCGCCGAGGCAGGCGCCGAGAAGCTCCGGTTCGTCGCTACCTAACTCGGCGCGGAGGCGGAGGAGGAGCGCGGCGGAGTCGGAGCCGACCTGCTCGATGGCGCGCGCGGCGTTGATGCGGACGGGGAGGTCCTTGTCAGCCAAAAGCGGCGTGAGGTGGCGGAGGAGTTTGTCGGACGCGAGTTCGCGGCACTGCACGAGAGCGAGCGCGCAGGTGCCGCGGAGAGCGCCCGCGGTGTCGGACCTTCCGCCCCAGGTGGCCTCTAGCTGGTGATGTTGAACGCCCGCGAGGAAGAGTTCGGGTTCCTGCGCTTCGAAGGCGGCGAGAGCTTTGGAGAGTTCGTTTTTGGCCCAGCATTGAGGGTCGGTTTTGACGGGATCGTGGGGCGGCATGAAGCGGTGGAAGGCCGCAACGAGGTCCGGCAAGAGGGTGGTGAGCTTCAGGTTTTCGGTGTGGCGCGCCGCGCGGGAGACGATGAGATTGTTGCGGTGCGCGAGGGCTTGGCGCAAAATGGGGAGCGCTTCGTCGGGGGGAAAATCGGCGGCGGCGTTGACCGCGGCCAGTTCGGCGTCGAAGTTTCGCGTGGGGGCCATGGGTTAATAGAGAGGAACGGTGGGGTCGATGCGGCGCGACCAGGCGTCGATGCCGCCGGCGACGGATTGGGCCTTCTCGAAGCCTTGTTCGCGGAGCCAGACGGTGACTGAGAGCGAGCGCGCGCCATGATGGCAGAGGACGGCGATAGGTTGGTCTTCGTCGAGTTCCTGATGTGCGCGGCCTGGGATTTCGCCCATGGGGATGAGCTTCGCGCCTTCGATGCGCGCGGTGTCGAACTCCCATTGTTCGCGGACGTCGAGCAGGAGGGGCGGAGCCGGCGCGGCGAGGAGTTGCTTGAGCTGGTCGACGGAGATTTCGTGGTCCATGAGGACAGGGTATCGCTTTCTGAACTGCGTCGTGGCCGGACTACCTACGGTTGCCGCTTCGGCGCAACGACCATCGTTCTTCGGGACGACCGAGAGCGAGGACGATGAAGCAGAGGGCGAAGACGGACCAGTTCAAGGACGCGCCCCAATACATCCAGAATGCGGCGTTTGGCCCGGGGTAGCCCCCCGAGAGGCACATCGCGGCCATCAACGCGAATCCGAAGCCGCTGGCGATGCGCGAGAGGACTCCGGTGACCAGCGAGATGCCGATGAGGAATTCGCCGTAGGCCACCATGAAGGCCATCGGAACGGCGAAGTGGGCGAGGATGTTTTGCAAGACCGGAACCATGAAGGGATAGGCGGCGCCGTGAAGGAATTCGGTGGTGTATTTCTGAAACCCGCCGTGCAGCGTGAATTGCGTGCCGAAGACTTTGTATTCGCCGAAGATGACGAAGAAGAGGCCGACGACGATTCGCAGGACGGCGAGGGCGGTAGCGTTGGGGTCTCTGGAGGTGGGCATAGGGAGAAGTGTAGCGGATGGGTGTTGAGTGGGAGCGGTCGCGCTAAACGCGCGATGCCCACATCTCAGAATCGAGATATGGGGCACCCGATTTTGTGGCGACGCGGGCGAGAAGCAAATTTCTCCCCCGTTCGACAAGCTCAGGGTACGGAATGACAATCAATCAGGCCCTACGCGTTGACTCCGTGGCATTTTTTGTATTTTTTGCCGGAGCCGCAAAAGCATTCATCGTTGCGGCCGATTTTTTGGCCTGCGTTGCGAGGGGAGGTGGCGCCGTTTGAAGTGGAACCCCCAGCCATGCGGGCGGCTTCGAGTTCGCGTCGTTTGTTGCGTTCGAATTCTTTTTCCAAAGCGTCGATGGTGGTGGTGGGAGCGCGCGTCGGGATGACGGGCGGCGGTTGGGCCGGGGCTAAAGCCCCTCGTCCCTGGCCCGAATTCAGGGGGTTGAAGCCCCCTGCTCCCTCCGAGGAACCGAAGCCTCCTGCTCCCTGCGAAGAGCCTTCGAGAGTGCGAGTTGGCGGGGGAGGGGATTGGAGCGCGGTGAGTTGGGCTTCGGACTCGATGGGCGTGCCGTCGGGGGCGAGAATTTGCATGCGGAAGAGATGGCGCGCGGTGTCTTCCTGGAAGCGCATCATCATCGCTTCGAACATCTCGAACGACTCCTTTTTGTAGGCCACCAGCGGGTCCTGCTGGGCGTAACCGCGCAGGCCGATGCCTTCCTTGAGATGGTCCATCGCGAGGAGGTGGTCTTTCCACAGGCCGTCGAGGACGGAAAGCATGACGACGCGCTCGTGGTAGCGCAAGTTGGGTTCGCCGAGGATTTTTTCTTTTAGGTCGTAGCGAGCGCGAAGAGTCTCGTCGAGTGCATTGCCGAGTTCGTGGCGGTTGAGTTTGGTGGCGTCGATTTCGTTTTGGAGGTTCGCGCCGAAGATGTCGAAGACTTGCGCGAAGAGGGGATCGAGCTTCCACAGTTCAGGGTGGGCGTCGGAGGGCGCGTTTTCGTCGAGGATGTTGGAGAGGATGGTGGAGGTGTAGTCCTCGGTGATGAGCAGCTTCTGGTCGACGCCTTCCATGAGTTGGCGGCGGAGACCATAGACGGCCTGGCGCTGCTTGTTCATCACATCGTCGTATTCGAGGACGTGTTTGCGGGACTCGAAGTTCTGGGTTTCGACGGCTTTCTGCGCGGACTCGATACGGCGCGAGATCATGCGGCTTTCGATGGGTACGCCCTCTTCCATGCCCAGCGATTGGAGCAGCGTGGAGACCCACTCGCGCGCGAAGATGCGCATGAGGTCGTCTTCGAGCGAAAGATAGAAACGTGACGCGCCGGGGTCGCCCTGACGGCCGGCGCGGCCACGGAGTTGATTGTCGACGCGGCGCGATTCATGGCGTTCAGTGCCGAGGATGTGCAGACCACCGGTGGAGATGACGGCGTCGTGTTCGATTTTTGCGGCGGACTCGTGCGCGGAAACTGCGGCGTCCCACTCGGCTTGCGTGACTTCAAACTCCTGCGACTGGTAGTAGAAGCGAACTTGTCCGGCGGGAGCAACCGGGTTGATGGTGCCTTCGGCGGCCGAGACGGCGCGCGCCGCCGAGCGCTTCACGAGGTCTTGACGCGCCATGAAGTCGGAGTTGCCGCCCAGCAGAATATCCGTCCCGCGACCGGCCATGTTGGTGGCGATCGTGACCATGCCCAAACGCCCGGCCTGCGCGACGATTTCAGCTTCCTTCTCGTGAAACTTGGCGTTGAGCACGACGTGACGAACGCCTTTGCGCTTGAGGATGTCGGAGAGCAGTTCGGATTTTTCGATGGATGTTGTGCCGACCAGGACGGGCTGCTTTTCAGCGTGCAGGCGCGAGATTTCTTCGGCGACAGCGAAGTATTTTTCTTTGGCGGTGCGGTAGACGACATCCTGGTTTTCGAGCCGCTGCATGACGCGGTTGGTAGGAACGACGATAATGTCGAGCTTGTAGATTTTGTCGAACTCGGCGGCTTCGGTCTCGGCGGTGCCGGTCATTCCGGAGAGCTTTTTGTACATGCGGAAGTAGTTCTGGAAGGTGATGGTGGCGAGGGTCTGGTCTTCCTTGCGGATGGCCACGCCCTCCTTCGCTTCAACGGCTTGATGCAGCCCGTCGGACCAGCGGCGGCCGGGCATCAGGCGGCCCGTGAACTCGTCGACGATGATGACTTCGCCGTCTTTGACCACGTACTCCACGTCGCGTTTGTAGAGGGTGTGGGCTTTGATGGCGGTCTCGATGTGGTGCTTCATGTCCCAGTTTTCGGGGTCGGCGATGTTGCCGATGCCGAGCAGCTTTTCGATCTTCTCCCAGCCCTCGTCGGTGACGGTGATGGAGTGGGATTTTTCGTCGATCACGTAGTCGCCGGACCAGATCTTTGTTTCGACGGATTCAATGAGTTCGCCGAGTACGATTTGCGGGACGATGAGATTGGCCTGGGCGTACTTGTCGGTGGTCTGTTCGGTGGGGCCGGAGATGATGAGCGGGGTGCGGGCCTCGTCGATGAGGATGGAATCGACTTCGTCGACGATGCAGAAGTAGTGGCCGCGCTGCACGAGGTCGGCGAGGTCGAACTTCATGTTGTCGCGCAGGTAATCGAAGCCGAACTCGTTGTTGGTGCCGTAGGTGATGTCGGAGCCGTAGGCTTCGCGGCGCTGCTGGTCGGAGAGGTCGTGCACGATGACGCCGACAGACAGGCCGAGGAAGCCGTAGATTTTGCCCATCCACTCGGCGTCGCGCTTGGCGAGATAATCGTTGACGGTGACGACGTGAACGCCGTGGCCCGCGAGCGCGTTCAAGTAGCAGGGAAGCGTCGCGACCAGCGTCTTTCCTTCGCCAGTCTTCATTTCGGAGATCTTGCCCTGGTGGAGGGCCATGCCGCCGATCATCTGCACGTCGAAGTGGCGCATGCCGACGGTGCGCTTGCCGGCTTCGCGAACCACGGCAAAGGCTTCAGGGAGAATGGCGTCGAGGGCGTCCTTTTCGGCGGCGCGAATTTCGCCGGAGTCGGTGATGCCCTCAATGGCGGCGGCGATGCGGGCTTTGAACTCGACCGTTTTGGCGCGGAGTTGGTCGTCGGTGAGGGCTTCAAGAGCGGCTTCGTGGCTGCTGATGCCACTAAGGCCGGGGACCAGGCGTTTGATGGCGCGTTCGTTGGCAGTACCGAAGATTTTGGCGAGAACTTTGTTGAACAAAATCGTGTCCTTCTTGCGTTGGCGCGCGGCGTGTAAAGCGCAAAGAGCGCAATCTCTAGTTTATGCGGGGAAGATTGGAACTGACCGTGCGGAGCGGCAGCCCTAAAAGGCTTAAGCGCGGGGACGCAGACGCGCGAGGGCCGTCACGGCGTGGACGGACGCGGTCTGCGCCGAGGGCGGGCGCATGGTCCAGGCGGTGGCGAGTGCCGCGATGGGGAGCGAAGCTGCGGGGAGTTCGCCAGTCTGGCGTACGCGGGCGTCGTAAGGGAGATACTCGCCCTGAACGGCGACGCCGTTTCGGCATAGGAGCGCGCCGATGTAGTGGCCGCAATAGCCGAAGTCGTTCGCCGAGCGCATCTGTCCCTGCGCCGCTCCGATAAATCCGATGGAGGAGAGCAGAAGGGCGACACAGGCGAGTTGGCGGGTGCGCGTGCACATTGCTTTTATTTTAGACGAATCCGCGGCGACTGTTGCTCTGTAAACTGCCACGAAACAATGTTGTGTATCAATTGTCGAGATCGCGATCGGAGCGTTCGAAAACTCCTTGAAAGAAAATGCGGGTGGCAAGATATCCGCCCAGGAAGCCTTCGACGAGGAAAAAGATAATTAGCGCTGCTGAGAATGCAACGGTTTGTGGATTGTCCGCGCCCATACCTGCGGACACAAAGTGAGCGGCGGCCTTCAAGCTGTGTGGCAGATCTTTGAGTTCCACGAGTCCAACGCCGACCAAGAGTTTGGTGAGCCAGTCTGAAATTTGTTCAATGTTGCTGTTAGCCGACATCGTTCGATGGCCCGACTGAGTTTCCGTTGGCGGCGCACTCGCAGCTCGGGGAACGGCGAAGAGTAAACCGAGATGAGAGCCGACGCTAAGACAAGCCATCGTCCACATGAAGGCGGCCGCTATGTTTGGGGCATGAAACATGATGACGGCGCCGAAACCGTTGAGGATGGAGCCGATCACGATAATCCCGGTAAGCCACATGTCGCGATCGATGCCAAGCCATTGGGACGTAGGGCGGATTGGAGTCATTGGAAGACCTCGACTATCTATCTATCGATGCAGTCAAAGAATCATATCGCGGGTGCAGGGTTATCCGCCGACAGATTGGGCATCCGTCGTCGGGCTTTGGTGTCTGCGAAACGTCGTCGAGCCAGTAGGCTTCGGATACGACGGCGTCCGCAATAGCGATCGCTATCGTGAAGATGTGCGGGGATCACTGGAGATTTCTTGCTGCCGTACTGCATGTGCTGGCTGCTGTTGGAATCCTGCGGCTGGGCGACGCGAGGCAAAATCCTGACAAGGGGCATCCGAGATTTGTGCGGGGCCTCCAGTGAGCTAGCATGGAATGGATTAAGGAGCGAGACATGGCAGTGGATGCGGCGATTGGTTTTGCGAAGGCGAATGGGGCGAGGTTTGTCGAGGAGTTGAAGGAGTTACTGAGAATTCCTTCGATTTCGACGACGCCGGAGCGGGCGGGCGATACGCGGAGGGCGGCGGAGTTTGTGGCCGATGGGCTGCGTAAGGCGGGGATGGAGAACGTGAAGCTAGTCGAGACTTCGACGGCGAAACGCACAGGTCATCCGCTGGTCTATGCGGATTGGTTTGGCGCACCCGGAAAGCCGACGGTGCTGTGCTATGGGCACTACGACGTGCAGCCTCCGGATCCGCTGGACGAGTGGAAGTCGCCGCCGTTTGAGCCCGAGGAGCGCGATGGGAACATCTACGCGCGCGGCGCGGTGGACGACAAGGGCCAGATGTGGATGCATGTGAAGGCGCTGGAGTCGGCGCTCGTAAATGGCGGCAAACTGCCGGTGAACATTCGCGTGATCATTGAGGGCGAAGAGGAAGTCGGCGGCGAGGGGATTGCGACGTTTGTGCGCGAGCATGGCGACCAGTTGAAGGCCGATGCAGCGCTGGTCTCAGACACCGAGATGTTTGCTCCGGAGTTGCCGACGTTGTGCGTGGGCCTGCGCGGGATGATTTATACCGAGCTTGAGGCGCGCGGAGCGATGACCGACCTGCACTCCGGCATGTACGGGGGCGCGGCGCCGAACCCGTTTGTCGCGCTGGCGCAGGTGATTGCGAAGTTGAAGGACGAGGATGGGCATATTGCTATTCCCGGTTTCTACGACGAGATTGAAGAGCCGACGAAGGACGAATTGAAGGCCTGGAAGTCGCTGCCCTTTGACGTCGAGCATTACCGGAAGACCGAGGTCGGGTCGACGGAGCTGACGGGCGAGGCTAAGTTCAGCGTACTGGAGCGGACCTGGTCGCGGCCGACGATGGACGTGCATGGCATGCCCGGCGGATTTACCGGCGCGGGCGCGAAGACGGTGATTCCGGCCAGGGCGACCGCCAAGATCAGCTTCCGGCTGGTCCCGAATATGAAGCCGGAGACGGCGTTCGCGAAGTATAAAAAGTTTGTCGAAAGCGTGTGTCCGAAGGGCATCACGATGGAGGCGAGATTGATCCATTCCGGCGAGCCGATCGTGGTGAGCACGGACAACGACTACGTGCGCGCGGCCAGCGCGGCGATGAAGGAAGTGTTCGGCAAGGAGACGGTGTTTGTGCGCGGCGGAGGGTCGATCCCGATCGTTGGGGACTTTGTGCGCGAGTTGGGTATTCCAACGGTCATGATGGGCTTTGGGCTGCCGGACGACAATCTTCATGCGCCGAACGAGAAGTTTCACCTGGCGAATTTTCATCGCGGGATTGAGTCGATTCTGAGGTTCTTCGACAAGGTTGGGGCAGGGGCTTGATGTCGCAGGGCTTTTAGTGAGCTTAGAGCGCAAGCAAAGCAGATTCCCTACGGGAACGACAGAAAGAAAAGCAACAGCAGGAGCGTCTGTGAAGCTTCCGGTGCATGGATTTGTGCTGGCGGGTGGCAAGAGTTCGCGGATGGGCGTGGACAAGGCGCTGCTGGAGTTCCGAGGACGCCCGATGGTTGAAATTGCTGTGGAAAAGCTGCGGAATTTCTGTGCGGCCGTGAGCATTGCCGGAAACCGCGAGGAGTTGGGGGCATTCGCCTCGGTTGTACCTGAAACCCGGCTAGATGCGGGGCCAGCGGCGGGAGTTGAGGCAGCTCTGAAGGCCTCGGAGCAGAATTGGGCTGTGTTCATTCCGGTGGACGTTCCGCTGGTTCCGGCGGAATTGTTGCGGCGTTGGGTGGAAGAAGGTTTGGCTGTGGAAAACGACGGGTTCTACGGAAGCTATCTCGTGCTGGAGGGGCGGTCTCAACCGGCTTTTTGCTTGTTGCGGCGGGAGGCGCTGGGTGTGTTCGGTGTGGAACTGGAGCGGGGTGAGCGGCGGCTACGGGCGATTCTTGCTGCGGTGGATGTGGAGTTTGGAGCGGGAGCGATGGTCTCGAAGGACGCGGCGCGGTTTGGGCCGACCGTTGAGCCGACCACGCTTCAGATGGAGCGTTGCTTCAGCAATGTGAATACACGTCAGGAGTTGGCCGAGGCGGAAGCCTGGGACAACTGAAGGAGTGCGGTCTTTCGACGTTGCTCAAGACTCGCGTACCGCAACGCGACGCCCCGTTGAAAACCCATGTCCAAAAACCCGGACATGGGTCACCCCGCGTCTTCAAATGGGTAACCCAACTTCAAGTGAGTAAAGACCGCATCTTTTGAATGAGTAAAGATGGGGCTGAGAAAATGGGTAGAGATTGGCCGCGGACATTTCTGTCTCAAGAAGGGCAGTAAAGCGTCGAAAGAATTTATTCTAGAGTGACATACTGGGCAGAGGATATTGGCATGGCGGAGCGGAACGACGAACTGAAGCCCAAAGTTGTCGAAGAGGCCGCTGCGGCAGAACCGGTTCCAGATGTGCATCTGGCCGCTCAGGACTCGGACGAGTGGATGGATTTGTCGCTCTCCGGCTTGATGGATGTGCATATCGACCGCGATCCCCCCGCCGCGGTCGAGGATTTCATGTCCCAGGCAGCCGAAGCCAATGAGGTTGAGGCCGAGTCTGTCACCGAAGCGAAGGTAGAACCGGTGCCCTACATTTCTTTCGAGCATGTGAGCAAGTCTTTTGGGGAATTTGCCGTGCTCAAGGACGTGAGCTTCTACGTATATCCGGGCGAGACGCTGTGCATTCTGGGCCGCAGCGGGGTGGGGAAATCAGTGTCGCTGCAGATGCTGATGGGGTTCCTGAAGCCGGACAGTGGGACGATCATGGTCGCTGGGCAGGACATTGCGGGGTTCAGCGAAACGGAGATGCAGGAAGTGCGCCGCAAGGTGACCATGGTGTTCCAGAATGGCGCGCTGTTCGACTCGATTTCAGTGGGCGAAAATGTGGCGTTTTCGCTGCGCGAGCGCGGGACGATGGAGGAGGACCAAATATTTGAAGTGGTGAAGGGTCTGCTGGAGATGGCTGGGGTCGCGGGTATGGAGAACCTGTTGCCGTCGGATCTCTCAACCGGAACGAAGCGTTCCGTGGCCATTGCGCGGGCGCTGGCGGCACAGCCCAGCGCGATCCTGTACGACGAACCGACAACAATGGTCGATCCGCTGATGGCGCAACTACTTGGCGACCTGATACAGCGTCTGAAGCTGCAACTGCATCTCACTAGTATTATCGTCACGCACGATATGCGATTCGCCGAGAAGCTCGCGGACCGCATCGTTTTCCTGCACGATGGCCGCGCCCGTTTTTTTGGCACTGTTGAAGAGATGAGACACAGCAAGGACGAAATTTTGGACGAATTCCTCGCGCTGGATGAACTGGTTTTGCCAGCGTAACCATCGATGTCAAAGCCTCTGGTTTGACCTCCCCCCACTCATCATGTTTCCGTCCGTTTTTTGCGGAAATTTGAAATTGTTGCCCCTCCGGACTGAAATCTGAACATGACTACACCAGACTATTTACAGCAGATTGCGGTGTCGGGAGTGCGGCGCAAGGCCGCTGTCCAGGCGGCGGGCCGCTATGCAGGGCCGTCGTCGTCCAGTATTGTGTGGGCCGGTTTGGATCTGCTAACGGCATTGGTGGCGGGTCTGGTCGCTCTGCGTGTACGCGGGCAAGGTCTCCCTGCACCGCGCGGGGAGTTGCTGCTGCGGTTGACACACTCCGCGCCGGTGGTTTCGCTGGTGTATGTGGCGGCTTTTGGCGTGTTTCTAGTGATGTTTTCGCGTCTTTATGGACTGTATGCTCCGGCTCAGAACCGCAGCGGCCTGAACGAGCAGCGCCTGACGGTGCAGGCCAGCCTGACCGCTGGTTTGCTGCTTTGCGGGACCCTGTATTTGATGAAAGGCTATGCGGTTTCGCGCATCGTGGTGAGCCTTACCGTACTGCTTGCGATGGCGATGACGATGGTGCGGCGAGCGGTGTGGCGCAAGGTGATGCAGCGTCGCTATCTCGAGGGCCTGGAGACGCGCAACGTGCTCATCGTCGGCGTGGGACGCGTCGCGCACGCGCTGCGCAACCACCTTGAAGCGTTGCGGCACATGGGGTTTCGTTTCAAGGGATTCATTGCGCTCGACGCGGCCGATTTGGAGTCGGGCAACGCCGATGTGGTGGGCAACCTGGCCAACTGCCTCGCCGTGGCGCGGTCCATGTTCGTAGACGAGATCTATTTTTCGACGCCCACAGACAAAAATGCCATCATCTCACTGGTGGAGGAGGCGCGGACGGCGGGCGTGGACGTGCGCGTGGTCCCGGACCTTTACGATGGCCTCGCCTGGAACGCTCCGGTGGAGTACATCGGGCAATTCCCGACGATCCCTTTGAATCGCCGGGAGTTTCCTCGCGGTGCGTTCCTGATCAAGCGCGTGATCGACGTGACGCTTTCGCTGATTGCCCTTATCGTCCTGTCTCCCGTGCTGATCGTCATCGGGCTCGTGGTGAAGCTGGATTCTCCGGGGCCAGTGTTTTACGGGGCTTGGCGGATCGGGCGCAAGGGTCGTACGTTCTGCTGCTACAAGTTCCGGACCATGGTGCAGGATGCGGACAGCCGGCGCGAGGACCTTCTGCACCGCAACGAGCGCGACGGCATCCTGTTCAAAATCAGCGACGATCCCCGGATTACGAAATTTGGTGCGTGGCTGCGAAAGTATTCGCTGGATGAACTGCCGCAGTTCTTCAACGTGCTGATTGGCAACATGAGCTTGGTGGGGCCGCGGCCGCCGATGGCGTCGGAAGTGGAGCAGTATGAACTAGCCCACCTGCGGCGGCTGGACGTGCTGCCCGGCATCACCGGCCTGTGGCAGGTCGAGGCGCGGCAAGACCCTTCGTTCGACAGCTATATTTCTCTGGATACAGCGTATGTGGAGAATTGGAACCTGATGCTCGATCTGCGGATTCTGGCGCGGACGGTTGGGGTAGTTCTCGGCGGGACGGGCAGTTGAACGCCTGAACGCCGACATTTCCCAAGCGATTGTTAAGCGACTGGATTGGGCTGTACTCAGCACAACGTCCGTTTGACCCCGACTTTATTTGTCGATACGATTAGGCTATTGGAGATTACGGCCAAGACTACGGGGAAGTGCGTTACTTGACCATCGAATTCATCGATGCGCGGCTATACTCTCTGACGTTCACACAGGATGGCGAAACTATCCGGGCAATCAGCCTGCGCAAGGCGACCAAATATGATGAAGAGAACTACCAAGCCAGCCAGTAAGACGACCGAGCATGACGACAGTCCGCCGTGGACGCCTGAACGATTTGCGCGTGCAGTGCCCTTCAGCGGATTGCCTGCGGATCTTCAGCGCGTTTTGCGCAATGTGCGAGGCCCGCAGAAGGCGCCGACAAAAGTGCTGGTGTCCATTCGCTTGTCGTCCGACATTGTTGCAACGCTTCGGGCGTCGGGTGTGGGCTGGCAAACGCGCGTGGACGACATCCTCCGCAAGCACCTGTAGTCTTACCCCGAAACCCGTGTCCGAAAATCCGGACATAGGGGCACCCAGCACTCTTGCTTAACTCGTTGCCTCTTTCAAAGCGGTCAGACGCTGGCCGCGATAAACTGAAGGTGTGCGAATTGCGCTGGCCCAGATCAACCCTACAATCGGAGACTTCAGCGGCAACACGCTGAAGATTTGCGACTTTTATGAGCGCGCTGCGGGGCAGCAGGCGGAGCTTGTGATTTTTCCGGAGCTTGCGACCTGCGGGTACATGCCCGGCGATCTGCTCGAAAAAGAGTCTTTCCTTGAACGCTCCGAGAGCGTGCTGCGCGAGGTTGCAACATTGACTCTCGGCGAGGGCCGGCCTGCGATGCTGATCGGGTCGCCGATGAAAACTGGCACGCCCGCAGGCAAGCGCGCGCGGAATGTCGCCGCTCTGATCGAAGACGGCGAGATTAAATTTGTGCAGCAGAAAGCGCTACTTCCTTTCTACGACGTGTTCGATGAGCAGCGGTATTTTGAGCCGGCTTCGAGCCAGACACTGGCCCTGGTGAAGGGCCGGCCGGTCGCCATTTCTGTCTGCGAAGACGCTTGGAACGATAGGCTCTTCTGGCCGCGACGCGTGTATCCGGTGGATCCGATCGAAGAGCTGATGAAGCAGTGGGAGGCGCTACCGCCGCACCTGGGCGGGGAGCGCATCATCCTGAACATTTCGGCTTCGCCATACTGTCGCGGCAAGCTTGAGGTGCGGCGCAGGATGCTGACGGCGCTGGCCCAGCGGCACGGGGCGGTGGTGGTGTTGTCCAACCAGGCCGGAGCCAACGACAGTCTCATTTTCGATGGATCGTCGTTCGCCGTGAACGCTGCCGGGGACGTGATTGCGCAGGCCAAGTCGTTTGCGGAAGACCTGGTGGTGTTCGATACCGAGGGCGTGGCGGTTGAACTTCGCGACCCTTCCGATACGGCTGAAGTGTGGGACGCGCTGGTGCTGGGCACGTGCGACTATGTGCGCAAGTGCGGCTTTCGCAAGGCGTTGATCGGTTTGAGTGGAGGCATCGATTCGGCGCTGGTCGCGGCCATCGCCGTCGAGGCGTTGGGCGCGGAGAATGTTCTCGGCGTCGGAATGCCGAGCGCGTTTTCGTCGCAAGGCTCGGTGTCCGATGCGGAGGCGCTGGCGAAGAATCTTGGCATTGAATTTACTCTGCTGCCTGTGGGCGAGATCTACGAGCGGTTTATCCAGACGCTTGCGCCGGGCTTTGCGGGGACGCCGTTCGGTCTGGCGGAAGAGAACCTGCAGCCGCGCATACGCGGAACGTTGTTGATGGCGCTCTCCAACAAGACGGGAGCGCTGGTGCTGACCACCGGCAACAAGAGCGAGATGGCGGTCGGCTACTGCACGTTATACGGGGACATGGTGGGCGCGCTGGCGGTGATCGGCGATGTGTACAAGACCGAGGTGTATGCGCTGAGCCGCTATGCGAACCGCGAGCGCGAGGTGATTCCGGAGGACACGCTGACCAAGCCGCCGTCGGCTGAGTTGCGACCGGGGCAGAGAGACACGGACTCGCTGCCGCCGTATGACGTGCTCGATCCGATGTTGCGGGCGTATGTTGAAGATTATGCGTCCGCCGAAGAAATAGCGGCGGCGCAGGGTGTGGATGCGACACTGGTAAGGTCGATCATCAAGCTGGTGGAGCGCAGCGAATACAAGCGCCAACAGGCCGCGCCGGTGTTGAAGGTGAGCAAGAAATCTTTCGGGATGGGGCGGAGGTTTCCGATTGCGGTGAAGTCTGAAGTGTGAGGAACGTACAGCCGAAGGCGAAATACGGGAGCCTTCCCTTCGTTGCGCTTTGGGGTCAGGGTTACGACGAAACAAACAACGACAAAAACAAGGAACGACAAGAAAGAAGGATCATTTTGAACAAGCACTTTCGTATCGCCGCATTGGGCCTCGCCGCTTGCATGCTTTCAATTGCAGGGGTTGCGCAGACACCAAATGCACCGTCTGCACCTCAAACACCGCCAGCCGCCGCAGCGCCTGCTGTGCCCCCTGCGACTCCGTTTCCGCCCGCCAATCCAAAGTTCTTTACGGCGACCTCGCCGACGGCCGATACGGTAAACGCTTTCCTGACGCAGTTGTGGGGGTACGATGCGAACCGCATCTGGAGCGTGGGGGCAATTCTTTCCACCACCGCGCCGGGCGTGAGCAAGGTCGTCATTCTGGTGCAAGATAAGACGCAGCCGGGTAAGACCCAGCAGACAATCTTCTTCACAACGCCCGATAGCAAGCACGCGATCGCCGATACCGTGATTAACTTTGGCGCGAAACCCTTCGCGGAGACGCGCAAGTTGCTGATGGACCGCGCCGACGGTCCAGCGCGCGGCGTGGCCGCCAAGGAGTTGCTGATTGTCGAGTTCTCCGACCTGCAATGCCCGCACTGCAAGGACGCGGAGCCGATCATGAACCAGATTGCGACGGATTTTCCGCAGGCGCGCGTGGTGTTTCAGAACTTTCCATTGGTGGACATTCATCCGCAGGCATTTCAGGCTGCAGCCGTTGGCCTTTGCGTGCGCAAGGCGAAAGGCGATGAGGCCTTCTTCAAATACGTGCAGGCCGTGTTCGACGCGCAGAGCGGCTTGACGCCGGGCGATGAGGTTGCGACGCTCAACAGCGCGGTAACAAAGGCCGGTGGCGATCCTGCAGCAGCCACGGCCTGCGCAAAGACGCAGCCGATCATCGACGCTTTGAAGGCGTCGATACAGCTGGCCAAAGATGTTGGGGTGGATTCGACGCCGACACTTTATATCAACGGCCAACCGCTCCCCGTCGGCAATGTGCCGTATGACGTGCTGAAGAAAATCATCGTTTTCCGCGCCAATCAGGACGGCGTTCCAGTGAGGTCGCAACCGTCGCTGAAGACGTTGAAGTAAAAGCAGGCTGGTTGGCGGTCAGGGAGGGCCTATGGCTCTCCCTTTTCGCGTTTAGGGCTTGGGCGGCGTTGCGGCCGATGGGTCGCGCTCCAGATTCAAGCGGATGTTTCGGTGGATAGCCTTCAGAAAAAAGCGGCCTAACTCTTAAGTTTCGGCGCGACGAGTCTGGAGTGTACAAGTGCTCCGTGGTCGGACTGCGCTTGATGTCCGCCCGTTTTGTGCCGATACAGCATGGGAGTGACATCGCCAAGCACGCCGGGGTAATCGACTCGACTGACCCCGATGGAGGCGGCAATGGCCCCGAAGTGGCATTCACTTCGGCTGCTGGAAGACGCAGACTCTTCTGATTCAGTAGGGGACTTATCATGCATCGTTTGCTTCGCTCGGGCCTATTTTTGGCCTTTGCTTTTGCCGTTCACGCTTCAGCCGAAGGCCGCGTTTGCATTGGCGGAGACCTCGACCACATGACTGTCCCACAGAAAATGGACTGTCTGCGGAGCGCAATCACGATTCGCGGTGGTATCGCCAAATTTCATGCGCCGGAGGATTGGCGTTATTTCGTGATCTGCACGGAGTCCGATTGGAAGACTTATGTGGCTTTCTCCAAACGCAGCGCTGCTGAACTCAAGACGATGGGCGCGGACACCGATTTGGAGGGCCGCACGACCTTCTTTCGCGGGCAGTGGCTTCGCAACGTTGATACGCACTCGCCGGTCGCAGAAAAAATGATTGCGCGAGAGGTCGCCAGCGCCGTCTTACAGAGCGTCGACGAAGTGGCCATCTCCAAGCAGGTTGAGCGCTGGATTCCTACGCCGGACCCGAAAACTCTGGTCGCTATGGCATCGCGCTAAGCGGTTTCTCTCTTCATGTAGAGAGGGACGGCATCGTAAATCCCTGTCCGAGAATCCAAACTCGGTCGGCAGACTATGGGCAGCCGCTTCGTAAGCGATCCGATTGTTCTTAGCGTTCGGGCTGTTTCTTCCGGAGCCGAATGGCCCCTACCGCCGCTAGTCCCGTCGCAAACAGGGCGAAAGTGCCCGGCTCCGGGATGGCGGGCGGAAGTACGGGTGGAATCACGGGCGGGACGTCGGGTGGAATCACAGGCGGGACGTCAGGTGGAATCACGGGCGGGATGACCGGTGGACTCACAGGTGGGATGACCGGTGGAATCACAGGCGGGATGACCGGTGGAATCACGGGCGGAGTCACGGTGCCTCCGGGCGGGAGGCCTGGAGGGCCTATGAACGGTGGGCCGGAAGTGAAGGGCGGAAAGGGCGGGAAAAACGGTGAGGTCGCGCCGCCGCCGGGCGGCGCAATGGCGGGCGGAGGAACGACTCCCGCAGTGAGGATCGGAAAGTCTGCAACAATGGGCGGAATCTCGGGTACGAGCAACATCGTCACGGGAGAGTATTCGGTGGGCACCGGCAGCGGTTCACAGGCAAACTCCAGCAGCGCCGGGTTCTCCTTGAGATGCGCGAGATGAGGCTTCGCCGTGCGCCGCGGCGGTGAATAGGGATGGCCATGCTTGGCGAGGTAGGCCTTACCCCAGACTTCCCACGCGGCCAGCGTGGACTTGGTCGGCTTATGGCGAACATGCTTGCCGGCGGACTCGGCCGCAACGGTAAACGTCTGTACAAGCGAAACTTTACAGGCATCTGAAGCGAGCACAGTCCCCGTGGACACAGAACCAACGGTGAGGATGAGCGCGAGAGGTGCGGCGCGACGAACGGCTTTTGCGCGAATCGAATACGGGCCCATTTTTAATCGCAATCGGTGAGAGAACGGGTCCCTCACTGTTCGTACCGCTTTAATTGAGCATAAACGTCAATACTGCAAAAGAGCAACGGGCGAAGTATATTTCAGCGTTAAACAAAAAGATGGCATTCATCGTGCGAAACGTTGCGACCGACTCAGCTGCAATATATACTTGAGAAGCGAAGTATCTAAAGACATCAAGAACGCGGGTTCAGCACGATCAAGCTTGTTACGCTGGGGCCTGACGATCTTAATGTTGAACTTCAATCCCGCCGACAGTATACCTGTTCGGCCGCACAATTTGCATGGAGAAATTGCGCCAAATGTCCCCTGTCGTCTCCCGCCTCATTCTCGCCCTTTCCGGCGCTGCCCTCCTTCCCTTGCTGGCCATCGGTCAGCAGTCCGCTGGCCCGTACAAGATTCTCAAGACGGTCAAAGTCGGAGGCGAAGGCGGTTTCGACTACCTGGTCGCCGATTCCGAGGCCCGCCGGCTGTATGTGGCGCGCTCCGGGGCCGCCGGCAGTGTGCATGTTTATGACCTCGACACGTTCGCTCAGGTCGGCGAGATGCCCAATATCAGCGCGCATGGCGTGGTGATCGACACCAAGTACCATCATGGTTTCGCGACCAGCAAGCCGGTCGTCATGTTCGACAGCAAATCGCTGGCCGTGCTGAAGACCCTCGACACCAGCGGCAATCCGGATGGATTCCTCTTGGACCCTACAACAGACCGGGTGTACATCCTTAGCCACGCGGCCCCCAACGTGACCGTGCTGGACGCGAAGGACGGAGCGATCGTCGGCACGATCGACCTAGGCGGCGCGCCGGAGCAAGCGGCGCTCGACGGCAAGGGCCACATGTTTATCGATCTCGAAGACAAGGACAGCATTGCGGTCGTCGACATCAAGACGATGAAGATGACTGGCAAGTATGACCTTTCCAGCAAGGGCGGCGGTTGCGCCGGGTTGGCAATGGATGTAAAGAACGGCGTACTGTTTGCGGCCTGCGACGACAAGAAGAACATGATCGTCGTCAACGCCGCCGACGGCAAAATCCTGGCCGATCTGCCCATCGGTGGCGGCTCCGACGGTGCCGTTTTCAATCCGGCGACGATGGAAGCCTTCAGTTCGCAGGGCGGCGGTACGCTCACTGTCGTCAAGGAAAACAGTCCTACGAGCTTTGCGGTCGAGCAGTCTCTTGTGACACCGGTTCGCGCTAAAACGCTGACGCTTGATACCAAGACCGGACATATTGTGTTGATCACAGCGGAGTTTGGTCCGGCGCCTGCGGCCGATCCCCACGCGGCGGCGGGAACGCGTCGCCCCCGGGCACCGATGATTCCCGGCACATTCTCGATCGTGGTGGTGGGTAAGTAGCCCGGAGCCGCATTTCTGCGACAGCCGGGTCAGATGTCCGCTTTGGACCGGCGTTCCGCTCAGTGAAGCCGCTGTAATTACTTGCGCGGATGAGAGTGGTGGCGCTAAGGCGGACTCATTTCTGTGAATCCGGACATGGAACACCCCGCCGCCAGCATGTTGCGCGAGTTCAAGCGCACGCACGCCGCTGAAACCGTGTCCGAGAATCCGGACCCTTCGGCACGGTAGAGCCCGCTGCACACCCTTGCTCGTCCCCGCATTTTAGTCCCATTCGGCGTTTTGGAGTGAGCATAGGGAATCGGTCTTACCTCCCCCAGACAGGTGATTTCGTCGCCCCTCCGAAGGGGGATTTCGCTTCAAAAACTTAGCCATTAGCCTCCAATCAACCGCAGATGCGAGCAACCTTCTGCTCGCAAAAACCCTTCGAAACATGAAGGGTGCGCTCACCGTGCCATGAGTCAAGAAGCCGCCTCAGCGGCAGAAAGAACCGGTCCACATATTTTGAAGAAGTTTCTCGCTGTTGCAGTTTTTCTGTACGCAGTTGGTGGTGTTTCACAAACCTCGACTTGCCCAAATCTTTCCCTTGGCTTCAACGGCGCGCTGAACGGTTTCGTACCCTCTCCCAACGATGCGTGGCACCAGAACATCAGCGCGGTGCCCATCGATCCGAACTCAGCTCTGATTATTAATACCAATGGCGACCTGGGTGGGGTCTTTCTGCATCCCAATTTCAGCTCGATCGCGAACGGGAACTTCGGCATCCCGTACACGGTTGTGGACTCCGCGACGACGCCGGGCGTGCCCGTTCCAATCACTCTCTTTCCGTCCGACAGCGACATCACCCTCAACCCAATTCCCGCGAACCTGGCTGTCGAAGGCAATCCAGGACAGTGTCCGACCGATGGCAACGGCCGCCATGCCATCCTCGTGGACCGCAACGGATGCGTGGTGTACGAGCTTTTTCAGGCCGCGCAGTGCAACTCCGGATGGACCGCCGCGTCGAGCGCGATATGGGACCTTACCACCACGCAACAGCGGCCCTATGGCCTGACTTCGGCCGACTCTGCGGGCCTGAGCGTTTTTTCGGGGCTAGTTCGGTATGACGAGATTGTCGCGGGCGCGATCAATCATGCGATCCGGTTTACCGCTCAGAACACCAAGAACAACGCGAACAACGGCTTCTTCACGGCCCCTGCGACCCACGCTGCGGGCAATTCGCCCAGCACCGACAACATCATGGGGATGCGGATTCGCCTGCACGCGAACTTCGACATCTCAGGCTTTTCGCCGACTAACCAGATCATCCTGAAAGCGATGCAGCAGTACGGCATGATTCTCGCGGACAACGGCACGGATCTGTCCTTTCAGGGAACACCCGACGCGCGCTGGGACGACAACGATCTGAGAGCGTTGATGACAGTGCCCTCGTCTGCGTTCGACGTGGTGCAGATGAGCGCCATCTACGACTCTTTGACAGTGCCAACGGGTCCGGCCCCAACGATCGTGAGCTTCACCGCGTCGGCGTCCACCGTGGCCGCTGGGACCAGAGTGACACTGACCCCCACCGTGACCAACGGTTCCTACCAATACATCGACCAGGTTGGATTTGTCCGCGGCCCCATCACCGTGACCCCAGCGGCCACAACCACCTACCTGCTGACCAGCCGGAACGCATTCGGGACGACGACCGCCTCCGCCACAGTCACGGTTCAAGGATCGACGGGCGCGCCGGCCCTTCAATTTGCCGCGATTCCAACCCAGACGTTTGGCGCAGCGCCGTTTGCCGTCAGTGCCACCTCCAATTCTTCCGGGACGATTACCTACACGGTCGCCAGCGGCCCGGCGACGCTCTCTGGCAGCACGCTCTCGCTGACCGGCACCGGTACGGTGACCCTTCAGGCTAGCCAAGCAGCGGCGGGGAACTTCACTGCAGGCAGTGTGCAGACCAGCTTCGCGGTCAATGCGGGCAACCCCTCGTTGGCATTTGCCGCTATCCCCAACCAAGTGACCGGAGCGGCACCATTCGCCGTATCCGCGACGACGAATTCGACCGGAAGCATTGCGTACTCAGTTTCCAACGGCCCGGCAGCCCTCTCTGGCAATCAGGTGACGGTGACGGGGGCGGGGACGGTTGCGCTGCAGGCCAATCAGGCGGCTGCGGGCAACTATGCGGCCGCCGCCGCAACGACGAGCTTCAACGTGGTGGGAACGGGAGCGCTGACGTTTACTGCGATTTCCGACCAAGTGTTTGGCGCATCTCCGTTCAGAGTGAGCGCGTCGTCGGGCTCTCCTGGAGCGATCACTTACTTCGTTACGTTTGGCCCGGGCAGCATCTCGGGCAACACATTCACGATCACTCATGTCGGCACCATCACGCTGGAAGCGAAGCAGGCGGCCTCTGGCGGGTTCCCGGCAGCTACGACGACGGCGACATTCGACGTGACGTCAGTAACTCCCACACTGGCTTTCGCGACCATACCGGCACAGACTCTCGGCGTGCCGTTCAACGTGATCGCATCGTCGCCATCGACCTCGGCGGTCACGTACTCCGTGCTCAGCGGACCGGCGACGGTCTCCGGCCGCAGCGTGACGCTGAAGGGCGCGGGCAATGTAACGCTCCAGGCGAGTCAGGCAGCGCTGGGCAACTACGCGGCGGCCATTGGGACCACCAGCCTTACGGCGTCGGGCACGACGTCTACGTTGACCTTTGCCGGCATTGCGCCCAAGATTTTCGGGACCTCGGCGCCGTTCACGGTGAGCGCGACCTCAGGTTCTCCGGGAGCCGTGACCTACGCGGTGGCAAGCGGCCCTGCGACCGTTTCCGGCAACACGGTGACACTGACGGGCGCTGGCAGTGTCACCGTGAGTGCGAGCCAGGCCGCTTCGGGAAACTTTCCCGCGGCCAGCGCCTCCTCCAGCTTCAACGTGGCAGGCACAACGCCCCCGCTAACCTTTGCGGGCATAGCATCCCAAACTTTTGGTACGTCACCGCCCTTCTCGGTGAGTGCGACCTCGGCGTCAACGGGCGCTGTGACGTACTTCGTCGCGAGCGGGCCTGCGACTGTTTCGGGCAACACTGTAACGCTGACTGGCGTAGGAATTGTGACGTTGGACGCCAGCCAAGCAGCCGCAGGAAACTTCGGTGCAGGGGCGGCCAGCACGAGCTTCAACGTGGCGGCCGCACCGTCAGCGCTCGTTTTTGCGCCTATTTCGGCCCAGACGATTGGCGCACCGCCGTTCGTGGTGAGCGCGAGTTCAACCTCGCCAGGGGCCATTACGTATTCGCTGGCAAACGGGCCGGCTCGCGTTGCCGGAAACATGGTTACCGTTACGGGCGTGGGACAGGTAAATTTACTGGCATCGCAGGCGGCATCCGCCAGCTTTCCGGCAGCTACGGGCGCGACGACTTTTAATGTGGTAGCCGCCCCGTCGTGGGTGCAGCTCACTAACTTGCCCAGCGTGATAAAAAGCTACGGGACCGCGGACAAGAGTTTCGTGGGGACGGACGGCTATTTCTATATGGCCTCGGTATCCACCGGGAGTTCTCCGAGCCTGGTCAACAAGGTGTACCGTACGCCGGTCGCGACCCCTGGGACCTTCACAGACATCACCGGGACCGGTCTGCCGGGCACTGAATCGAGCCACCTCATGGGTATGATGCCTAACGGCACTCTGCTTCTCACGATGGTGGCCGGAGGCAAGCAGTACATCTACTACTGGAACGGATCGACATCCTCCCCTGTCTGGAAGAAAGTGACGGGCTGGACGGGAGTGTCGTCTTCGAATATCTACACATTCCCCAGCGACTCCTCTGGATATACCTACTTTTCCCCGGCGTGGTCTGGCGACATCTGGAGAAACGATGCGCCGGGTTCACTCAATTTCACCAAGCAGATTAAAAACCTGTACGGCATCACGGGCGGCGGCACAGGGACCGGAGGACTGTCGGGCGGTCTGTACGGTCTACGGATATGGGACCTCGGCGACGGCAAGGGCAATATGTACTGGGCCTGTGGTGAAGGCGAATTGGAGAACATCGCGCTGAACGGAAACCCTGCGACCAACACCTCCTACTTGACCGCCAAGGGTGGCTACACCCACAACTGCACGTCGCTCGACAGGAGTCCGACCAAGATCATGGCAATACGCTCGTTCGGTGCGGACAGCGTCAGTATTATCGACATCGCCACGCGCGCTGTAACGGTCGTTCCCAGCCCCACCCCGGTTCCAGCGTATCTGAGTACCCAGGAGGTCAACGTCCTGCAATGGATGTCGGGAACGAACTGGCTGTTGAACGATATAAGCGGCACCACATTCCACCTCCTGCTATCCAAAGATGACGGCTTGACGTGGACCAGCATCACCGCTGGCTTGGGAAGCAATTGCACGGGGGGCAACCTGGATGTGGGCGCGACCGCTTCTGCGCACTATGTATTTGCCAGATGCAATAACGGCCGAGCACAGTGGGTCTATGGACCTGTGAATTGACGTTGTCATTTCACTGAACCCATACAATAAATAGCGGCCCGATGAGGGGCCGCTATTTATTGGAATTCTGGAAGCGAAGATCCAAATCGAACCGGCGCATAAAGGTTTTGCAGCCAAGATCGAAGATCGACCGAACACAGTGGTGACGAAGCCAATGTCAGATCTGCGTGGCGACACCATGTCCCGCTGTCCGCATGAACCACAGGACGCCAGAGTGGGAGTCCACATTCGTAAATGATGCCCTTCAACTAAGTTCGAAGTAATGGAGGACGCCCCCTGGCCCGAGATTGGGAATCTGACGGGCCAGGGGGCGTACGACTGTGCAGTCAATTACGCGAACAACTTTCGACGAACAGCACCAACTACGCCGAGCAGACCGGTGCCGAGCAGCACCAGTGAGGAAGGCTCGGGCACCGGAGAAGCCCCGGAAATCGTCACTGTGTCGCTGGGGACGCCCCCGACTTCTCCATCGCTACTGAAAGTGAAGTTGCGAAATTGACCGCCATTCAAACTAAAAGCAGTGATGATGAATGCATCGGGTTCGTTGACCAGTGTGAGCCCCGGCAAACCAATGAGTGGGATCAACTCTCCATCGGAGATAAACGTTGCTTGTCCCGTCATGACGCCGCCCACTAGAACGTTGGAGAAGAGAACGACGTCACTCACCGGCTGTAGACCCACGAGGCCTGGATCCAGGAAAACAGCTCCGCCCGCAGCTCCGAGCGCTCCATTTCCAAATACGAAGCCGGTACACGTCACCACCGAAGTTTCCGGAATGAGAGGTGATCCTTCTGGAACAGTGATAGTGACCGACGCGTTGAGCAGCCCACAAGTATCTGCGCGTAGGCCAACGGAAGAAAGAGAGAGTACTGCCAATGCTAGGAAAACAGCGGTTTTTCTCATAGTGTGATTCTCCTTGGCGGCATATTAGGCTCGAATGGCGACCAAAAGATACACTTATGTATCTATTACTTTAGTTGTACTTTGTAACGTGAAATTTTACCTATATCGTACTTGGTAATGTGAAAGTTTATTCAACGAGGCCGCGTCGCTCCCCACCGTGCGCGCGAGAATGCATCGATCTGGGGCCGGCCCGAACACTTCGCTTCGAGAGGTTTCTGAGGTTCTTGCGTGGGGTTTGCGCCAATGATGCAAGATGCTTTGCGAGAGCCGCAAAGTAGGTGCGAATATTTTGGAGGCGCGGGTCGGGATCGAACCGACGCATAAAGGTTTTGCAGACCTCTCCCTTACCACTTGGGTACCGCGCCTCGGACCGCAACCTGCACCAGGCATCGGCGAAAATTCTTCTGGATTGTATCGCAGTCGAGGAGTAATTGGAGCGGGAGACCGGGGTCGAACCGGCGACATCTTCCTTGGCAAGGAAGCACTCTACCACTGAGCTACTCCCGCCCTGCCTTTGCAAGTATAGCCATTGGGCGCGCCTGGGGTCAACGCGCTTGCTTATTGCTCTGCGGGGCCCACGTTGGCGATCAGGCGGCGGCTCGCGATGATCGACGACCGTTTGCGGACGATGCGCGGCGTAATCGTGATGACCAACTCACCCGTGTCCTTCTCGACGATCCTGTCGGTGCCCTGGAACCCGGGGATTTCGCTCAGGCCGGGAAGGCCTTCGATGGAATGCTGTTCGAGGCCGGAAACTTCGCTCGCGAGCAACGCCGTTCCGCCCAGCGGGATCGTGATGTCGGACGTAAGCTGGCGGTTGTTGAGCACGGGAATTCCGTTGAGCGAACCGGCACCGAGCGCTTCGATCTTCAAGTCGATACGCACATGCACCTGACCGGATTTCAAGGCCTGCGGGGTTGCTTTGAGCGTGAGGCCCAGGTCTTCGTACTGCACCTGCGGGATGGTCGCCGTAGAGCCGCCTGCGAACTGCGCCAGCAATGCGGCGGCGCTGGTGCCGCCGATCCTGACGCCCGAAAGCGCGGAGGCCAGCGAGCTGCTGACATTGCTCGCAAACGTCGCAGTGACGATGGGGTAGCGCGTGCCGATACGGAAGATGCCGGTCTGGTTGTCGCTGACGCGCATCTGCACGTCGTCGAGCAGGCGAATGTCGCTGGAGTTGAGTAGCAGGTTGAAGCTGGAGCCCGAGCCGAGGAAAAGGCCGCCCAGCGTCAGGCCGCCGCCGAAGATGCCCAGCAGGTTCGTGACCTGCGCGACATTGACGATGCCCGAGGCAACCAGAAATCCGAGTTGTTGCTCCAGCATGTTCAGCGGCGAGCCGCTCAAGACCAGGAAGCCGGCGGCGATGGCTTGCTGGATAAGCGACTGGTTGGCGTTGACGAGCTGCTGCGCTTCGGCCGCAATGCTGAACACGCCGGCGGAGGGCGGAAGCTGCGCGCCGATGTTGCGGGTGTGAGCCTTGTCGAACTCGTAAATGTGGACCTGAAGAAGGACCTCCGCGCCGCCGTCGAGCAGGTCCGCGAAGGCCACGTTGACCAGCTTCACGGCGTCTTCATTGCCGCGCATGACGATGCTGTCGCTCCCCGCCTGTACAAACACCTGCTTCAAATCGAAGATGTTCTTCGCGACATTGCTGAGTTCGTTGAGTTGTTCAAGGGAAATGCCGGGGAGGTAGAACGTCTCCTCCACCAGCGGAACAAGCCGGTCGCGATTCTCCTGCGTGTCTTTGGCGAGGAGCACGCTCTTCTCGTCGAGCGCCGTCGCGAAGGTGTGGGTCATGCCGAGCAGAACGCGGCTGGCAGTGGCGAAGTCGGCGTCGTCGAGATCGAAGCGGATGTTCTGGCCGACGATGGACGCATCGAAGCTGGTCTTGACGCCGAAGGCGTTGTAGATTTCGCTCAGCACGGTTTGCGCGTCGCCGCGGCTGTGGAAGCTGTGCGTACCCGGGCTGGGCTGAACATGGATGGGGCCGCCCAGCTTGGCGATTTCGTCGCTCGCAGAGGGGCCGGAAGCGGCGGAGATTCCGCGCAAGGCGCTCTCGTTCAGATGCTGCGTCACAATAACGTTATCGGGGTCGAGCGCCAGGGCCTCCGCGAACAGACGGCCCGCCTCCGCGCTATTTCCTTGCAGCCGCGCCTGGGCGGCATGTTGAACCAGCGCGCTGGCGTGGTGCTCCTTCGCGATGGCGAGCGACAGTGCATACTCTGGCTTGCCAGGGTCGAGTTCGAGCGCGTGCGCAAAGCTGCGCTCGGCGGCGGCAGGATCGTTGTGCGCAAGCTGCCGCGCTCCGGCGAGGTAAGCGTCGTCCGCCGCGCGGCTCTGTCGCGCGGAGATTGCCGAGCGGATCGCCGTGGTTTGTGTCTGCGTTGAAGGGGGAGCGTCCTGCGCGTGCGCGTCAAGCGTCAGCGCCATGCCGAGAAACACGAACGCCGCCGGACCGGCGACGCGAAGTGTGTGCGGAAGACGGCGGCGATGGGGGAGATGGGGCATGGTCTGCGGATTAGACGTGCACTGCGGGCGAATGTTCGGGTGCGTAAGAGCGATGGACTCAGCAAATATCCAGGTGCTCGCAGCCTGCTATGAGCCTGTCGAATAAATCCGAATTCTCAGACATAGGTTGCGGCCGGGATTCAAATCTCTGCTGTCTTTTGTCGCGAATTTCGCGCTAGCGGATGTTGGCAACGGCTTGAATTGCCGGACGCACCGAACGCGGTGGGCGGCGCAATCCACGCTTGATCTGCGCGGTGTTCATGTCGAGCTCGGCGAGCGTGCGGCTCAGCGTATTGCGATGCATGCCCAGCTCATCGGCCGCTTTGCATTGATTGCCGCGATGGCGCGCAAGCACTTCAGTGATGTAACGCTTCTTGAATTCGCGAACGGCTTCGGCGTAGGGAATGCCGGCGGCATGCATCTGGAAGACGAGGTTGTCTAGTTCGCGTTTCACGTGGCGGTGAGTTCCTTCAGGCTTGGACTTCTACAGTACATCAGCTTCTACAGTGTGCGGCGTTTCTTTAGTGTGCGGCGTTGCTTCAATGTGCGGCGTTTCCTCAGTGTGCAATTAAGGGCCGGGCTTGATCCAATCGGGTGTGGTGTGCTTGATGCTTGCCGCTCCCTCGCGCAACTTGTGTTTCAGGTCTTGCGGTACGAGGAAGGATACCGCATGTCCGCCCTCAAGAAAATACGGCACCAATTTTGAATCGCGTATCCACGGCGCCGTGGGAAGAAACGCCGTGAAGGCCATCAGGACCGCGACGCCTAAAAGACATCCGCGAATAAATCCGAACACAGCCCCACCCGCTCGGTCAACCATTCCGAGGCCGATTGCGGACGCCGTCTTCCGCAGTAACTTTCCGGCGATGCTAAAGATGACCATAGTAACCGCGAGGATTAAAAGGAAGGCCGCAAACTGCGCGATCTGCGGCGACGCGATCAGTCCCGCGAGGCGTTGCGCCGCATCGCGATAGCCCCAGCTCGCAAGCAGCAAACCCAGCACGAGGCCAGCGAGTGCGAAGGCTTCGCGGAAGAAGCCGTGCAGGAAAGCTCGCATCACCGAATAGGCGAGCAGAGCGATGAGCAGCCAGTCGAGAGGGTTCATGGCTTGGCGGACTGCGTCGCGCCGCGGCGTCCACCGTCGATTCCAGAGATCCCAGAATGATTCATCTCTACATCTTCGTCCGCGCGCAGCGTCGCGGCAAGATTGTTTTGCTCGGTCGCATACGGCGAGTTAGCGGTGCGTCAGGCGACCGCGCGCTGGTCGCGCACTCTGCCGCCGAGCGAGACGCTGACAATCTTCGACACGCCCGGCTCCTGCATCGTGACGCCGTACATCACGTCGGCCTGCTCCATCGTGCGCTTGGAGTGGGTGATGACGACGAACTGTGTGGTCAGGGCAAGCTCCGCGATTAGTTTCGCGAAGCGGGCCACGTTGGTGTCGTCGAGCGGAGCGTCGACTTCGTCGAGAATGCAGAACGGCGCGGGCTGGAACTGGAAGATTCCGACCAGCAGCGAGAGCGCGGTGAGCGCCTTCTCGCCGCCCGAGAGCAGAAGGATATTCTGCAGCTTTTTCCCCGGAGGCGAGGCGACGATGTCGATGCCAGAGGCGTCGGATTTGAATTTGGAGTTGGCGGCGGCGGCGTCCGGATCCGTGAGGCGCATGTACGCCTGCCCGCCGCCAAAGAGCTTGGAAAACGTCTGGCCGAAGTTTTCGTTGATGACCTTGAACGCCTCATCGAACTTCTCGCGCGAGACTTCGTCGATCTCCTTGATCGACGCCTGCGTGTTTTCGATGGAGTCGATCAGGTCGGTGCGCTGGGCTTCGAGAAAGCTGTGGCGGGCGGCGGTTTCGGTGTACTCCTCAAGCGCCATCATGTTCACCGGGCCCATCGCTTCAAGGCGTTGCTTGAGCGCGCGGGCGGCGTCTTCTTCGCTCAACAGCGCCTCGGCAGCGATGCGTTCGATGCTCGCATCGAAGCGCAATGTGGCCGGGTCGACGGCGAGGTCGTTGAGGCATGTCTGCTCCATGTGCTCGACGTCGGAGGTCAGCTTGGCGGCGCGCGCGGCGAGTTGCGCGCGGGTCTCGCGCAGGTCCTCAGTTTCGTGGCGCAGGGCGCGGAGCTTCGCATCGAGTTCCATCACCTGCGCGCGAAGCTGGGTGGCCTGCGCGGAGAGTGTGGCGCCTTCAGCCGTCGCCTGTGCCCGGGTCGCGGTGAGTTGTTCGTGCTGCAACGCAAGCTGCGAAGTTTCTTCTTCGCGGCGCTGGCGCTCGGCGGCGGCAGTGGCGAGTTGTTGGTTAAGCTGCGCAATGCGCAGGGCTTGTGCGTCGAACACGCGAGAAGTCTGCTCGAAGTTGGCGTTCGCATTGCGGCGGCGCTCTTCGAGGCCGGCCAGTGCGGCGGCGGCGGCGCTGGCGGCTTGTTGTCGCTCTTCGCGGTTGGCGCGCAGCGAGCCGATCTGAGAGTTCAGTTCGGCGATCTGGCCTTCAATTTGTGTGCGCTCGGTTTCGTATTGCGCCGCTTCGTGCTGCTTGCGGGCGATGAGTTCCTGCTTTTCGCGGCGAGCATCGCGATTGCGTTCGTCGGCCAGTTGCCACTCCTGCAACCGCCGGTGGATGCGGGCGGTTTCGGCGGCCATCTGGCGCAGCGCGGCGCCGGAGTTGGCAGACTCGCGTTCGGCGTCGCGGCGTTCGTGGTCTTTGCCG
>JBBRCA010000020.1:0-29422 GCA_038205325.1 Terriglobales bacterium | reverse complement strand
TCACCTGGATCGTTCACTAGGATCATGAAGGCGATCGTAATGCCGCGCAGCATGTCCACCGACAAAATCCGGGTGGGCTTTGTCACTTCCACAGCTGGGGCAGGAGCGATATTAAAGGTTGTGGAAGTCGAGGACATGGCTCTTCCATCATCTACCCAATCCCCTCCCCCGTCACAACTTCGCTCGCAACTCACGCTAATAACTCAGAACTCTTCAATGATGTTGCATCGGGCGACTGCTTCCTCGTGGAGCCTTTTCCGGCTCACCGGTGTCTAAGCTCATAACCGCATTCCTCGCCTGGATGCGCACATCGAATCCTGTTTCGAGGTGCCCCCATGTTTGAGGAATCGCTCCTGGAATCCGCCCATCTTCTTCGGATCCGCAGCCGGTGGCCCGCCGTCGCATCGTTCGCCACGCAAGCGGCCCTCGTGGCGACGATCATCACCGTCCCACTGCTTCACCCTGGCATCCTGCCTCTGCGCGCGCCCGCACTGACGCTCACTCCGCCGGTGCCAACGCCGCCCAAACCGCCTCCCCCACGCCGCGTCCACGTCGAAACGTCGATATCGTCCGCCGCGCCCGCGACACCGACAACTTCGCAGTTCACCCCGATACTCCCAGCGCTTGATCCAAACAGGTTTGGAGATACGCCACCCACCGTCGGCAATATAAACATGATCGGCAATGATCCCGGACCAGCGTCCGCGATGAGTTCATCCAACGCACCGGGCCTGAACATCGTCGTAACAACGCCCTCAAAAACTGGCCCGCCCACCCCCATCTCGCAAGGCGTCTCTGCGGGCTTGCTGCTCGCGCCCATCCAACCCGTCTACCCACGCATCGCCATTGCGGCACATACCGAGGGCACGGTGATTATCCACGCCATCATCTCGAAAGCTGGCACCATCGAAAGCGCCAACGCGGTCAGCGGTCCCATCATGTTGCAAGGCGCAGCGCTCGACGCCGTACGCTCCGCGCGTTATCGTCCCTACCGCCTCAATGGAGAACCCACCGAAGTCGACACAACATTCAGCATCGTCTTTCGGTTAAGCAGCTAGGGAACCATCACAATAGCCTCAAGTGGATACCCCGCGTCCTTCCATCCTTGCAACCCGCCACGCAGAGGCCTTACCCGCCGAATCCCCATTTTGCGCAGCTCCAGTGCCATCTTTGCGCTGGTCTCCTCGCTCGGGCAAGTGCAGTACAGCACAATATCGCGGTCGCGCGGTATCGCGGAGTGGCGTTGCTTCAGGTCCTGCGGTCCAATCCACACCGCCCCCGGCAGCGCCCGCGGGTCGGGCAGAATATCCAGCGGATGGCGCAGATCGACGATGTACGGCAGCGGTGTGTCCTCCCTCCGCGCGTCGTCGATCATCGCCATCAACTGGCCCGGCTCCAATCGCAGGCCGCGCAATTCATTCAAAAATTGCCGCTTCTTCACGATGCGGAACACGATCACAGAGACCACCATCAAAACCACCAGCCCTGCCGCAAAATGCTCGAGCGTGTTGAAGAACTCGCTGCTGCGCTTGGCAAGGTCGCCAAAGAACCGCCCCGCGAACAACCACGCCCCCGCCCAGATCACCGTCCCCGCTGTGTCGTAGAGCAGAAACTTCCAGTACGGAATTTTCGCCTGCCCGGCAATCGGCGTCGCCATCGTGCTCAGCCCCGGAACGAACTTAGCAAACAGCAGCGTCACCGCTCCGCGCTTGCCCATCGTGCCCTGCGTCTTCTCAACGCATGTCGCGGCTTCGAGCGTGAACCGGCACAGCAGGTTCAACACCCGCGTTCCATAGCGCCGCCCCAGCATGTACCACATAGAATCTGAAATTAGGCAAGCTAGAAGCACCAGCGGAAGCGCATACGCGATATGCAGTTTATGTGCCGCGCTCATGGTGCCCGCGGCCAGCATCAGCGGAACGCTGGGCACAGGAATGCCCGCCTGCTCGATCAATACCCAACCGAACAGTAGCGCATACGCGTGACGCACCAACAAATTCATGACCGAAGACATACCAACCTCCGTCTCAACAACGCATGCTATGTAGATGTCGGCCTACCGAAGGCGTCGCAGAATACTTATGCACAGCAAATGGGCGGTCTTCAAAAATCCGGGTGACCCATGTTCGGACTTGCGAACATGGGTCTTTGCACGATTGAAGACTTAATAGCGCTGGAGCGACCTAGTCGCCACCATCAATCTGTCCTTTCGACCGAAGCGAACGCCGCCTACTGCTTCACTCGCACATCCGGCGTCACTGACATCCCCAGCCGCAACTCCTGCTTCTTGTCCTCATTCGCAAGGTCATCGAAGTTAATACGCACCGGGATACGCTGCACGACCTTCACGTAGTTCCCTGTCGCGTTCTCCGGCGGAAACAAGCTCAGCCTCGACCCCGTGGCGCCGCCGATCTGAAATACATGCCCGTGGAACTTCTTGCCCCCCAACGCATCGACCTTCAATATCACCGCCTGCCCCGGCTTGATCCCCTTCAATTGCGTTTCCTTGAAGTTGGCTGTCACCCATAACTTGCTCAACGGCACAATCGTCATCAGGTCCTGCCCCACGCTAAGGTTGGCCCCCACCGAAACATTCTTTTTGTTTACGATCCCATCGATCGGCGCGACAATTTTGCCATAGCTAAGGTTCAGCTTGGCCTGGTCGACCTTCGCCTGGGCCTGTTGTACTGCCGCCGCTGCCGCCTCGGCGCGCGCCTGCTGCACTTTGATCTGCTCCGGCCCATTCAGCTGGTTCTGCTTTTCCTGCTCGCGCGATTGCGCCACGCGCTGCTGCGAAACCCGGACCATCTCGCGGTTCGCCGAAACGTTCTTTTGCGCTTCCTGTACTGCCGCCGCCGCAGCCGCAGCCTGCGCCAGCGCAGCATCGTATTGTTGTTTTGAAATCACGTCCTTCTGCACCAGCGGCGTATAGCGATCCACGTCCGCCTGAGCCTTCACGGCATTTGCCTGCGCCTGCGCCACACGGGCCACCGCGGCCTGCTCCTGTTGCTGGGCTTGCAACACGCCAGCTTGCGTGCCCAACACATCCGAGCCCGACGTGAGCACGCTCGTCCTCACGTTCACCGCCGTTATTGGCACATTGGAGTGCGCCTGCACATACTCCGCCTGCGCGCTGGCCAGGTTGGCGTCCTGCTGCGCCCGCGTCACCTGCAAGTCGCGCGGGTCCATATCGGCGATTGGGTCGCCCCTATGCACGACCTGATTATCCTCGACATAAACGTTCACCACCTGCCCCGCGAGCCGAGAACTCACCTGATAGAGATCGCCGTCCACCTGCGCGTCGTCGGTGCTTTCGGTATACGTCGAGCGCCAGTAGTACAACCCCGCAAGCACCGCAATGAGCACGATCACGACAATGATGATCCAGTTCCGCTTAGACTTTTTCTTTGCCGACGCCTCTTCGGAGACCTCTTGATTCCTGGCGTCCTCGGCCTTGTCCTGTGGCGCCTTCTCCGGCTCCGAGACTTGTGGCTGCATCTTCACTGTGCCGGAAATCTGCGCGGTTTGCCCTTCGCCGCCGTTCTTCTTCTCATCCTGCTGTTGGTTCTCGTCCGCCACTTACCTGCCTCCCAAATCGTTCTTGGCCGGAGCGTTCGCATCCGTGCCACTCGGCCCTGCGCCGCCCGGAACATTAGCTCCGTCAACGTAATTTTTGTAGTTCGTCGAAGCTACGCCCAGCGCCCGCGCCAACGCCAGCTTCGCCACGTTGTGCTGGTAGAGCGCGCTGATGTACTGGTCGTTCGCCTGCTCGCTCGTGGTCAGCGCCTGCGACACCTCGAGACTCGTATCCACACCCGCCCTGAACCGCTGCTGCGCCTCGCTCAACGCCTCGCGCGCCAGGTCGGCATTGCTCTTCGTAGCATCGACCAACTTCGCCGCGCTTTGAATATCCAGAATCGAACCTCGAATGTCCGCATTCACCTGCTGCACCTGGTCGGAAAGCCGAGCCTGCGCCTGGTCCACCTGCGCGCCCGCCACCAGCGCATCGCCGCGCGTTTTAGCAATCTGCAAAATCGGCGCGGTCACCTCTCCGGTCGCCGTATACGTCCCATGCGAGTGCGCCGGGGTCGTGCCCAAATCACCAAAGTCCCCGCTAAAGCTGGCCGACGGCAATTGTTCCGCCCACGCCGCTTTCTTCGCCGACTGCGCCGCCTTCAAACTCTCCGCGGCCGCCGCCAGGTCTTTGCGCTGCTTCAACGCCTGTTGAAATGCCGCCTCCGCATCGGGTGCATCGAGCGCCGCGAACGGGGCAATGTCCACCAGACGAAACTTTTGATCGAGCGGCAGTCCAATTGCCCGTGCCAGATTCAGCTTGTCCTTCTCGTACTGGTTGGTCGTGGCAATCAAATTCTGCAGCACGTTCTGATAATCCACCTGGGCTCGCAGCACATCCAGCCGCGGACTCGTCCCCGCCTCATGCGCGTCGTTGGCCTGATCCAGCGACACCTTTGAGGTGTCCATCTCGGCTTTCACCGAGTCGATTCGCGCCGCATCGGCGATGCACAGTAGATAAGCGTTTCCCACCGTGAGCACCACCAAGTCGCGAGCGTCGTCCGCCGTTAACTTCGCCGCCGCAAAATTATGTTTGGCCGCAATATAATTTTCGAGCGCCTGTATGTTGATCAGGTTTTGCGTCAGATAAGCCCGGAAATCCACCACCTGAAACGGCCCCACGATCGGCTTGATGCCCGGAAATTTCAACCCAAACGCCGCGAGATTTACCTGCTGCACTTCAATCGATGCCTGCCCCGTCACGGTCGGCAGCAGCGCTTGCAACTGCTGCAACCGTTGTCCAGCCGCAGTCTTTTCATTGGCGCTTTGCAACACCAGCCCAAGATTGTTCCGCAGCCCACGTTGTATCGCATCGTCGAGCGTCAAATCGAGCACGCCCGCAGTTGCTTTGTCGCGCACGATGCTACCGCGAAACGAAGGATCCGTTGAATTATTGCTCTGCGGCGTGACATTCGGCCCAGGCTGTGCCAGCTGTTGCTGCGCCTTCACCACCGCCGAAACGTCGCCCGAAGAACTCCCTGCCGCCGTGCCCCCGCCGTTCCTCTGCGTGGTCGACGACGACTGCCCGAACGCCGTCTGGGCCAGTACAATTACCCCCCACGCCAAAGCCAAAGCCGCGCCGCCAAATTTACAGTTCAAGACTGCGCGCTCTTTCATCCGAGACATATCTCCTCATGCTACATGCCGCGATGCCGTGGACTCCCACTCAAACCCAGCAATACCAAATGCTTATACGTCTATTTTCAGATGCGCGAAACTCCCCAGGATATGCAAAACTTTGCATGTGCCCGAATCGCCATTCCACGAGGTCTCTATGAGCGGTCCCAATCCCGATTCAGAAGCCCAATTTCAACATATGAAGCAAGCCATGCGCAGCACCTGGATGGCCGGTGATTTTGGCGTCGTCGCGCGACGGACCGAAGCGGCCGCGGCGGACTTCATCGCCCGCTTGCCCATCGCCTCCGGCGTGCGCGCGCTAGACGTCGCTTGCGGGACCGGCAATCTCGCCATTCCCCTCGCGCGGCTTGGCGCTAGAGTCACCGGCGTCGACATTGCAACCAACCTCCTCGTGCAAGCCCGCGAGCGCGCCGCCGCCGAAGGCCTCGCCGCCACCTTCGACGAGGGCGACGCCGAGCAGCTTCCCTATCCCAACGCCAGCTTCGACGTCGTCGTCACCATGTTCGGCGCCATGTTCGCTCCACGTCCGGAGGCCGTGGCCTCGGAGTTCGCCCGCGTCTTGAAGCCCGGCGGCCTCCTCGCCATGGCAAACTGGGACCCGGCCAGTTTCACCGGCCAGATGTTTCGCGTCAGCAGCAAACACCTCCCCCCGCCTCCCGGAATTCCTCCTCCAGTACTGTGGGGCGACGACGTCACGGTGCGCGAACGCCTGGCTCCCTTCTTCACCGAAATCCGCACCGAGCTTCGTCCCATCGATTTCGACTTGCCGTTCTCTCCCGCTGGTGCAGTCGATTTTTTCCGCACCTACTTCGGCCCCACGCAGATGACGTTCAACCGCCTCGACCCCGCCGGGCAAGCCGTCTTCGCCGCCGACCTCGAAGCCCTCTGGAGCAGCGCCAACGTCGCCCCCGAAGCCGACCACACTCTCGTCCACAATCAGTATCTCGAAGTGGTCGCCACCCGCCTTTAGAAACTCGCGGTGTGCTTTTGCTTGTTCCTCGCCGTCATTCTGAGCGGAATGAAGGACCTCCCGTACTTCGTCCGAACCACCGACCCCGCCCTTCTCCGCCCATGAATTCACGCCGCTGTAACAAAATGCCGTTCTATACTTCCCCGATATGCTCGACAGAGAATTGACCTACACCTCGCATGATGGGCCTCGCGAAGGACAACTCGTGCTCCAACTCGACGGCCCCGTCACCCTCAGCAACCTCTTCGGCTTTCAGGACCACTTCCGCGCCCTCAAGCCCCCCACTTTGATTATCGACATGACCAACGTGCCGTATATGGACTCTGCTGGCCTCGGCCTCCTGCTCAACCACTACGTCTCGTCCGAAAAAGCGGGCCGCCGCCTGGCGCTCGCCGGCGTCTGTCCTAGAATTATGACGCTCTTCGAAGTCAGCCGAGTCGACAAAGTCCTCGCCATTTTCCCCACCGTCCAGGCGGCCTTCGATCGTCTGCCTTAGCGCGACTCCCGTAACATAGTCACCATGAATGCTCCCATCCGCACCGCGGTGCTCGGGTTCGGTCTCGCGGGCAAAATATTTCATTGTCCGTTCATCTCCGCCGTGCCGGGCTTCGAACTCACCGCCATCGTCCAGCGGCGCGGCGACGAAGCCTCCGCCGCCTATCCCGACGCCCGCATTCTGCGCTCGGTCGATGAGGCTTTCAACGATCCCAACCTCGACCTCATCGTCGTTGCCACGCCCAACGACACGCACTTCGACCTCGCCGCCCGCGCCCTCCAGGCCGGCAAGCACGTCGTCCTCGACAAGCCTTTCACCACCACCAGCGCCCAGGCGCGTTCCCTCATCGACATCGCGAACAACGCCCGCAAGGTCCTCGCCCCCTTCCACAACCGCCGCTACGATGGCGACTTTCTCACCGTCCGCAAACTGTGCGCCGAATCCATCCTCGGCCGCATCGTCACCATCGAGTCGCACCTCGACCGATTCCGGCCTCTCCCCCGCGCCAACACCTGGAAAGAATCGAGTGGCCCCGCCAACGGCCTGCTTTTCGACCTCGGCCCCCACCTCGTCGACCAGGCACTCGCGCTCTTCGGCCCGCCTGACTCTGTCACCGCCAACGTGCGCTCCGACCGCGACGAGACCGCCATCGAAGACGCCTTCATCCTCGTCCTCGACTACGGTGGAAGCGCCGACAACCGCTACGTCCGCTACACCTGCCATGCCACCATGCTGGCCGCCGAACCCGCCCCGCGCTTTACCGTCCACGGCACCCACGGCAGCTACATAAAACGCGGCATCGACCCCCAGGAACCCGCTCTGCACAACGGCGCCAAAGTCCCGCCACTCGAAGCTCCAACCCCTTGGCTCCCGGAGCCGAAATCCGCCTGGGGTACCCTCACCCACGCGCCTAATCCCAAGGACCCTGCCAACCTCATCCGCACCCCCTACCCCACCGAAACCGGCGACTACCGCCAGTTCTACGTGAACGTCCGCGACGCCATTTTGGGCACCACCCCCCTCGCTATCTCCGCCGAAGACGGCTACCGTACCATCCGCATCCTTGAACTCGCCCGGATCAGCAGCGAACGCCGCATCACCATCGACATCACCATCGACTGACAGTATCGCCACAAATTCGCGTGCCTCATAATCGCGCTATTTGTGATGGCTGGAGTCCTTCCTTCCCCGCGAATCAGCTAAACTAAATTCGTGCAGAACACCAAGCCCACAAAGTTCATCGTCGCCGCCCTGGTCATCGTCGGAGTCGTCGCGTGGCTCGCCATCTCCGCTGCGGGCGAGAACAAGAGTTACTACGTCACCATCACCGAACTTCAAGCGATGGGCAACAAGGCCTACACGCGCCACCACCGCGTAGCCGGAAACGTGCAGCCGAGCAGCATCAATCACGTCGGCACCAATGCCACCTTCACGCTGCTCGAACAAGGCCAGACCCTGCGCGTCAACTATCAGGGCGCGGAGCCTCCGCCCGACACCTTCAAGGACGACGCGCAAGCCCTCGCTATCGGCACTTACGGCCGCGACGGCGTCTTCCACGCGACGCAACTTCAAGCCAAATGCGCCAGCAAATACGCCCCCGCCGCGAAGCCCGGCACCCCTCCGACCGGCAACACCGCTTCCCTCCCCCAGCGATAAGAGCGGGTGCTCACAAGCCCCTTAGTGAATGCCAGAGAGATGAACTCCTAAGAAACTTTTGGGCGAAGCTACGCGCCATCACCCCCGCACAACCTCCGCAAACACTCTTAGCCCCTCCTCCACCCGTTCCCACTCCGTCTCCCCACCCAATCCCACTCTCACCGCCCTCGGCACCTCAGTCCCCGGAGCCGCAAACCACTGCGCGCCCGTCACCAGCACTCCCCGCGCCTCACATGCTGTCTCCACCGATTCAGCAGTAAGTCTCTCCGGCAACGTCACCCAGAGATGCCAAGTATTCGGCCCCGACGTCATCTCCAACCCCGCCAGCATTCTCTCCGCCTTCAACCGCCGCGCCTCACCCTCCACCCGCTTCGCCTGAATCACCCGCGCCAGCGACCCGTCCGCCGCCATCGCACAACCCAGACTCGCCAGCAGCGTCGAGCTCCCGCTGGTCGTCACCCGTAACGCCACTTCAGCCTCACCCGCAAACGCGGCTGGCGCAACCAGAAACGCCGTCCGCAACCCCGGCGCCGCGCGCTTGGACAACGCCTCAACATAGAACGCCCGCTCCGGGGCCAACTCGACGTACCGCGGGGGTTCAGCGGCCACCAGAAACCCATAAGCCCCGTCTTCGATCATCACCAGGTCGAACTCGCGCGCCACCTCCACCATCGCCTGCCGCCGGGCGAGCGACGCTACAGCCCCGGTCGGATTGTGCATCGTCGGCATGGTGTAAACCGCCGCAATCTTTTCGTGCTCACATGCCGCGCGCAGTGCCTCGGGCTGCATACACTCGCCATCCAGTGCCACCGGTACCACGCGCATTCCCAGCATCTGTGTCTGCTTTACAAACCACGGATACGTCAACGCTTCCACGGCCACGGTCTTACCCACCAACCCCGACGCCATCACGCTCGCAATGAGCGCATGATGCCCGGCTTCGGCAATCAATACGCGGTCCAACGGGACATTCAGCCAAGCCGCCGCCAACCGCCGATTCTCGACGCTCCCTCCAAACGCAGGCAGCCGCAAGGACTCCGGCGCAAATCGGTCCACGGCAGTATGCAGCAGCCGATTCCACTCCGCATCCTGCTGCGCCAACACCGGATAATTGCTCTGCAAATTGATCGCTTCGCTCATCCAGAAAGTCTACGTCCTCGTTCGCGAAACTTCGCGTTTTCACTTCACGAACTTTGCGTCAAGGTTATTCCTCCGCTCCCACGCTAAACTCCAAGAGTGAACATTCTCTTCGTCGGCGACATCTTCGGCGCGCCTGGTCGCTACATCGTCCGCGAGCATCTCCCTCAGCTCATGGAAACCCACGCCGTCGACCTCCTCGTCATCAACGGCGAGAACGCCGCCGGTGGCTTCGGCATAACGCCCTCAATCGCCGAAGAACTCTTCGACCTCGGGGCGCACGTCATTACTACCGGCAACCACATCTGGGACAAGAAGGAAATTTTCGAGTACATGACCGTCCCCGCCGACTCCCACGCCCGCGGCCGCCGCGTCCTCCGCCCCGCGAACTACGCCGCTCAAACGCCCGGCTTCGGCGTCTACCAGGGCACGCTCCCCAACGGCACTGCTTACGCCGTCATCAATCTCCAGGGCCGCGTCTTCATGTCCTCTTGTGACGATCCCTTTCGCAAGGCCGACGAGCTTCTCAAAACTATTACCGCCAAAATCATCCTGCTCGACATCCACGCCGAAACCACCAGCGAAAAAGTCGCGCTCGGCTGGTATCTCGACGGGCGCGTCACCGCAGTGCTCGGCACCCACACACACATACCGACTTGCGACGAGCGCATCCTGCCCGGCGGTACCGCCTTCCAAACCGACGTTGGAATGTCCGGCCCCTACGACTCGGTCATCGGCGTCGAAACCGAGCTCGTCCTCAAGCGTTTCCTCACCGGAATGCCGGGCAAATTCGAGCCCGCCAAGGCCAACCCGAAAATGTGCGCTACGTTGATCTCCTGCGACGGCGGCACTGGCCGCGCCCACCACATCCAGCGCTTCATGCTCGGCGAATAGCGCGGGCTCACAGCAGTTTTCGATACACAAAGAACCCAGATCGCTCCGCCACCTTGTCGTAGAGTTGCATTGCGGTCAGGTTCGTTTCGTGTGTCTGCCAGTAGACTTTTGACGAGCCGGCCAGTTTCGCCCGCTTGTAGACTGCCTGTATCAACCCCCGCCCAACTCCTTTCCCGCGCGCCGCTTCGCTCGTAAATAGGTCCTGCAAGTAGCACGTCGGCTCGTTGCTGATCGTGCTGCGGTGGAACAAATAATGCGTCAATCCCACCAACTCTCCATCTCTCTCAGCGACAAGAGCGAACATCGGTTCACCGGAGTCGAAGAAACGCTCCCACGTCACGCTCGTAATGTCCGGCGAAAGCGCAGTCGCACCCTCGCGTTCATAGAACGCGTTGTACCCGTCCCACAGCGGAAGCCACTGGTCGTAATCCTGCCGTGTCACACCTCGAACCGAAATATCACCCAACGTAGTCACTCACAGCTCCTTCTCCAGAATCGCGAACTCCAAATCGTTGCGCAACGGCTTGCCAACACTCGGATCATCATACGGAAACGGCTTCATCTCACCCGTCCGCACATAGCCTCGCCGCTCATACCAGGACACCAACGTGTCGCGAATGGTCATCACAGAGATGCGGATTCTCCGCCCGCCACGTTCTTTCGCAGCCTCTTCTGACTCCGCCAGCAACGTTCGGCCCAACTGCTTCGTCTGCGCGTTCGGCCTCACGCACAGTAGTCCCAGGTTCCACACCCCATCGCTTACCGGCTCCAGCAAAACCGATCCCAGCAGGCTGTCCTCCGACTCATCGCGCCACACCAGCAGCAACATGCCCGGCTTCGCCCCCAGCTTCTCGCGCAGTCCGGTAACCGTAATCCGCGCACCCTCCACCACCGTGAACTCCACCGCCCACCCCTCGCTGCCGCGAAAGGCCACATTGATCAGGTCGACCACCTCCGGAAGTTCTGCATCGGTCGCACGTCGAAGCAACATAAGAAACGTTCTACTACACGACCCAGCATTGCGTACCATAGACCTGTGAACGCAAAACTTCTCTTCCAGGATCCCGCCGCCTTCGCCAGTCCGCTGCTCGCAGTCTTCGCCGTCGACATCTCCGCAGGCAAGGACGACGAACCGCACCCCGCGCTGCTCTCCACATCCGACGCTATCGCCAACGCAGCCGCGCCCTGGATCGCGTCGGGCGAGTTCAAAGCCGCGCTCGCCGAAACACTGCTGCTCCATTCCCCCGCTGGCGTTAAAGCCGAGCGCCTGCTCATCATCGGTCTCGGCAAAGCGAAGTCCCTCTCCGTGCATGAAGTCCGCAAAAGCGCGGGCGTCGCCGTACGCTGCGCCAAACCCCGTGCGCTTCGCGAACTCGCCATCGCCTTTCCCGAAGACAAAGCCCTCTCCGACGAACACATGGAGGCCCTGCCCTGCGACCTCACCGCGCGCGCCATCATCGAGGGCGCGATCCTCGCCGAGTTCGACATCGACATCTATCGCAGCGACCGCAAAGACCTCAGCGTTCACGCCGTCAGTATCGTCGCGCTCGAAAGCGATAAAAAGTCGCAGACAGAAATGCAGCAAGGCTTCGACATGGGCCTCATCGTCGCCGAGTCGCAAAACTTCGCGCGCTCGCTCATCAATGAACCCGGCAACGTCCTCACCCCGACCGAGCTAGGCAAGCGTGCCGCCGCCATGTGCGCCGAGTTTGGGCTGCAGTGCGAAGTTCACTCGACAGAAAAAATCGTGGAACTGAAAATGGGCGCGCTCACCGCCGTCGCGCAAGGCTCCGCTGAACCAGCCGCGCTGATCGTCATCCGCTACGAACCTGGCAACGCGAAGCCCGATGGTCCAGTGCTCGGGCTCGTCGGAAAAGGCATTACCTTCGACACCGGTGGCATCTCCATTAAGGCCGCCGAGAACATGGACAAGATGAAGTACGACATGGCCGGCGCCGCTGCCATGATCGCCGCCATGCGCGCCATTGCCCAACTGAAGCCCGCCGTGCGCGTGCTCGCTGTCGTCTGTTCCGCGGAAAATATGCCAGATGGCAAGGCCTTCAAACCCGGCGACGTCATCACCGCCATGTCCGGAAAAACTATCGAAATCATCAACACCGACGCCGAGGGGCGCCTTGTTCTCGCCGACGGCCTGCACTATGCGAAAACGCTTGGCGCAACTCACCTCATCAACGCCGCCACGCTCACCGGGGCCATCAGCATCGCGCTCGGCCAGCTCAACGCAGGCCTCTTCTCCAACGACGATGGGGTAGCCGAACGCTTTCTGGACACGCTGCCCGTGTCCGGCGAAAAATTCTGGCGTCTGCCCTGCACCGACGACTACCGCGAACAGATCAAGAGCCAGATTGCCGACATCATGAACACCGGCGCCACCCGCTACGGCGGCGCAATATCGGCTGCCATGTTCCTCAAAGAATTCGTCGGCGACACGCCCTGGATCCATCTCGACATCGCCGGCACGGCTTGGATCGACGAGCCCAAAGCTTGGCAATCCAAAGGCCCCAGCGGCATCGCCGTCCGTTCTCTTGTCGAGTGGATCAGTAGCTACGCTTCTTGAGGAGAGCAGCCGTAGAAGCTTTGCCAGTGCAATCAGGCAAAGTTCATAGATAACACCGTGCGCAAAGTGTCGCCTTTCACGATCGCTTTTGCACGTCGCAGCCTCTGTCCGCAAGCCTAAAATAACCCATGCGCCGAGCCGTCTTGCTCTACAACCCCACCTGCGGCCGCGATCAGCAGCATCGTCTTCAAATCATCAATCGCATCGCGGACGCGCTTCGAGCGCGCGGCCTTAGTGTCGAAATCACACCGACCCTCTCCAAAGGCTCGGCGGGACGGCAGGCTGCTAAAGCCGGCACGGCCGATATCATCTTCGCCTGCGGCGGCGATGGCACCATCCACGAAGTGCTGCAGGGTGTTGCGTTCCATCCGCGGGCGGCGCTCGGTCTCCTGCCGCTGGGTACCGGAAACGTACTGGCGCGACACCTCGGCCTGCCGTCCGATCCTGTCGTTGCCGCGTTAGCCCAACTGAACTATCCGCCGCGCACACTGCCCCTCGGCCGGCTGGAATACACGTCTGCCGACGGCCCGTGTCAACGCTATTTTCTCGTCATGGCCGGGGCCGGTCCCGATGGCGAACTCGTGCGGACTTCCATGGGCCGACTTAAGCTCTCGCTGGGCCGTGCGGCATACCATGTCCGCGCTGCGCGACTGTTCCTGCATGCACGCTTTCCCGACTTCAACGTGCGCGTGACCCTACCATCCGGAGACGTCATCGAGCGTAGGGCGGCAGGCATGATGGCCATCCGGGGCAGCGACCTCGGCGGCATCATCGGCCCACGAACGCTGCGGGGAGCCATTTCTCAATCGCATCTTCAAATCACGATTCTGAAGCCGCCCGTGCGCCTTGCTCTGCTCGCGTGGCTGGCGAGCGGCTGGGTACCGGTGCCCCGCAGTCGACTCGTCGAAACCTTCCAGGCAGAGTGGTTAGCCGCGACCGCTGGCCGCAATGGCGACGTACAGGTGGAAGCCGACGGAGAATGGCTGGGCCACACCCCACTTTCCCTGCGCGTCGTCCCGGATGCGTTACGAATGCTCATGCCACCTACATCGCCGACGGCACTGCAATCCCCATCCACCCCAACACTCTGACCAACTCCCGTCGCGCAACCGCTGCTGTCGCGAGCAATAACGCCTTCCGCGCAGCATCCGTCTCCGTCAAAATATGGTGGCGATGATAAAAATTATTGAACTGCTGCGCCAGTTGAAACGCGTATTTTGCCAGCACCGCAGGCTCCGCTGCTGCAATCCCCTGCTCCAACACCAGCGACAACCGCGAAGCCGTCAGCCACACTTCCCAAACGCTCGTCCCGTCTTCGCCTTCCAGCATCGACGCCAAATCGAGGGACGCGACCGCAGTCAGACAGTCGGCTTCATCCGCATCCGCCTTGCGAAAGATATTCGCGGCGCGCACGGCGGCGTACTGCGCATAAGGCCCTGTGTCTCCATCGAACGCGAGCGCGTCCTGAAAATCAAACGCAATCATCGTGTTGCGCGTAAAACGCAGCATGAAGTAGCGCAGCGCACCGACTCCGATCGCTGTTGCAATTTCCGCGCGCTCGTGCTCGCTCAACTCCGGATGCCGCGCATCGACCTCCGCCCTCGCCGCCCCGATCATGCGATCGATCAGATCGTCCGCCTTTACGCCAAAACCCTTGCGGCCACTCACTTCGACGGTCGCGCGACCCTGCTCCTCTTCGCTTAGCGTGTAGCCAAGTTCTCCCGCGCAGCGCGGCGTCAGTGCGACCATTGCATAGTTCAAATGCGTGTACCGGTCCGCCTCCGCAACATAGCCCATTGCGCGCAGAGCTTCGCGCACTTGCGTCTGCGGGTCGTCCTGACGGGAGTCGATAACGTTATAGATCGCATCCGCCTTTCCAAACGTCGGATGCGGGTGCTCGCCATCCACCGTTGAAATCCAACACATGTGCGTCGCGTACTGATGAAACTCGGCATACCCAAAATCTTTGCCCAGCAACCCGAACTTCCACAGGTGATAGGCGATGTCCTTGCCGACGTAAGTCACGGTGCCATTGGAACGCACAATAATTTTCGCGTCTAGATCGGGTCCGCTCTCGGCAGCATCCGGCCCTGAAACCTGTTCCGCAACTTTCGAAATCGCCCTCCGCATCACCCAGCAGCCCTTGTTCTTGCCTTCGCTCTCGAGGTACATCGCGTCCGTATCGATCAACATCTGCCGCGCCGTCTCCCAAAACTTCAAATGCAGAATCTCGCTCTCGCGCGGCAGAAAATCGTACTCGATCCCTAGCCGCTCCATCGTATCCAAATGGCGACGCAACACTGCCGTTGAAAGTATTTCGGCAATCTCGGCCGTCTCGTTATCCCCGGCCTCGATTTCATGCAGCGTATCCATCCTCAACTTCTTGCGCGCCGCGATCTCGTCCGGTTCGGCCTCGTACCACCTCGACACCTCGGCATACAGGTCCCAACACACATAGTCGATCCGATTGTTGGTTTCCAGTTGCTCTGTCATCCACTCCCGCACGCCCTGCAAATCCAACCCAAAGCGATGCTTGATCCCCACCACGATGTCCGCGACCTGAACGCCCGTATTGTCGATGTAATTCTGTATGCCGGTCTCATACCCAGGCTTGTACTCATCGGGGCGCAACATGCGCTGAAACGTGTCGCCCAGAATCGCATTGCGAAGATGCCCCACATGCGCGGCCTTATTCGGATTGATGCTGGTATGCTCGACCAGCCGAAAACCCGGGCCGCCGACCGCCGAATGCTCATCCGCCGCAATCTGCCGCACTACACCCGCGCGGTCCAGCTTCACATTCAAATACCCCGCGCCCGCGACCTCAACGGACGCCACACCGCTAATCGCGGCCAGCTCCTGTTGCAACTCCAGGGCAATAGCGCGGGGCGCCTTCTTCAGCCGCTTCGCCAACTCAAAAGCCACTGGCAGCGCCATCTCTCCAAACTCGATCTTCGGCGGCAACTCCACCGCCACACCGCCGAGCGCAATCCCGTAGCGCTCCCGCACAAGCGCCTCTATCCGCCCTTGAATCTTCTGCTGCAAAATCCGATACATATCTACGCACTCCCTACTCTCTACGCTCTTCTCTTTGTTTTCTAAGGCATTTCAGGCAGGGTCTCAATCTCTTCCAACAGCGGCTTGCGCATTGCACGGCGCGCCCGGTGCGCCAGAAACAGCGCCCCGCCTACGCCGGTAATTGAAACAAGCAGCCAGGCATGAATCAGCAGCCCAAAAATCGCCGCCGACGCTTCCGTAGCGCCATTGCGGATCAATGCGTCCTTGCACGCCCACTCAAACGGCCCAATACCGCCGGGCGAACTCGGAATCAGGAATGACAGATTCGCCTGCGCCACCGCCGCCCATGGCCCTGCCCAATCTGTTTGCAGCCCGACCAGCCGCGCGGCTGAAAGGTACAACAAGCCTTCAAACGCCCACGCAACGAAGCTGCAAAGCACCAGCAGCAGCGTCCCGAAGACGCCAATCTGGCGTATGCAGTCAATCGCGAGCATCAGCCAATGTTCGACCTTGGCCAGCTTCTCATTCGTGGTTCGTGCAAACAGCCGGCGCAACGGTTTCTCCAGCGCCCGCGCCCCGAACACCAGCACGAGCAGCCCCGCCGTCGATACCGCAACACCGACCTCCGCCGCGACCCTGAGATGCGGAGAAACTCCCTTGCCGGTGTGCATCGTCAAAACGAAGAGAATCGCCAGCGTAAAAATGTCAAGAAGCTTCTCCAGAATCACCGTACTCAAGATGATCGAGGGCGTTGCCCCAAGGTCGCCTGCATAGGTAAAAATTCGCATCACGTCGCCGATGCGCAGCGGCAAAATGTTGTTGGCCGCCAGCGACGTCATGAATACTCGCGAACACGTTGAAAACCGCGACCCTACGCTGCGCAGCATCCGCCACCACCGGTAGCACCGTACGGTGTACCCGGCCACACTGAAGACCAATACGCCCGCAATCCATAATGGCGCAACCAACCGGACCTGCTTCACTGCCGCAATATTGATGCCGCGAAACGTCCACCACAAGAAGAACCCGCTAATCGCCAGGCCCGGCAGCATTTTTAACCAGTTAACCCGCCGTTTTACGCTCACGGGCAAGCCCCGCACAACCGCCGATGCTCGACAATCCGGAACGCAAAGCAGGCCCGCCGCGCCGGTGCCGTCTCAGCACGCACACATTCGCTATCGATTGGGGCAAGATTCGGCATCGGGTATCATCGCCCATTGTATCGTTCCACATTCACGCAGCGTCACGGCTGCCACCCTGACAAAACAGACACGCAAAGATTCCGGCCGCCAAATTGCACGACACCTCTGAAACCGATCGACTGCCCGCACTCCGCCGCGGCACGTTTCGCCCCATAGCGCTTGCCGCTCTCACCCTCGGCACGCTCCTGATCCACGGCTACCATCCGCTGGCCGAAGACGGCGGCCTGTACGCTGCGGGCATCCAATCCATCCTCGACCCCGCGCTCTTCCCACATGATCGCGCCTTCGCGACCGCGACCCGCCATTACTCCCTCTTCGCCCCGCTGATGGCGCAAACGGTGCGCGCGGTCCACGTCCCGCTCGCCTGGCTGCTGCTGTTCGCGGATTTCGCAGGCACCTGGCTCTTGCTCTACGCCGCTTGGAAACTCGCCGCGCACTGCGTCCGCTCCGAACCAGCCCAGTTTTACGCCGTCGCCTTATTGGCCGCATGGTATACGTTGCCCATCGCCGGAACGTCGCTCTTGCTGATGGACCCCTACGTCACAGCGCGAACATTTTCGACTCCGCTCTCACTGCTCGCCATCGCATTCGCTCTCAATTTCCAATGGCAACGCAAAAACGCCACACCTCTGTTGCACAGCGCTGCTTGCCTTGCGGCGGCGGCGGCGTTCCATCCGCTCATGGCCGCCTACGCCGCCGGCCTTGTCATCGCTCTGCTTGCGGCAAAATCCCCATCGCGCCGCCTTCAATTCTTAAGCTGGATCACTCTTGGCGCCTCGGGAGTTCTCGCAGCCGCGCTTCAACAAATCACCGCACCCGCCGAATCCGCCGCCACCATCGCGGCCGTAACCTCGCGCTATTACTGGTTCCTCTCGCAGTGGCAATGGTATGAACTTCTCGGCCTCGCAGGCCCATTAATTGTTTTCGTTTTACTTATGCGCTACGCTCGCGCAACATTGTGCGAGTCTGGAATCACTCTCTGCCGCGCCTCCGTCGCCGTCGGCCTCATCGCCACGCTCGTCTCCTTGCTTTTCGCGCACGCGCAATTCAGCACGCATCTCGTCGCCCGTCTGCAACCCCTGCGCGCTTTCCTTCTGCTCTATGCCAGCATGACCATTTTGCTCGGGGCCGCCCTCGCCGAACTTTGCGTCCGCCGGACGCGCCTCCGTATTCTGCCACCACTTTTCATCGCAGTGATGGCGTGCGTCATGTTCTTAGCCCAGCGTCAGACTTTCCCCGCATCTCAGCATCTCCTACTCCCTTGGCGCGCGCCCACCAATCCGTGGTCACAAGCCTTCCTCTGGGCCCGCGACAACACGCCTGCCGACGCCCTCTTTGCGCTCGATGCCAACTACGTCACCACTCCCGGCGAAGACGCGCAAACCTTCCGCGCCACCGCTCAGCGGAGCATGCTCCCCGACTTGTCCAAGGACGGCGGTGAAGCAGCCATCAGACCCAATCTTGCAGCCGATTGGTTTGCCGGCATGGCCGCTCAAAAAGACCTCAGCCACCTCACCGACGCCGAGCGTGAAGCCCGCCTCAAACCGATGCACGTCTCCTGGCTTCTACTGCACTCCACGGCAACGACATCCCACCCCTGCCCTTACGACAATGGCACGATCAAGCTATGCCGCCTCGACCCGTGATTTGGGCCGGCTAGTCAGTCCGCTGCTGGAACAGCCCGCGGCTTATTTTCCGACCCCACCGCTAGCACAATGCTGTCCTTGTCCTTGGTCTCCATCTGCGAATAAAAAATCCGCAGATCCGGATAATCGGCGACCGGCACAACCACGCCGTTGAACAGGTAACTGCGTCGCACTGTGACGCTATTCAGCGCTGTGGCCGCGGCGATTGAATACAGGCCGGCGTCGCGGAACTTCAGCTTCGTCTCGGGCGGCGCTGCCTCCACCGTCAACGTGGCCGGGAACTTAATTCGCAGTGCGTCCAAAACGGTCTGGGGATATGGGAAGTACACCGGCATCTCCCGCTTGTCGTGCGGGAAAGTCACCGCATCCTCCACCAGAAACAAGTCGACCGGCAAAATGAGTCGCTTGCCGGTCGGTGTGCCCAGAGATCCCGACACCGTAAAGTTTGCTACGAGCGGCTTCTCGTAGTCTGTCAAATTCTCGATCGACGTGACTTTCACTTCCAGCGTTTTTGGAAGCATCCCTTCGAGACTAGTGCGCAGCGCCAGCTTCAGACTCTCCTCATCGCCGCGCAGCGCCTTGCGCCGCCAATCCAGCGCGGCGGCCCCTGTGAAGGAAAGGTTCACCGGCCCGGTCACCGTGCCGTGTGCATCCATCGCCAAGTTCGCCACCCGTCCGGTTTTTGTGGCGATATAGCTCTCCGGGGGCGTCGTCGCAAATTCGCTTCCGCCGTCGATTTGACGCAGGCCCTGCACCATCGTGTCTTCCCACGCCAGGTGTCCGAAAGCGCAATATCGCTGGCCCGGATCGAAAAACGTTTCTTTGCCGCCGACGGTCACAATCGCCACCGAATTGTCAAACTGGTTCAGGCTCATCCATCCTGGGGTAAACAGGCGTTTCGAGCGATCCGGCACCATCATCATGTACGCCTTCATGCCCGCCGCCCGGGCCATGCCAACAAACACCGCGGTCAACTGATAGTTATTTCCACGTTCGTGTTTGAAAACATCGCCTGCCGTCGAAGTCTTCCCCAACCCCGTCGCCTCGTCTTCCTTGCGCGCGCGATCGCGCGTGAAGTCGGTGTTCTCCATCGCCATCACGGACGCATAAATCTTCTTGAGCTTGTCTTCCTCTGTCGGCGCTCCAGCGACAACTTTCTCGGTGGCCGCCTTCAGCGAGTTGTCCGGCCCGATAAAGTTGTCCGTCTGCTTGGCCCACTTTTTGCCCTTCGATTTCCAGAACTCCGCGCCGCTGCGATACGGGGAGTAGGCGAACAGCACTCGGTAGGTGAAGCTTTCCAGCGGCGGCATAAAGTCTTCATTGGGCTGAGGAGCCACATCGTGCGCCATGACCTCGTAGATCTGCTGCGGCCCATTGTTGCCCGCGCCCGGGGTTTCATGGTGCTCCAGCTTGACTCCGTCCGGCAACATCGGAAACATCGTGATCGAATTGACCGTACCGTCCGAAGAACCCAGCTCATGGTTTGTTGGGTACCAGACAAAATGGGCGGTCCTGGTGAAAATCTCGCCTTGGATGAACCAGTCCGGCGCTTCGACGACATTGTCGTCAATGCGCGTGGCGTAACGGTATTCGATGATGCTGCCCACCTCAACATCCGGCAGCGTAAAGACCCGCGCTTGATACTTGACGTTCGCTCCCTTCATCATCAGCTTCAAATACGGCTTCCCGCTGAACGGAATCACCGTCCCATCCGCATGGATTGTGCGCCCCACGATCTCCGACACCGTCTTGTTATCGGAGCTGTAGTCGCCCCAGCCGGTAATGCTGGCGAATCGCAACTCAACGTTGGCGTAGTCCTTGCCTTTCTCGGTGAGTATCTTGATGCGCTCATAGTGCTGGACGACATGCATATCGTCCTTGGTGATCTCCTCGCGGAGCAGGTACACGGCTGGCGCGCCCGGATGACCCGGCACCGATGTCATAGCCAATTCTTCCGGCGTCGGTTTCACCCACTGGTCGGCCCACGCCCCCCCCGTCACGCACAAGGCCAGAATCCCCATTGCGCACAACCGTCCAGTCGTCCAACTCATACCATTCAGTTTCATCTTTTCCCCTTTTCACTCTTCCGTTACGGCGTCCGCTTCAGGACCGCGCGACTCTGTTCGTCAGCCGAGATCACGCCCGCCAGATGCTGCAAGGCTCCGTACATCTCCTTCGGCAACGTCACCTGCCGCAGCGTGTACGTCCGGCTGTAGTGCAGCGACCTCTCCCGCAACTCGGTCGAGCTTTCATAGCTCGCAAATCCGACATCGAGCTTCACAGGATCGGGCAACTCGTCCACCACGTAGCCTTCGGGCAGCGCGATGTCGAACTCGTCCGTACCCCGCATCGTCTCGCTCAGGTCGATGGGCAACTCCCGCACCTTGCGGTCCACGTCCAGCGAGTAGCTTCCCAGCACCCTCGGCCGCACCATCAGCAGCGGCCCCATCGCCGTCGCAAAGTGCGTTGCCACCAGCGAATACGTCGTTGTCAGGTCTTTATTCAACGCTTCCACGTTTTCCACTTTCACATCGGTCAGCGTGAACAGCGTGAGATCGCGCCCGGTCGCTTTATCCATGTAATTCTGCTGCTGCTTCGCGTCGCCATGCGTAAACACGTAGCGACGGGTCTCAGCAAGATCGCCGAACCGCCGCTCCGTCACCTTGCCCTGCAACGACCCGTCGGCCTGCAACTGAAAACTTGCCGCACGCCGCACTGTATTTAACGCCGGGTCGAGCACCGGAAGCTCGATCACCTGGCTGTCATGGCCTTCCATCAGCACGCCATAGCTTCCCTGCAGCTCATGTTCGAGTTGCCCAAACGGCGTCTTCTCCCACGTCGGATCGAAAATGAGATAGCGCTTGCCGGTCTTCGCGGTCACCACGCTGCGTAATTTCGGAGACTCGTACCCCTTCGGAATCTCGATGGCCGTAATCATGTGGTTGCCCATGATCGACGGCGCATCCGGATCGATCACGCCGCGTTCCGTGTCCACCATCAACAACGCGCTGTGGACACCGACGGTCGACAGCATCGTACTCAACAGCGTCGCCTTGTCCTTGCAATCACCGTAGCGGCCTCGGAAAACCTCGCCTGCGGCGTGCGGTTGATATCCTCCTACGCCCATCTCAATCGCGACATAGCGGATTTCCTTCTGCGCAAACTCCGCCACCGCTTCCACCTTGTCGTAAAAGTCCGTCTTACCTTTCGCCAACTCGGCGGCCTTCTCAGAAATTTCCGGCGTCGCCACCAGCCGGTCGCGCGAAAGCCCGTCGTACCACTCCCCAATGCCCTTCCACGTTCCTTCCTGCGGTTCGGCCAGCCCCGCTCCTGCATAATGCACGGTCATTCGTCCAGCGAGCGCGTGCCCCGCCGGCGGCATTGGGACGCGTTCGAGATCGATTGCCGGCACGTGATCCATTTCCCACCGCCAGCGCTTGTTTTCCAGGTCGATACCATTGTCCTGCGCGTGGTGCGCCCAGGTCGTCGTGTGGGTAAAGCCTTGCGGCAAAATGAGCGTAAAGCTCTGTTTCAACCGCGGCAGCTCGCTTTGAAACGACCACGTCGTCTCTGCCAGATAGGGCCGCGCGCGAAGCTCGTACTCACATGCAATCACGCCGCCCGGATCGCGTCCCGGAGGATCCAACATGACTTTTGCTCGCGCATCGGAGTAGAGTTCGCCGCCCCCGCCCGGAAAGCCCACATCTGCAATCTCGTTGTCCTTGACGACAAACTCGTGGCCATCGGCTCCGATCGCCCATACGTGCATCGAAAGCACCTTCGAGTCCTTGTCGTACCACACCACCGGAATCGCCTCGTCACGTCCCTGCGGCCGCAAAATCTTCACCACGCGGCGCACATGCTCCGTCGCACGACCGTCGGGAGCGACGGTATAGATCGTCTCCTCCAGCAGCACTACCGCTTTCGTTGATTCGGGATAGTGCGGCAACTCCTGCTGTGCCGCGGCTTTCACCCAGTCCGGAACAGAGTTCGCAGCAAGGGCGGGCATGCACACACCGAACATCAACCCCGAAAAGAAAACGCGAACGCCCCAGCGCCAGTACGCAGAGACGACCTTAGCCCCGAAAAACACGAAAGGCTCCAACAGCCCCCTTCGCTTCCGGCGTTCAACTGCACATGAGCCGAGGACTGACTTGTTAGTGTGTGAAATTTATACGTGTCCGACGCCAACAAAGCAAGTTCAACAAGTGCCGTTGTTCTTCTTTTTGTGTCATTCCCGCAAGGAACCCGCCGATGCCGTGGCCGTTGCAGTTGTTTTTCCTTCTGTCATTCCCGAAGAAGACCTGCTGATCCGGTCGCCTGCCGCAGTCTCACCCGATGCGTTGCTCAACCATGCCGGAACTAAAAGCTCTCCGATTTCATCCGCCTCACCCGCGTCCAAATCTTCATCGACTCCCAAAGCTGCGGCAGCCCGAATTTGCGGACTGAACTGCGGCCGCAGTTTCGCCCGCCGCTCCAACCGCGGCTCCAATCCAGACCCCGCACCCAGACGGGCGGACTTCTCAGCGTCGTTCATCCGGTCTTTCGCACCTTCAAACACGTTGCATACCGCCTTAATCCACATCAACACGAAACACGCACCCGCCGTACCGAGAGCCTATGTACACCGCTTCTGAACGTCAATGGGCCAACCGTGTTATCGGCAATATCACTTTAGTTCCGTTGGAAAACTTTTCATGGGTAAGACAGTAGTCACAGGCACTCAAAACGGCCATGATAACCTTACTTTGGAGCATGAGCGGGTAGCTCAGTTGGTAGAGCATCGCCCTTTTAAGGCGTTGGTCCTGGGTTCGAGCCCCAGCCCGCTCACCACCACTCTTCCTAACCTATAACCTTGCTCTCAATCCGTCGCCTTCTCCGGCGCGTCCAGTCGCGCATAGAAATCCGTCAGAAACCGCCGCCCGTATTCCTCCAGCAACTGCTCCACCCTCGCCACCGACTCCGACCGCATAATCAACCCCGCATGATGCAGCTTGTGCAGCCGATACACCACCTCCGGCGCATCGTAAGCCGCCGTATCCGGCCACTCCTGCCGAGCCAGGCTAATGACGCTCCCCGCATAGTCCACGCGCAACGGCGGCAGCGCATACTTCTCTCCACGTAACAACGCCACCTCGATCCGTGCCCACTCCACCCACGGGTTCAACCCCGTCGCATACTCCACCACCTCGGCGATGTACGCTCCACCCACACGCGCCGCCGTCTCTAAAAAATAAAACTTCCCATCCGCGCTCGCTTTGATGAACTCCGAGTGTGTCACGCCCGACTGCATCCCCAACGCGATCAGCGTCGCGCGATGGATCGCTTGCAACCCCTCAGCGTCCGCGCCACTCCGTTCCAGTCCTCGAGTCGTGAATATTCCCCCCTCGTGCATGGTTTGCATCGGCGGCTGCCCATACTTGTGCGGAGCTTCAAAGAGTACCTGCCCGTCCCACGTCACGCCCTCGACATGAAATATTTCGCCCGGCACAAACCGCTCCAGCAAATGATGCGTCCGAACTTCCCCCAACGCATCCAGCGCCGGCCACAACTCCTCCGCCCGCGTAATCCTTTTAATTCCAATCGCCGATGCGTTCCAACGCGGCTTCAGCAACCACGGCCCTTCCACGCTCCCCATAAACGCGCGTAAATCGCCGTCGTTGAACACGCCTGAAAATTCCGGCACCGCAACACCTGCACGCTGCGCCCCCATTCGCATCGCCAGCTTGTCGCGAAAGAGCCGCGTCGCCGTCTGCCCCATTCCCGGCAGCCGCATATGTTCGCGCACCAACGCCGCCGACTCCAGGTCGAACTCATCGAGCGCGACCACTCGCGCAATCTTTCGCCGTTTCGCAATCCCATCCGCAATCAGCCGCACCTGCTCCGGCGCCTGACGCTCCGGAACATCCGCCTGCCGCATGGTGTGAAACTCGGCCAGCACATCCTTCGGCCAATCTGCATTTGCAAGCTCCGCAACGGTCAGCAGCACCACATCGCAACCCAACCTTGCCGCCTCGCGCAAGAACGCCTGCCCCTTTTCATAGGTGCTGATGCACAACATCGTCGGTCGTTCGCGATCCTCTTCCCTCTTCACTCTGTTCCCTGCATCTTCCTCACAGTATTGGTCGTCGAAAAACCCTCCACCGTCGGCACAATCTCCACCCGTCCGCCCGCCGCGATCACATCCTCCTGCCCGACCACGGTCTCAACAGAATAGTCCCCGCCCTTGACCAGAACATCGGGCTTCACAGCACGAATTAACTCCACCGGTGTGTCCTCCTCGAACACCACTACAGCATCCACCGCTGCCAGCGCCGACATCACTCGTGACCGTTCGCGTTCGCCGACAATAGGCCGCGCAGGCCCTTTCAGCCTGCCCACCGATGCGTCGGAATTCAACCCCAGCACCAGTTTCGATCCAAACTTACGACACTCTTCCAACAGCGTCACATGCCCTACGTGCAGCAGGTCGAAACACCCATTCGTAAACACAATCGTTTGCCCTGCCGCGCGCCACTCTGCAACGCGAGCGAGCAAACGCTCCCGATCCAAAATCTTCTCGCCAGCACCAATTCCACTTGATGGCGTTAACGCGGCAATCAACTCGTGGCGCGCAATCGGCACCGTGCCCACCTTGCCAACGACAATTCCCGCCGCCAGATTCGCCAACTCCACCGCGGTCGTCACATGCAAACCCGCCGCCAAGCCCGCCGCCAGTGTCGCAATCACCGTGTCCCCGGCGCCCGAAACGTCGAACACCTCCCGCGCCCGCGTCGGCGAATGGTATACACCTTCATCGCTCAACAAACGGATTCCCTTCTCGCTCATCGTAACGGTGAGATACCGCAGATCGTGCTCCTTGCGTAACGCCTCACCCGCCGCCAGCAGAGCGTCCGTCTCACGCGCTGCAACTCCCGTCGCCAACGCCAGTTCCGCAAGGTTCGGACACACCGTGGTCGCCCCTGAATATTTGCTGAAGTCCTTCGACTTCGGGTCCGCGAGCACCGGCACGCCCGCCCGCCGCGCCGCGCGAATTATGCGCTCGCAAAGCTCCACCGAAAGCGCCCCTTTCGCATAATCCGACAACACTACCGCGCTAACAGTGGTTGCCAACACCTCCGCGCGCTCGATCAAGCGCTGCTGGTCGGCGTCGCTCGGCGACTCCCGGCTTTCAATATCGATGCGTAACAACTGCTGCTTCCGTCCCACAATCCGCGTCTTAGAAATTGTCGGCAACGGGGTCGAAACCACGCCCGTTGTATCCACCTTCGCCGCATCGAGAAACACCGCCAACTCCCGCTGCTCGGCATCCTCGCCCCAAAACCCCGCCAGCAGCGTCTGACATCCCATCCCCGCAAGATTCATCGCCACATTCGCCGCGCCGCCGGGCCGCTCGTAGCGCTGCACATGGCGCAGCACCGGCACCGGGGCCTCCGGCGAAATCCGATCGACGTCGCCAAGGATGTAACGGTCGAGCATAATATCGCCGACCACCAACACCTTCAACTCTGCAAACCCACCCTCCAGCAGCCCCAGCACTCGATGAATCTCCGGCAACATAAGCACTCCTCGCTCCATCATCGCATCGTCGACCATCGCTGCTAGCTTGATACCGTCAGAGCGCTGAAGTCTAAAACCTTCGAGTGCCCATTCGTGAACGGCTTCATCACTCATGGGTGGGGTTGGCCAGTACCTGCCCAACCGCCGCCATGACCTCATCCACACTAATCGACAAAATACATTTCTTACGCTCCACAACGCACGTCTCCAAACCACACCCCATGCAATCCACGCGATGATAGACAACCCGATGCTGCGGCCCAAACGGAAACCACACCCGTGGAACATTCCGTGCCGCAAAGATCGCCACACACGGCGTTTGTACCGCGGCCGCCAAATGCATTGGCCCGCTGTCGTGCCCTACAAACATCCGCGCATGGGTGAACGCCGCCGCGCTCTCCCGCGGCGACAGCTTGCCACACAAATTCACGACCGGCCCACCTCCCGCCGACCGCCATCCGTCCGCCGCAACCTCGCTGGCCTCGCGCTCCACCACTGCGCCAGCTAGTAGCAAACCGTGCCCCGGACACTCCGCAGCCAACCGCGCCAGAAGCGCCCGCCAGTTTTCGCCCCCCCAGTCCTTCGCCTGAACCTTTGTCCCCACGCTTACCGCAATGGTCGGAAGCGCCAATATGTCAGCTCCAATCGCCTCCCGCGCCTTCTCCTGCTCGGCGTCTGTCAACCGCAAGTCCCAACTCGCCGCATCCTCCAACCGCGCATCCCCAAGCTCCGCGACATTTCTCGCCAGTCGCGCCGCTTCCGGTTCCAGTTCCGTCAGCCCCAATCCACTCTCGGCCCCGAAGAAGTTCTCCTGCAGCGCCACACTCAGTGGCACGCCCACCATCCTCCGAACGCCGCACAGCCGAAAGAACATCGCATCCCGGCGCGCCGACTTTGCTCCCCGCGCCGCACCCAAATACACCAACACATCGGGCCGCCAACGTCGGAGCGCCCACCACAACGTCGCCAGTTCGACCACGCTGCGCGTCCCAGTCGCATAGCGAAAGTACCCGCTCACCAACCCCGAACCTTCAAGAATCGCAGCCGCTGGCGGGGCCTTCACATTGACTGGAAAATTAGTCAACATCCGCCGCGCTGCGTTCGGAAACGCCTGTGCCACCAAGTGCAGTGCCGGCAGCGCAACCACCATGTCTCCCAGACTTCCGAGACGATAGATCAGCACGCGCTGCGTCTTGCCCATGTACACAAGTCTCGCACGCTACACTGGACAAATCCCATGCTCGACGCGACGCACATCCTCCAACTCCACGACCAGGGCACCATCCGCTGGCACAACTCCGCCGCCGTGGAGCCGTCCGTCGAAAATTCCTGGGACAAACTCATCGTCGACCAACACCACGCTAACTTCGACCTATGGCACGAAGAAGACTCCGCACGCGACCCCTCGGCATCGGATCATGACATCACCCAACACAAGCACGCCATCGACAACCTCAACCAGCGCCGCAACGATCTCGTCGAGCAAATAGATCTCCTTCTGCTCGCCCGACTCCCCGCGCAGAACGAAATCGTCCCCCTGCACTCCGAAACCCCCGGCATGATGATCGACCGGCTCTCCATCCTCGCCCTCAAGCGCTTCCACACCGAAGAAGAGACCCACCGCCCGGGCGTCACACCGGCGCACCATCAGAGGAATCAAGCTCGCCTCGACATCCTCGACCAGCAGCGCAACGATCTCGCCGGCTGTCTCGACGCGCTTTGGCAGGACGCACTTTCCGGTCGTCGCCGCTTCAAACTCTACCGCCAACTCAAGATGTATAACGACCCCACGCTCAACCCCGTCCTCTACCGAAAACCGCCTGTGGAAACTTTTCGCGAAGATGAGATTTGACCTGCGCGCTTCGCTCCCGTATAAAACCGAAGCAGCCCTGCATCGCATTAATCACCGTTTGTATCGCGCCGCACGCTGGGGCTGCACACAGAGAGGACCATGGCACAGAAAATCGTCAACTCGAAATCGTCCTCGAAGGCCGCTGTTCCAGCGTTGCCGCTCAAGAAGCCGCGCACATTGGCCGGCGTTGTCGCGCCGCCGTCCGACGAGGCCCGCAAGAAGACCATCGCGCTGTACGAGCAAGCCCTCAAGCTCATGCAATCGGGCAAGTATGAAAAGGCGCACGTCATCTTCACCCAGATGCTCGCCAACGCGCCGCACGACCTCGCTGAGCGCATCCGGATGTATATCGCCGCCTGCGTCGCGCAGATCTCTAGAGGCTCGACCAGCTTTGAAACCCATGAAGAGCGTTACGACTACGCCATCTCGCTGCTTAACCACGGCCACTACGAAGACGCCCGCGAACACTTCCAGGCCATCCTGCTCAAGAAGAACTCAGCCGACTACGCTTTCTACGGCCTCGCCCTGCTCGCCAGCATGACCGGCGACACGCAAAAGTGCATCGACCACCTCACCGATGCCATCCGCCTCAACGCGCAAAACCGCATCCAGGCCCGCTCCGACTCCGACTTCGACGGCGTCGCCGACGACCCCCGCTTCACCGAACTCCTCTACCCCGAAGCCTGATTCACAGCACCTGCCGCTGCCTTGCTTTTTGTCAATCCCCCAAGAAGATGCTTTGCACTTGGCCGCGCCAACTACACTAAAGCGGACTCATGAATTCCGACACTTTCAAGCAAATGCGCGTTGTCGCCATTGGCGGTGGCACCGGCCTCTCCACGCTGCTGCGCGGCTTGAAGCGTTACGTGGCCACGCCCGGCGCGCCCAACCAGCGAGACCGCCGCGCCCGTCGCAGCACGTCCTGCCCGGACTCGCCATGCCTCATCCGCGAACTCTCCGCCATCGTCACTGTCACGGATGACGGCGGCTCCTCCGGTCGCCTGCGCGAAGATCTCAACATCCTCCCTCCCGGCGATGTGCGCAATTGCATGGTCGCGCTTTCGGAAGACGAACATCTGCTCTCGCAGCTTTTTCAATACCGCTTCAAGCAGGGGGACCTTGAAGGCCACAACTTTGGCAACCTGTTCGTCGCCGCGCTGTCCGGCATCACGGGAGACTTCGCGCAGGCCGTACAGATGTCT
>JBBRCA010000019.1:0-29980 GCA_038205325.1 Terriglobales bacterium | reverse complement strand
CCACCCGTCTGGCGTTACTGTCCACCTAACATCGGGACCTATTTGGCAACCTTCGCCAACCCGAACGCACCGCCACTTGCGACCCAAGCCGCACGCACTGGGCGGCAAACCGATGTTCCCCCAACTGAATCAAATCCAATGGAGTCCTCTGACGGAGGTCAGGTCCCACCTTGCTAAAAAAAGCGCTGCGCATCACCCCTGCAATCGAGCCGCTGTATGGCACTCGCGACGAGAACCTTCGCCTCATGGAAGACGGATTGAACGTGCAAATCGACCAGCGCTCCGACGCCATTCAAATTGAAGGCGCGCCCGCGGACGTGGCCCGCACCGAGGGCATCTTCGCCGATTTTGAACACCTCCGAAAACTTGGCGTCCATCCCCACAACGGCGAGCTCAACGCGCTGCTCAAAATGGTTATCGCCGATCCCAGCGTGACGCTGCGCGGTCTGGTCGAAAGCGGCAAGCAGCGCTCCGCTGGCGTAAAGCGCGTCGTCCAGCCTCGCTCCCCCAACCAGCGCAAGTATGTCGAAGCCATCGAGACCCACGACATGGTCTTCGGCCTCGGCCCCGCCGGCACCGGCAAGACCTATCTCGCCGTCGCGATGGCGGTCAACGCTCTGATGGCGAAAAAGGTCGCGCGCATTGTCCTCGTCCGTCCGGCGGTCGAAGCGGGCGAGCGCCTCGGCTTCCTCCCCGGCAGCTTGCAGGAAAAAGTCGACCCGTACCTCCGCCCCCTCTACGACGCGCTGTACGACCTGCTCGATCCCGCCAAGGTCGACAAGATGCTCGAAACCAACGTCATCGAAGTTGCTCCGCTGGCCTTCATGCGCGGCCGCACGCTCAACGACGCCTTCATCATCATGGACGAGGCCCAGAACACCACCAACGAGCAGATGAAGATGTTCCTCACCCGCCTCGGCAACTCCTCGCGGGCAGTCATCACCGGCGACCTCACCCAGATCGACCTCCCCAACCCCCGCAAGAGCGGCCTCTTCGAAGCTTTGAAAGTCTTAGAAGATGTGGAGGGCATCAAGTTCTGCCACTTCGAAGCCGTAGACGTCGTGCGCCACCAGCTGGTGCAACGCATCGTCCGCGCCTACGACTCCCACGGTCGCGCTCAGCAGTTGCCACTGGTCGTCGACGGGCTCCCCATGACTCTCCCCGACGACACTCCACAACCCGCCGCCCCCAAACCGCAATAGCCCTCACGTAGGCTCCTACAGTCGTTTTCCCGTTGCCCTTCTTTCTGTCATTCCGTAGCGCAGCGAAGGAATCTGTAGTTGTTGTTGCGGTTGCTTTTGCTGTTGCTTTTCTTTCTGTCATTCCCGAAGGGAACCTGCTTGCGCTCGGAGCCACCCACAAAGCCGGGTGCCCCATGTCCCGCTTTTGGGACATGGATTTTAACCGTGCCACCAACCCCTACGCCGAGAGCGAAGCGCTACAACACCTGTCACCCACTGATTGCGATAGCATCAGAACACGCATGATTACCATCGAGCCTCCGCGAAGCACTCCCGCGCACGCCGACCCTTGGTCTGCGTGGGGTCTCTCTCGCGCCAGTCTGTCCCGCTTCGCAACCAAAGCTCAAGCCGCTGTCGGACTCTCCGGCCAAGTCGAAATCCTCCTCGCCAGCGATGCCACCCTCCGCCGCCTGAATCGCACCTTCCGCCAAAGAGACAAACCCACCGACGTTCTGAGTTTTCCGGCCCTCAGTTTTCCGGCAACCCGTGAACTTCAAATCAGCCACGCGGGCGACCTCGCACTCTCTCTCCAGACCGCCCAGCGCCAAGCCACCGAACACGGCCACACCCTCGCCGACGAAGTGCGTATCCTCCTCCTCCACGGCCTCCTGCACCTCGCCGGGATGGACCACGAAGCCGACTCCGGCGAAATGGCGCTCCGTGAATCCCAACTCCGCCACCAACTCAAACTCCCTCTCGGCCTCATCGGCCGCACCTCCGCAAAAGCAAACACCACCAAACCGAAGCTCAGTCGTTCCAGAGTGCCCTTAATGCCCTCTAAAACACACCGAAATGCACCCTCAAAAACGCTTCACGGGGGAACCGCATAATGTGGACCTCACCCATTGCAGTAGTCATTTTGCTGGGTATTCTGGCCCTCGCGGCTTATGCCGACCGCATTTACTTTGAAATGGGCAAGTTCCTCGCCCGCGAGTACACCGAAAACATCGACGCCTGGGAAGAACTGGTCGAACCCCGTCTCCGCCTAAGTCGTGAGTCTGCTTCAACTTCCGCCTCCGTTCTGCGCCAAATCGTACTCGCCGCGTTGGCCTTCCTCTTCGCCATGCGCCTCCACGGCCCCATCATGCGCAGCCCAGCAGGCCTCGCCCGCACCGCCTTCGAACTGCTGCTCGTCGTCCTCCTCTTCGACCGCCTGCTGCCACAGCTTTTCTTCACCCGAACGCGCGGAACATGGGTCGCGCGCATCTCTTGGCTCTTTCAAGCCCTCTTCTATCTGGTTCTTCCGATCACATTGACTCTAGGCCTGTTACTCTCCATCGCCAGCCTCGCCGAGCCTGAAGACACTGAAGAACCCGAGCATCCCAGCGAAGCCATGAACGCGCTGCTCGAGGCTGGCGAAGAGGAAGGAATCTTCGAGGAAAGCGACCGCGAACTCGTCCGCAGCGTGGTCGAGTTCGGCGACAAAGTGGTGCGCGAAGTGATGACCCCGCGCCCCGAAATGTTTGCCGTCCCGGACACCATGTCGCTTGAAGAGTTCACCGCCGAAGTCAATAGCCACAGCTTCTCGCGTGTGCCTGTCTACGCCGGAACTCTGGACTCAATCACCGGCATCGCGTTCGCACGCGACCTGCTCGGCGTGCGCGATTCAGATGCGGGAACGCAGAGTGTCGCAAAGATTCAGCGTCCCGCGGAGTTCATTCCAGAGAGCAAGAAAGTCAACGAACTGCTGCGCGAAATGCAGCGCGAGAAGCAACACATGCGCATCGTCATCGACGAGTACGGCGGCGTCGCAGGCCTTGTCACCATTGAGGATTTGATCGAGGCCATTGTCGGCGAGATCGAGGACGAGCACGATGAGCCAGAGAGCGACGACTCTCCGGTTGTCGAAGACGACGGCACGTACTTGGTCTCCGGAAGCTTCGAAGTCAGCAGGCTCCGCGAGCTATTCAGCGAGCAGACGCAAGCGCGCGCCGAGGAAGGCGAACGCCGCGAAGCCTTCGACGACGATGCAGCGTCTGAAGCGTCCGACCAGACGTTGCCGGAGATGCTGACAGGCTACGAGGCGACCACGGTTGGAGGTCTGGTCAGCGAAATCGCAGGGCACATTCCGCTGCCCGGCGAAGTGGTAGAAGATGGGCCGCTGAGGCTCGAAGTCGTGGCCTCGACGGACAGGCTTGTCGAGCGCGTTCGCGTCGGTCTTGCAGGCGGTTTGGCTGCGGGTCAGAGCGCGTCCGAATAGGTTTGCGCTGCGTGTCATCATAGAGTGATGGCATTGCGCACTGGATTCATCTCGATTGTCGGTCGTCCCAACGCGGGCAAATCGACGCTGCTCAACGCGCTGCTGGGACAGAAGCTCGCCATTGTGACGCACAAGCCGCAGACCACGCGCACGCGCATACAAGGCGTGCTGGAACTGCCTCTGCGCAAGAAGGCGAAGGGCGACGCAGGCAGGCCGATGGCGCAGATTGTGCTCGTCGATACGCCTGGCGTCCACAAGCCAGAGACGCAACTCGACAAGCGCATGATGCAGGAAGTTCACGATGCGCTGGAGTCGCGCGATGCGGTGTTGTTCATCGTCGATGTTACGCATCGATTGCCTGCCGAGGAGAAGCCGCGTGCGGATGAAGATGGCGAGGCGCGCAAAGTGCGCACGCTGGGGCAGCATAAGCGGGCGTTGTCTAAGGCGGAGGACGACTTCGCGTTGCAGTTGGTGAAGCGGCTCGATTGCCCTGTAATTCTCGTCCTTAATAAGATCGATGCGCTCGCGAAGAGCGCGCTGCTGCCGCTGATTGCGCACTGGACTTCGCTGCATTCATTCGCGGACGTGATTCCGATCTCCGCGAAGAAAGGTGAAGGTCTTGAGCTGCTGCTGGACAAATGCGTTCATCTGATGCCCGAAGGCCAGCGTTACTTCCCGAAAGACCAGGTGACCGATCAGCCGGAGCGCTTTCTGGTCGCGGAACTGATTCGCGAGAAGATCCTGATGCTCACCGGCGAAGAAGTTCCCTACGCGGCCGCAGTGGTGATAGAGCGTTACGAGGAGCCTGCATCGTTGAAGAAGACGCGCGACGGAAAGCTTCCGGTGACGAAGATTGCAGCGGCGATTTTCGTTGAGCGCGAAGGCCAGAAGGCGATCATCATCGGCAATCAAGGCTCGATGCTCAAGAAAATTGGGACTTTTGCGCGCAAGGACATTGAGTCGCTACTGGGCACGCGCGTTTTTCTGGAACTGTTCGTGAAGGTTCAGCCAGAGTGGCGCGCTTCGCGGGGGTTTGTCGAGGATCTCGACTGGCGGCGGCAACTTGAGCAAATCGCGCAGAAGCAGCACCGCGAATCGAAGCTGGTTGAAGCTCGCAACCGCGACGCCGAGAACGCGAAGTGAAGTGGAGCTTCTGGCAGTTCGGCCGAGGTGTCGCGGACATTCGGACGGCGCGGTTGCAGCTGTTGGCGATTACGCCTGCGATGCTGAATGCGGAAAAGCTCGCGGACGGGGCCAAAGGAAATGTGGGCAAATTGTTGCGCGCGAGGCTAACCTCGGAGTGGCCGCCGGAGCATTGGGAGCCGCATGTGCTCGATTTCATTCTGAAGCAGATTGAAGACGATGTGAAGACGACAGGATGGAACCGCTACGTGTTGCTGCCGGACGCTGGCGGCCGTGGACGCACGTTGATTGGGTGCGTGGGCGGGTTTGTGAAGCCGGAGGGCGATGTGGAGATCGGCTACTCGACGCTGCCGGAGTTTCAGCGCCGGGGCTATGCGACGGAGGCGGCCGTGGCTCTGGTCGAATGGCTGTTGAAGTGCGAAGGCGTGCGGTCGGTGAGCGCACAGACTTTTCCGCATTTGCCGGAATCGATCAAGGTGATGGAGCGTTGTGGACTGCGGTACGTCGGCGAGGGAGATGAAGATGGGACTGTACGGTATCGGCGGATAAGATGACCCGATGCGTATCTGGGTACCCCTCCCCCTATCGTCTATACGCCGCTATGAAGCCCTTTACAATGTGCGGTTTACGGGGATACGACTCACGTAAAATATACAAAGCAAAGGACTTAACCGTCAAAATATTCATTCGAGGCCACTTAGCGAGTTTTCGTCGGAATTGAAATAGAAAAGGGCCGCAAACGGAGAATGCCCGTTTTCAGCCCTTGGCTTTATGTCTGCTTCCAGTATATCGGATTGAAGGGTATATCTACGCCAACTATTTTCGAGAGATTTGAGGTTTAGTTTGTTGGGGTTGGAGGGTTTTCCACAGGCTGAGGGGCTTGACAGAATTTGGAGTCGGCATGAAAAAGCTGGCGAAGAGCAAGCCCAAAGCGGCGACGAAGGGCACGGCCATCGCCAATCGCAGGGAACCGGCCTGAGTAGAGATGATGCCCATCAGCCAACTGAGCGCGGCGGCCCCCAGGCCGGAGACGGCGAGGATGAAACCGGCTTGGCGCGCGGGCGGTTGGCGGCGCATCAGAAGCGCGAAGGTCGCGGGGAAGAACGGCGCAAGGCTGAGGCCGAGCAGGACGCAACTGATTGAGAGCGAGCGCGCGGAGTTAGAGTTCGCGACGATGGGGATAAGGAGCACGGAGCCGACGAGGCCCGCGCGCTGGACGGTGCTTTCGCGCACACGGCGCAAGACGAGCGAGGTGAGGGCGCGGCCCAGGGTAAGCGCTGTCCAAAGTACGATGATGGCGGATTGGCCGCCAAACAGGCGACCGCTGGCGTAGCGGACGGTGTAGGTGGTGAGCCACTGCGAGAGGCAGGTTTCGAGGCCGCCATAGAGGAAGAGCATGAGCCCGAAACAGACGATCGCGTGCTTGGCCAGCGGCTGTGCGGGGGGCTCTGATTCACCTGAAGCGATGTCGTGAGTGCGGTCGGTCTGCAAGCGTCCACCCAGAGCGACGACGGTGAAGACAGCCGCAAAGCTGAGTAGCAGGGAACGCAGGGAATGATGCGGGAGCATTGCCGCGACGTAAACGCCGCTGACGACCGCGCCGAGGCTCCAGAAGAAGTTGATGATGGAGAGCGCGGAGCCGGTGCGGGTGCGGTAGCGTCGGCCCGCGAGGATGTTGGTCGAGGCGATGATCTGGCCGAGGCCGATGCCGGCGATGAACAGCGTAATTGCGCCGGTGAGAAGGCCGGTGGCAAACGAAAACGCGCTAAAGCCGATGCAGGAGGCGAGCAGGCCGATGAGGATTCCGTTGCGCAGGCGGTTGGGGACGGTGCAGCCGCCGATGAAGGCGCCGGTGAACTTGGCGAAGAGCAGAAGGCCGGCCTGGGAGTCGGGGAGGCTCCATTGACGCGAGATGGTGGGCAGAATCGGGCCGAGCAGGACGGTTCCCATGCCCGCGAGCAGGAAGCCCGCGCACAGCCACGCGGCGGACGGCCCGGCTGAGGCTGGGAGGCCGGGCGCTACCGGTCCGTCGATGGTTTGGGACTTCACTTTGCGCTCGCTCCGTTGGAAAGACGGTGCGGAGTCGCTCGGGGACGCAGGTTTGCGTCGAGGTGTTGCGGATTCCGCGCCCGCAGTAGCCGCCGCACTCGGTCGACTCTGTTCGAGGAACCTTACTATGTGAAATGCTAGCACGTTCGAGCGCGGTGGTCGGTTCGCGCACCGCGAAGAAGCAGATTCCGTGTGGAATGGCAGAAAGAAAAAGTATACGAGCATTCCTGAGAGCCTGTTCACGATTTCTGCTCAGGCCCGTAAACCCTGTCATCTCGACCGGAGCCTTCGCGCTTCTTGCGAAGGCGTAGTGGAGAGACCTGCAGTTTCTCCGTGGTGCCAAGGATATGCGGCCGCGCAAGCGAAGCTGCGGGTCTCTCCACTCCGGCGCAAAAAGCGCGCCTCCGGTCGAGATGACAGCTTTCGGGGAGGACCAACAGAGATCGTGAACGGGTTCCAACGCGGAGGCGAGTCGGAGGCGGCACGATTATGATGGTGGGGTGAAGATATTCAGGGAGCGAGCAACCCGCTGGCGCGTTTTCGCCCTTCTGCTCGCGGTTGCGGCGGCTTCGGGGTTTGGCTGCAATGGCGCGCGCAAGTCGGGGGCGGCGGACGCCACGGCGCGGAATCAGTATGCAGTGCGCGGCGTCGTAGTGAATACCGATGCCTCGAAGGGTGATGTGTTGCTGGACCACGAAGCGATTCCGGGCTTGATGGATGCGATGACGATGTCGTATCCCTTGCAGGACGTGAGCATCATTTCGGAGTTGCATCGGGGGGATACGATTACTGCGACGTTGACCGCGCTCAAGGGCGTCAAGGGGCCGGATGCGATGCGGCTCGGGCAGATTGTGGTGATCGCGCGGGGGCAGGCGGATAATGTGCCGAAGGTGCAGTACCACGTTCCCGTTGCTGGGGACGTTGTGCCCGACTATGCGCTGCTGAACCAGAGTGGCCGTAGGGTGCGCATGAGCGAGTTTCGCGGCAAGGTGGTGCTGCTGACGTTCATCTACACGCGCTGCGCGATGGCGGATTTTTGCCCGAAGATGAGCCGCAACTTCGCGGAGATCGACAAGGCGCTGGCGGGCGATCCGAGACTCTACGCGAAGACCCATTTGTTGAGTATCAGTTTCGACCCGACTTACGATACACCCACGGTGCTGCGCAGCTATGGGGGCGCATACACAGGCAAGTATACGAACGAGAAGTTTGCGCATTGGGACTTCGCCGCGCCGTCAGTTGCGGAGCTGCCAAAGGTGGAGCAGTTCTTCGATCTGGGCGTGACGCCGGGCGACGGGAAGTCGTTGATGCACTCTCTGGCGACGGTGATCGTCGGCAAAGATGGTAAGGTGGTGGCGTTCTATCCCACCAACGACTGGACAACGGACAGCTTGTTGACACAGATTCGGGCCGCGGCAGTTTAGCGAAACAGCTTAGCAAAAAAAGGAGTACCGACGTGGCGAAATTGACAATTGTGTTTGGCGTACTTCTGCTCGTGCTGGGAGCGGCGGGATATTTGTTGACCGGCAGCGAACACCCGACCGCTTTGATTCCGGCGGTCTTTGGGTTGGTGCTCTGTGTATGCGGGTTCCTGGCGAACACCGATGACAGCAAGCGGCGGATGCTGTGGATGCACATCGCGGTCACGGTTGGGCTGATCGGTTGTCTAGGGAGCGGTGCGATGGTGGTGATGAAATATATCTGGGCGCATGGTGAGCCTTTCATCAATCCAGCGGCAGTAGAGGCGCAGGCCGCAATGTGCGTGTTGTGCGCCGTGTTCGTGGGCCTGTGCGTGCGGTCGTTTATCGGAGCCCGCCGGGACCGGGCCATAGCGGTGTAGCGACAAGCCCGCTTCGGTGACTCCACTCGCCGCGACGTACACTGTCAACAATGGGAAGCTTTGGACATTCGACCATGGGTAGTGGCATGCGCGCCGACCGGCCCGCGCGCGGAACAGGACGCGCGGCCGGCGCGGACATGACTGCGGCCCGGCCCAAGCCGAAGCTGAAGAAGGTGCTTCCGGAAGTATGGAAGCTGGTGAAGCCGCGGCGTGCGCTGCTCTCGGCGAGCTTCATGCTGATGCTGGTAAACCGGGGCGCGTCGTTTGTGCTTCCACTGAAGCTGAAGCCGCTGGTGGACAAGGTCCTGACCCACGGCGAGATGGGTCTGCTGCCCTGGATCATCATCGAAGTGGTGGCGGCGACGCTGATTCAGGGGATCACGTCGTATGCGCTGACGCAGATGCTGTCCAAAGGCGGGCAGAGGCTGATTTCCGAGCTACGGACCAAGGTGCAGGCGCACATCGGACGGCTGCCGATCGCGTTCTACGACGAGAACCGTACGGGCACACTGGTGGCCCGAATTATGAGCGACGTCGAAGGCGTGCGCAACCTGGTGGGAACGGGCGTGGTGGACTTCGTCGGCGGCATCCTTTCGGCAGTGATCGCGTTCAGTCTGCTGATCCGCATCAATTGGCGGATGACAGCGCTTACGTTCTGCATCCTGGTGGTGTTCGGTCTCATTTTGCAGCGCGCGTTCAAGACCATTCGTCCGATTTTTCGCGAACGCGCCAAGATCAATGCGGAAGTGACGGGGAGGCTGACCGAATCGCTGGGCGGCGTGCGCGTGGTGAAGGGCTACCACGCCGAAGCCAGCGAAGCGAAGGTGTTCGCCGGGGGCGTGCAGCGGTTGCTTGAAAATGTGGTGAGCTCGCTGACCGCGCAGTCGGTGATGACGCTGTCCTCGACCATCGTGCTGGGGTTGGTGGGCGGCTTGGTGATGTTTCTCGGAGCGCATGAGCATGTGGCCGGGCGGTTGACGATCGGCGATTACTTTACGTTCACTTTTCTGCTGGCATTTCTGGTCGCGCCGGTGGCGCAACTGGTGTCGATTGGAACGCAGTTGACCGAAGCGCTGGCGGGCCTGGATCGCACGACGGAGATACTTTCCGAGCAGGAAGAGGACTCGGAGCCAGCGCGGGCGATTGCCCTGGGCACATTGCGCGGCGAAGTTGCTTTCGACAATGTGAGCTTCGCGTATGAGACCGACAAGCCAGTGCTGCACGACATCAGTTTCGACGCGCAGCCGGGGACAGTGACGGCGCTGGTGGGCTCGTCAGGGTCGGGCAAATCAACGATCATCAGCTTGATTTGCGCGTTCCATACGGCGCAGGGCGGCAAGGTGCTGGTGGACGGGTTGGACCTTGCGGAGGTGCGGCTGAACAGCTATCGCAGGCAGCTTGGCGTGGTGTTGCAGGAGACGTTTTTGTTCGATGGCAGCATCCGCGAGAATGTTTTATTTTCGCGCCCCGAAGCGACGATTGAGGAGTTCGACCGCGCGTGCGGTATCGCGCGGGTGGACGAGTTTGCGCTGCGGTTTCCGGAGGGCTACGCGACCATCGTCGGCGAGCGCGGCGTGAAGCTTTCGGGCGGACAACGGCAGCGGATTTCGATCGCGCGCGCGATCCTGGCAGACCCTCGAATTTTGATTCTGGACGAGGCGACCAGCTCGCTCGACTCCGAGTCGGAGGCGATGATCCAGCAGGGGTTGAGCTATCTGATGCAAGGGCGAACGACGTTTGTGATTGCGCACCGCCTGTCGACGATTCGCAGGGCGGAGCAAATACTGGTCGTCGAGCAAGGCAGGATCGCGGAGCGCGGAACGCATGAGCAGCTCTATGCGATGCGGGGGCGGTACTTCGATCTGTACACCCGGCAGCATGGGTTGGAGACGAACCTGTTTCTCGCTCCCGGTGAAGGGGATGGTGGGTTGGTGGAGGCGGTTGCAACGCAATGAGCGTTCACGAGCCCGCAGATGGCTTTCGCCGCCAAGGCGTATGAAGCGTGTACGTAGGAACGTCGGTCGCATTTTGCTTTGTTGCGGAAAGCAGCTTGCGGCGTTTAAGCCAAGCGACCGCCGATTGTGTCGCGCTGCGCGATAGACCTGTGTTCTCAGCAAGCTCTGGGAAGGAAATGCGGAGGGGTTCGGCGCGTCGCTTCCGCTCTCCACAGATCCATACATAGACAAGGTAAGCGGCGGGACGATGGGCATGGCCGACCAGGTCGCGCATCAACGTGTCTAGAATGTAATCGTCGAGGTTCGGCATAGATAATACCTTTTAAAGGTATAGCGATAAAGAGGCAATTGCAACTGTCTATCGTTGTGCCTATGCTCACGTTTGGGAGGAAAGAACGTGATAAAAAGCATAAAGTTTGTGAGTGTTCCAGTGAGCGATCAAAATGTTTCGCTGAAGTTCTTTACTGAAAAGCTGGGGTTCAAAGTGGCGACCGACCAACCCTTCGACGGCAAACAACGCTGGATCGAGTTATTGATTCCTGGCGCGGAAACGGGACTGGTGCTATTTACACCGGAAGGGCATGAGAACCGTATTGGAAGGTTTCAACCGATCTCATTTCTCTCGGACGATGCGATGGCAACGGCCGCTCAATTGAAGGCGAAAGGCGTTGAGTTTGTCGCGGAGCCGAAGAAGCAGTCGTGGGGAACGTCCGCAATCTTCAAAGACCCGGACGGAAATCAGTATGTGTTGAGCAGCCGGTAGGGCGCAAGTTGTCGGGCGCCTTAGCGGAGTACATGCAGAGGATTCGCGTTCTCGTTTTGTGCTGGAGCTTCGAGGGCGAAGTAGCGCCGAATTTTTTCCGCAGCGGAGGCCGTCACGACCGCTGTTAGCGAGTTGGGGTTCTTCTCCGCGGCCTGCTTGAGCGCGCGCACGCTGCCGAAGTGTTCGAGCAGACGTTGGCGTGTGATGGGGCCAACGCCGGGGATGCTGTCGAGCTCTGATTCGCGGTCGCGCATCTGGCGGCGTTTGCGGTGGTAGGTGACGGCGAAGCGATGGCTCTCGTCGCGAATACGTTGGATGACGTGGAGGACAGGCGAGCGGCGGTCGAGGACAATGGGATCGTCTTCTTGGCCATGCACGTAGATGATTTCCTCGCGTTTGGCGATGGACGCGAGCGGTTGTGTGGTGAGGCCGATTTCGGTGAGCGCGTCGGCGGCGGCGTGGAGTTGGCCAAGGCCGCCGTCGATCAGGATGAGCGACGGCATTGTCTTCTCGCCTTGCTGTAAGCGCCGGTAGTGGCGGTGGATGACCTCGCGCATGGCCGCAAAGTCGTCGACGCCGGTCACGGTCTTGATCTGGAACTTGCGGTAGTCCGCCTTCTTCATTACGCCCTTTTCCCAGACGACCATGGAGGCGACCGTCTCCGCGCCCTGGATGTGCGAGATGTCGAAGCACTCGATGCGCTCAGGCGGTTCGGCGAGCGTAAGCGCTTCCTGCAAGGCTTCCTGCATCGTCTTGATGCTGGGCTGGAGTACGCGGAAACGCTGGTCGTAGGACTGCTTCGCGTTCTGACAGACGAGGTCGACGAGCGAACGTTTGTCCCCGCGCTGCGGCGCCGCGATTTCAATTTTGTGGCCGATGCGTTCGCGCAGAGCGTCGGCCAGCAGCGCGCGGTCGGGGAAATCGACCGGAACATAGATGTGCTTCGGGACGTAGGCCTGGTCGAGATAAATCTGTTTCAGCAATGCGGAGAAAAACACTGGAGCGGAGAAATCGCCGGTTGATGCGGCTGGTGTGGACGTTGCGATTTGAGCCTTACCGGGCAGCGCGCCCTCGGTCAACTCGACGTGCGCGAACGGCGATGCGAGGACGGACTGCTGATCGGAAGCCTGTGCATCGGCAAGAATTTCGGGCGCTGGACAGCATGGGTCGGGTTCAAGCTGGGGTTCGTTTTCAAGGTCGAGCGAGTCTTCGTCCTCGGCCATGTAGGGATTGTTCGCGGCTTCAAACTCCCCGAGGTCTTCCCAAAACATTTCGCGGCGGTCGACGATTTTTCCGCCGCGCATGTGAAAAAGGTTGACGGCCAGCATGTCTTTCTCGAAGTGGAATCCGAAGACATCGGCGTCTTCGTCGTCGCTGGAGTCCATGCGCTGGCGCTCCTGCGATTGGTGCACGGTGATGAGCTGGTCGCGAAGGCGCGCCGCGAGTTCGAACTGCGTATTTTCAGCGGCAGACTCCATGCGCGCTGTGAGACGCTGCTCAAGCTCGGTCGACTTTCCTTCGAGGAACAGTTGCACGTCGCGAATGGCCTGACAATAATCGTCGGTGGAGATGAGGCCCTGAACGCACGGGCCAAGACAGCGCTTGATGTAGTACTGCAGGCAGGCGCGCGGATGGTAGCGGTTGAGGTCCACCTTGCAGCTTGGAATCAAGAAACTGCGGTGGATGACATCGACCAACCGGTGCGCCAAATTCCCGGGAAAATAGGGACCGTAGTACGCTCCGCCATCCTTGCGGAGGCGACGAGTTACGAAAACTTTCGGATGGCGGTCTTGTAGCGAGAGCTTGATGTAGGGGTAGGTCTTGTCGTCGCGCAGCAGGATATTGAAGCGCGGCTTGCGCTGCTTGATTAAATTATTTTCAAGCGCCAGCGCCTCATGCTCGTTGGCGACTGTAATGTACTCAAGGTCGACGGCCTCGCGCATAAGCGAACCGGTCTTCGCATTGGCTGCCTGATTCGCGAGTAGAAAGTACGAACGCACACGCGCGCGCAGGTTCTTCGCCTTGCCGACATAAATAACCTCGCCCTCGGCGTTTTTGTAGAGGTAACAACCGGGGCCGGTGGGTAGGGTCCGAATTTTCTGAAGGAGATCCATGGGGCGCAGCTACTAGATTAGACGTGCTGCGAATAGCGTGGATGCGCCGCTGTCACCGCGGAGACTTCGTGAGTCGGTAATACGCGAAGAGCAGCAATGCCGCTAGAAGGATCCAGGCAAATTGGTACCAGTAAAAAAATGGGAAGCCAAACAGCGCGGGAGTAGCCCGGGCGTAAAGGCCTGGGAAGCAGAGACCGAGGTAGGGGAGCGCAAGCAACAGCGCAGGCATCCATGACTTCGGTTTGCGGCTGGGCAGTGCGCTGGCGGGGAGCTCATTCTCCATGGGCAGGATGCTATCACGGTCGGGTAAGCTGTTGAGTATGTTCGATGCGCCGAAGGGTTGGAACGGTGAGGCTTTTGCGGGAGCCTCGGAGGGCCTTGCACGCTCAATCGCGATCATGGCGAGGCTGCGCGGCCCGGAGGGTTGTCCGTGGGACCGCGAACAGACGTTTGACTCCATCAAGAAACACACACTGGAAGAAACCTACGAAGTCTTCGATGCGATCGAGCGGCGGGCGTGGCCGGACCTGAAAGATGAGCTTGGCGACCTACTGTTGCAGGTACTCTTTTATGCGCAGATGGCCGCCGATGCCGGCCACTTCAATATTGAAGATGTGGCCGAGGCATTGAATGCAAAACTTATCCGGCGGCATCCGCATATTTTCGCTGACGCAGTAGCATCGACGCCAGATGCGGTGTTGCGCAACTGGGAACAAATCAAACTTGAGGAGAAAGCTTCGAGGCCTCAGAGCGAGTCCATGCTGGACGAAGTTTCGCACACCATGCCCGCAACGCTCGAAGCGCACAAGCTGGGATCGAAGGCGGCGAAAGTTGGCTTCGACTGGCCCGACAGTTCCGGACTTTTCGCGAAGATGGATGAGGAGTTGGCGGAGTTGATGGTCGAGGTGGAGGCGAAGCATAGCGAAAACATTGAAGCGGAGTTTGGCGACCTGATGTTTACGGCGATGAATCTTGCGCGACATCTCAACGTCGATGCCGAATCCGCGCTGCGGCGCAGCAATGCGAAGTTTCGCAGCCGGTTTGCAGCGATGGAGTGCGCGGCCGGGGGACGCGGCGGGCTTGAAGAACTTTCTTCGTCGGAGTTGGAGGAGTTGTGGGAGCAGGCCAAGAGCGTGCAACTCACGAGACCGTCCGAAGGAGCGAAAGTTTGAACGAACCTGCAATAAAGTCGCCACCGCGAATTCGCATTGAGAGATTGACCGAGTTGGATCAATTCAATGGATGCGTGGAGCTGCAACATGCGGTGTGGTCGTACGATATCTCCGGCATGGTGACGCAGAAAGTATTTATCCTCGCGTCGCAAATTGGCGGGCAGGTCATTGGCGCGTTCGATGGCAACACACTTGTCGGCTATGCCATGTCGTTGCCGGGCGTGCGCAATGGGCACGTTTATCTGCACTCGCATCATCTCGCGGTGCTCGCGGATTGGCGCAACGCAGGCGTGGGGCGGCGGCTGAAGCTGGCGCAACGCGACGATGCGCTGGCTCGCGGGTTCGAACTGATAGAGTGGACGTTCGATCCCCTCGAAATCAAGAATGCTCACCTGAACTTCGCGCGGCTTGGAGCGATTTCTCGTCGATATAGCCGGAACGTTTATGGGAACTCCAATTCGCCGCTACAGGGTGGATTGCCGACTGATCGCTTGTACGCGGAGTGGTGGTTGAAATCGGAGCGCGTGATGCGTGTGCTCGCAGGCGAGTCGCCGGATATCCATGTGGCCGAGCATGTCAATGTGCCTGTCGACATTGCCGACTGGAAAGCCTCCGAAGCAACTCGCCCGAAGGCGCGCGACGTGCAGTCTCAGAACGCTGCCGCATTGGAGTTGGCGTTTGAGCGCAGGCTTTCGGTAGTTGGTTACGAACGCAATGCACATGGCGACGGGAGGTTCCTGCTCGGCAAGTGGGCTGAAACTTTCGGATATTAGGCTAGGTCAATTCATTCAGCAGGAGATTCAGCTTGGAAGATAAACGCAGGCCGCAACATATCGGAATTGTTGGATGCTCCGCGGAAGGGGCAGCCCTGTGCTACCGGACCATTTGTGCAGAGAGCGCGATAGTTCTTGGCCCGCACGACCATCCAGAGATCTCCATGCACACTTTTTCGTTGGCGCAATATGTACGGTACATTGACCGCGACGACTGGAAGGGCGTGGCTGATCTGATGCTGTCCTCGGCGGAAAAACTTGCGAAAGTCGGCGCGGATTTTCTGATTTGTCCAGACAATACAATCCACCAGGCATTTGCGGATGTTCTTCCTCGATCGCCCTTGCCGTGGTTGCATATTGCTGAGGTGGTCGCGGACGAGGCGGTGAAACGCGGCTTTCGTCGGCTTGGCCTAACAGGAACGATGTGGTTGGTCGATAGCACCGTCTATCCGGAAAAACTTGAAGCAAAAGGCCTGGAGTACGTTCGCCCAAACCCCGTTGAACGCGAACAGATTAACCGGATCATTATGGATGAGTTGGTATGCGGAATTCTTCAGCGAGACGCCGAAGAAACTTTCCAGCAAGTAATCGGACGAATGAAGAATGAAGGCTGCGACGCTGTAATACTTGGCTGTACAGAAATTCCGTTGCTCATCAACGACTCGACTTCACCGTTGCCGACGCTGGATTCCACCCGTCTGCTAGCTCGCGCAGCGCTCAGCCGCGCCGTCGGAAAGTCGTCTGTGTCCGTTGATGAAATGCCGCAAATTTAGAAGGCAGGAAACATGAAGATTGAAGCGATCCACATGCGCGAAGTGAATATGCCGCTGGCGCACCCGTTTGAAACGAGCTTTGGAATCACTACTGGCCGCCGAATTCTGTTGGTTGAAGTTGTTGCGGACGGCATATCCGCGTGGGGCGAATGCGTCGCGGGCGAGCATCCGTACTACTCCGACGAAATGGTGGACACGGCGTGGCACATCGTGGAAACGGAGCTTGCGCCGCGATTGCTGAATGCGAATATCAAATCGGGGCGCGATTGTCCCGCCCTCTTCAAGCGGATACGCGGTCATCGCATGGCCAAGGCGGCCCTCGAAAATGCAGTGTGGGAACTGGACGCTATGCGGCAGGGAATCGCGCTTTCGAAGCTGCTTGGCGGTACGCGCGAAAAGATTCCCTGCGGCGTTTCCATCGGCATTCAATCCACGCCCGCGAAGCTCATGGAGAAAATCGACGCTGAAGTTTCGGCTGGCTATCAGCGTGTCAAGCTGAAGTGCAAGCCCGGTTGGGACGAGGCCATCTTCACCGAGGTGCGGGAGCGCTGGCCGAGGATCACTCTGAGTTGCGACGCGAACTCCGCTTACAAACTCGACGACGCAGACCGCATTGCGACCTGGGACCGCTTCAACCTGCTGATGATCGAGCAGCCCATGTGGTATGACGATTTCTACTTCCACGCCGAGTTGCAGAAGCGCATCAAGACCGCGATCTGCCTGGACGAATGCATCCGCAATCGCCGCGATGCTCAGGCCGCGCTGGAACTTGGCAGCGGGCGCATCATCAACATCAAGGTTGGGCGTGTCGGCGGATTTACCGAGGCCATTGCGGTCCACGATGTCGCCGCGAAACACGGCGCACCGGTGTGGTGCGGCGGCATGTTGGAAACCGGAATTGGTCGCGCGCACAATATCGCGCTCTCGTCGCTCCCAAACTTTTCCCTGCCGGGCGACGTTTCCGCGTCGCAACGCTACTGGTCGGAGGACATCATCGAACCGGAGGTTACTGTTAGTCCGCAAGGCGAGATCGTTGTCCCCACCTCTCCCGGTTGCGGTTTTGAAGTTTTAACCGAGCGCATCGAGCGCCTGACCGTTCGCAAACAAACATTGCGGCCCGGTGCAGTCGTCGACGTCCTCTCAGCGTAAAGGGACCGGTGTCGCCAGGAGGATGCGAATGGCTTCCTGATAGTTCACTGGCGCGGGGAGGATTTGGAAGTCGGCGGCGTCCATTTGAGCACGCTGTTGCACGGTTTTCACCATCATTTCGCGGACCGTGATGTCCTCACGAAGATGCGAGTACGCCCATCGATCGCCACCGGCATTGGCCTGCTCAAACTCGATCGTGCACCCCGTATAGACGCGCGCCAACATGCCCCAGCCGAAGTCCACCGCGTGGAGCACGCGGCCTTCGACGCGTAGCACCCGCATAGTTTTACGGTCAATCCAGATACGGCCCTGAATACCGGTGAGGGCTTGGTCGATCAGCGTCGGTGGACGGTAACTGGGATTAGGCGTGCAGTCGATGACGACCTGCGGGCTGGCGAAATTGGATCGCTGCGGCTGGCCAGGAGCAAAGCTGAAAATCATCGCCCGGGGCATTTGCCGTACCAACTCGATGGCGTAGCTGCGCGCCGCGTTGTCTCGCTTATGGTGCCTCGCAAAATCGCTAGGCGAGTCGAGCATGGCGTTCAGTCGCTCGCGTTCGGCGGCGTCCTCGGTCGCCGTGACAGGCCGCCCATTGCGTTGCACAAGCCGGGCCACCGCACCTTGCCGGCTTTCAATTACATCGCGAGTCGTGTCGCTTTTCGAGTCCACTTTCCGGATGCGATAGCGAAGCGGGAAGCTGCCGTCGTCCTCGATGATGCGCTCCTCGCTAGCCGCCGCCGCATCTGCCCAACTTTGCGGCGTGGAAGCTCCGACATCCGGGACGGCACGGATTGTTTGCGCGGAAATACTGCAGGCCGCAACCAGGAAGAGAGCTAGTCGAACCGCGGAGATGCCGCAGCGGCGCTTCAAGCGGACGAATTCAGAATGCATCGACACTGACAGGCTCACTATATCTTTAGACGCTGCGCCGTGAAGCTTTGGACGCACCCGGTGCGGCGGTCGCATCGGGCAACGGCGGTTGTCTTGCGTTGGCTGCTTGCGTATAGTTCCGCCTAGCTGCGCTGGATGTTTGATGCGCGGCGTTGAGTCACGCAAGGGGATCGAGCAACATGAACGCAGCAGAAAACACGGCGATGATCGGCAAGTCCGTAAAGATTGTCGGGGACATATCGGGCAACGAAGACCTGGTGATGGATGGGGATTTGCAGGGGACGATACGGCTCCCCGGCGCGCGGCTCACGATAGGTCCCGCCGCCCGCGTGCGTGGCGACGTTTTCGCCAAAGACGTCGTGGTGTTCGGCCAACTCGATGGCGATATTCACGCTCCGGGCCGCGTCGAACTCCGTGCCACCGCCCGTTTACTCGGCAATATTTTTGCAAGCTCTCTAATGATTGAAGAAAATGCGGCTTTCCGGGGTCGCGTCGATCCTTCGCGCGCGCAAGAACCCGCCCCGGAGCGTTCAACCGGCGTCGTAGCGCGGCCCGCGAATCCCACCGGATCCGCATCTTTATTCGCGGGGACTGAAGAATGAAGCCGCGCAGGGCGGGGAGCGGAAATTGAGCTTTTTTCGCAGGGACGATAAATCGAGGGGTCCAAAAAAGGCTAGCTTGCCGCCGCGGAGCTCAAGCGGTTGGCGCGACACTCTGGCGTATATCAAGGAGAACGAATCGCTGCGGGTGCTCGATTTTGGCCCTACGTCCTCCCACAACATCAACTATCTCACCGGCATGGGCCATAGCGTGTACATGGCCAACGTCGCGCAGGAAGCGGCAAGTCCGGAGTGGCGTAAGCCGTTTGAAGAAGGCGCCGCGCCGCAGTTCGATGTGGCCGCATTTGTGGGGGCGAACCTGAATTTTTCAGGGCGCGACTTCGACGTGGTCTTGGTCTGGGACACGGCCGACTATCTGCCCCCGGAACTTGTCCCCAGGCTCTTTGAAAAGCTGCATGAAGTTCTTCGTCCCGACGGCCGCTTGCTGGCGTTTTTTCACGGCGCCGCACCGAGCCCGCAAACGCCGTTCGCGCGCTACCAACTCACCGACAGCGACCAGTTACTCACTCTGGCTTCGGGAAATCTGCCATTTCAGCAGGTATACCAAAGCCGGCAGATCGAAAAATTCTTGAAGGGATATGCGCGCACGAGGTTTTTTCTGGGCAAGGACAATATCCGCGAAGTGATCGCCGTGCGGTAGTTGCGGCGGTCCGTGGTTTCCCACTTATGCCCCAAGTGCGAGGGCATAAATAGGACACCCGCGTGGAACAAGTTCGGCCATTGGCGCGTAAGGACGAAGATGAAGATACAACTTTCCTGGCGCTACATTGTGGCGTTCATTGCATTGACGATTCTGTGCGGAACGTCGCATGAGTTCGTGCATCACTTCACCGGGGCGCTACTGTGTGGGGCTTTTGGAACCAAGACGTTCAATTCATTCACGCTGGCTGCGGGGTGCGACGACAATCTGACCAAGGTGTACTGGGCAGCGATGGCTGGACCGATCTTCACCTTTGGGCTGATGTGGGTTGGGTTAGCCATGATGCGACGTCCGGCGGAGTCGATGCGGCGCATGGGTTTCGCACTGGTGTTCGCAAACTTTCCCATCAACCGGATGCTGTTCGTGCTGCTGAACCAGAACGATGAGCAGTATGCGAACCGGATGATGTTCGGGGAGAGGGCGCTGATATTCTGGGTGACCGTTGCGCTCGTATGGGCTGTGAGTCTGCCTCCGCTGATCGAGGCATTTCGGCAATTGCGCAACCGACCGCGTGTAGCCTGGTTTGCGGGCTTTTTTATTTTGCCGTTTGTGTTCGTGGTGATTTTTGTGGGGTTTCTGGAAGATTTTTTGCTGAAGCAGCGCCATGTGCTGGCGACCCAGGTAATCGGAGTGCCTTATCTGATCCTGCTGGTGGAAGTGATTTGCGTGGTGTTGTTTGAGATGTATAAGAAATCGATTATCCACGTAGATGCGGCAGCGGTCCACGCGTGAAGCACCCCCTCCCCCTGCTTTTGAAATGATTGCTTGTTTTGTTGGGTTTACGGAGTTTGGCGGCTGTAAAATATTGATTTGAGAGATTTTACCTGCAAAATCTGTGGAATGTGTGAGTTACGGCTTGAGAAACTCCGCGTGAGAGAAAAGGCCGCCTCGGGCTGGAGCCGGGCGGCCTTTTCAGATGAATGCTGTTGTGGCGACTAAATTTTTCTTCTAAATTTATTATAGCAGGTTGGGAGAAATAACATGCACCTGTATGTGGCTTCTTTTGTTGTTGTTAGGGTATTCAGGGCTTGACAAGGTTTGGAGCCGGGGCGGTTGATGCCTCTCCCCACCCGTGCGCAAAATCGCGCATGAGTGGGGCACCCCTGATGGGTTTGTCGGGGGCCACCCGCCGTAGACGTGGAATTGGTGCCGCTGCCTTAGGCGTTCGAGAATTTCGAGGAAGACGGTGCGGGAGTGGTCGTCGTCCAGGTAGGGGAGACGGTGGTCACAACTGAAGGTGACGAAGGGGTCGTGGCCGAAGGTTTGGTAACGCTTGAGGCCGCTCGGCATGGAGGGATGATACCGGATGGGTTGATGCCTGGGTCACAGGGTATGGGGTGCCCCGTTCATGAACGTTGTTTGTCCATGAGCGGGTTCGTGGAGTGGTGAGGGTGGTGGGGTACGGGCACCCTCATCCCGCTCAGGATGGTGAGACCATCATGAACGGGGCACCCCTTGTGTTCGGGTCATGATCGGGCCACCCGCCCTCAGGGCAGCTTCCCCGCTTTTATTCGCAACGTACGCTCTAACCCTCGCGTTCCACGTCTTCCAGCACCGCCTCCGACGGGATCGGCTTGCGGGCAAAGTAGTACAGGCTGTAGCCCAGCATGGCGAAGCAGAGGACACTGACCCAGTCTTTGTGCAGGAAATTGTTTTCAGGAAAGTTGGGGAAGGTCTTGTTCAAGGCTTGCGTCGCGACGCCGACCAGGCCCATGATTCCGCCGGAAGCAATCAACCCCGAAGCGAACAAGCTGCCCGATGAAACCTCGCTCTCGGCTGTAGTACTCGCGCCTTCGTTGGCTTTAGCTGCTGCGCGATCCACCAGCCAGCGGGCGACACCGCCGCAAAAGATGGCCAGCGTGGTCCCGATGGAAAGGTATGCGCCGACCGCGAACGTCAGCGAGCGAACGCCCAACAACTCTATCCCGATGACGAGCGCCACGCCGAGCAGCACCAGCCCCCACGGCAGCTTGCGGCTCAGAATGCCGTTGATGACCGTCGCCATCAGGCGGCCTTGCGGAGCGGCCGCCTTCTCGCTGCCGATGCCCTGCGTCCACACAATTTCGATCTGTCCGGTAGCGGCGTTGTAGAGATACTTGCCGTCTTCGAGCACCGACGATCCGATCGCGTTCAGCAACATGTACTTGCGCGCGTCCGTCACCTCGCCTACTACGGACATCTCCGCCGAGCCGGGGACCTTTGCCTTGAGCTTGATGTCGTCGCGCGTGAATTGTCCCTGGTTTTGAACGCCCTCGGGAAGCGCGGCCAGCGATAGCGTCCGAGGCACGGGCATGCGCTGAAAGTTTTCGAGGCCCTTGTTCATCGCGTTCAGCGTAGTGCCGATGGCCAGCGTGGAAACGACGACGCCGATCATGACCGCCAACTGCTGCTTCCAGGGCGTCGCGCCGACTAGGTAACCGGTCTTCAGGTCCTGCGCAGTGTCGCCGGCGTTCGAAGCCGCGATGCACACCATGCCGCCGATGGTAATTGCCAGCGCACCGAAGGCCGGCGCCGTCCATCCCTTGACGAGGAAGATCGCGGCTGTCGCCATCAACGTTGCAATTGTCATGCCGCTCACCGGACTCGAACTCGAACCGACAATCCCGACAATGCGCGCGCTCACCGTGACAAACAGAAATCCGAACACCATCACCAGAAGCGCCGCGGCGAGGTTGGCCAGCCAGCCGACCTGCGCGCCGGGAACAGGCTTCCATTCCAAAAACGCGAATATCATCACGATCAAAAGAACGCTGCCGCCAATCACGACGCTCATAGGCAGATCGTGTTCGATGCGCGACGGCTTCTCGCGTTCGGCGTTCTTGTTCAGACCCATCTTCGCGATGCCGGAGGTGAACGCTCCCACGATCGTCGGCGCAGTCCGCAACAGCGTAATCAAGCCGCTCGCTGCGACCGCGCCCGCGCCCATAGGCCGCACGTAGGTCTTCCACAAAGCGCTAGGGTCCATTTGCCCGATGGGAATTGTGCCGGGATAGAGCGGGCCAGTGAGGTGTTTGCCGAAGAACACGATGGCAGGCATCAGCACGAGCCAGGAGAAGACGCCTCCGGCCAGCATCACTGCCGCGACACGAATGCCAATGATGTAGCCAACGCCGAGATACTCGGGGGTCACGTCGGCGCGAATGGCCGCGCCTTTCAGAATTTGCTGGCCGTTGGGGTCGAAGTTGGGCTGCCAGTTCGGGGTCGCGGGAAAAAGGCGTGTCAGATTCTCGTTCTGGAGGAGGGTATAGACGCCGCCAATTCCGAGTCCAAAAAACACGCGGCTGGCGAAGGAACCGCCGCGCTCGCCAGCTTTGAGAACGTCGGCGCAGGCCGTGCCCTCTGGGTAAATCAGCGTTTCGTGCTCGTCGACAATCAACTGGCGGCGCAGCGGAATCATGAACAACACGCCCAGCCAGCCGCCAAACAGTGCCAGTGCGAAGATGCGGAAACTTTCGAGATCGAAGCCCAGGAAGATCAACGCAGGCAACGTAAAGATGACGCCCGAAGCGATCGACTGTCCGGCGTTCCCGGTGGTCTGCACGATGTTGTTTTCGAGAATCGACGCGCGGCCGAAGACGCGCAGGATGGAGATCGAAAGCACCGAGATGGGAATGCTGGCCGCGACGGTCAGTCCGGCGCGCAGCCCGACATACACCGTGACCGCGCCGAAGACAACGCCAAAGAAAGCCCCCAGCAACAGCGCGCGGATGGAAAGCTCGGGCCGCGTCTCGTTGGCGGGCACGAAAGGACGAAAGGTTGTCACTGTAGCCATAATTCTGGGCTCTCCGGTCGGTGCGATTCAGATGCAGACGTAGCAGCCGAAGTGTATCAAGTTAGCGGGTTAGCGGGAGCGGGTCAGCAAATTAGAGGGCCTGACTAAGTCGCAGCCTCAAGTCGCAGCCTGTAGAGAAGCAGGTTCTCTTACGGAATGACAGACAGAAAAGCAACAGCAAAGGCAAAAACGTTCCCTTACTCCTGTTCCCTGTTCCCTGTTTACTTTCTTTACCCTTATCCCGCGATGCGCATGGTGCGTCCGTGGCGAGTGACGATGGCGAGGCGTTCACCGCCGAGAATCTTCTTGGCTTGTCCGCGAGCGTGGGTGGCCCACGGCCCGGAGGGGTCGAGGCGGGCGTACATCGTCCAGTGACGGAGCGCGCGGCGGGGTTCGGAGCGGCGCTCATAGGCTAGCGCGAGGTTGTAATGCGCGTCCGCATACTGCGGCACGAGGGCCAGCGCGCGCGCGTAGGCGGCAATGGCTTCAGGCAACCGTTGGAGCTCGTCGAGCACGTTGCCAAGATCGAAGAATGCCAGCGCGTACTCGGGATCGGACTCCGTGGCGCGCCGGTAGAAGCTCTCGGCCCGCAAGAAATCGCGCTCGTTGTAATAAATGGTCCCGAGATTGATGGCCGCCGGTGCGTGAGTCGGCTGCAACTCCAGGATCGAGGTGTACATCTCCTTCGCTTCGGGCAGCGTATCGGGGCGCTCTTCCAACCGCACCGCGCGCAGGAACATTTCCTGGGCCTCGCTATTCAGGCGTGCTGGGGCGCTTCCGCGAGCGCGCACGACGGCCATCCCCGTGCAAGGTGCCAACTCGAAATCGAACGCCGTCTGCCGCGTCACCGGATCGACCAACGCCCCAAATTGCCGGAAGGTGAGCCTCGACCCACGCCGCACGACCGCCGACTCCAACAGCGGATTGACCATGCCCGAAACTTTCTGCATCGCGTCGACCGAGCGCTGGATGCTACGCACGGAGATGCGAGTCGCGGTCAGGTCGCGCAGCTTGCGCAACTGCACCAATTGTTCAAAGGAAAACTCTTCAGATGGAGAAACCAATCCCACGCGCTGCCAGTTCGCCAACTGTCGCGAAGGCACCTGGAGAATGCGCAGAACGTCTTCACGGGCGTATTTATCCACGTCTCTGCTCCCTCGAGGCCGGAGCCGACTAAATGCGGCCTGCTCCAATTGCGAGTATGCGTGGCAAACTCTCCGGTTTCAAGGCCTTAGAGGCGCGTTTTGAAGATTTCAGTGGATATCGGGAACCAAACCATGTACTCGATGAGGAAGCCTGCCGGTGTTCTGGAAACTGTCGCCAACTTGGAAGCCGTCGCCGCGGTCTTCGAGACAGGAAAGGCAAATGGAGCCGACGAGCGGAGTTGAACCGCTGACCTACTGATTACGAATCAGTTGCTCTACCAACTGAGCTACGTCGGCCTGCCCTTCAATCATTCTAGCGGCAAACATCGCAGACGCAAAATTCGCGACGAGCAGTCGCTCCATCCCATCCTCCAGTGGCATAAAAAATGTTGCCTTCGCCGTAAATCACCTTCGATCATTTGTTTGAAAAGTTTAGAAGGATCAGAGAGATTATGCCGAAGTACATCAGCGAGCGCAACATCCCCGGACCAGGCGGACCGACGTCAAAATCGACGGCTGATACATCGCGCCCGCTGAATCGACGATTCACGAGTACGCCCGACTCGGCCAGTTCTCCGCAAACTCGGTCGTCGCCATACGCACGGTGATCGATCCAACGTGCGCGGAGTCGTGAAGTCGCTTCAGAGCTCGGCGCGGGATTTGTCCCGCCTTTTCCACAAAGCGAAAGGGCCACCCGGCAACAGGGCGACCCTTTCTTTAGGAGGCAGCACCAACAGAGGCAAAGCTGTCGGAACTCTCTGGTGCAAGAGTATGTTCGACCTCCAACTGTGTCAAGCAGTTTCGGTATTAATTGTAAGTGTATATTTATCTATAGCTTACGATTGATACCTGCGGCTCGGCAGATGCAGATGGCCTGCACCAGGCGACTCAAGAAGCGGGCGGACCCATTTTTGGGCGGGGGTTCTGAGGCTCCAAATGGAGGCTCAGGAACTCCACATCGGCGACCGCGTCCTTGCCTTGCATCTTGCGGACCAGCGCTCGCCCTCCGCCAAGAAACACTCCCAGCAGCACCGACGCGAGCGTCCCCACGGCGCAAAAAATGGCGATGCTGGCAAGCAAGCTGTACGTCTTTTGCATCTCGTGCTCAAAGCTCGGCGGCGTCGCCCTGTCGAAAGTGACTTCGGTGCGGAGGTGGATGTTCTCGATCATGTTCTGCGCGTCGTCGGCGCTGAAAGTTCCGGTTGCGATGGCGACCAGCTCACCTTCGCGTCGCGCTTTCACGCCATTTGCCATCTGCGCTTCAATCGCGCGCGTGTGGTCGGCGGCAATCTGCGGCGTCGGGTACAGCAGAAGCGTCAGCGTCTCCTTGCCGCGTTTGTCGGCGTAAGTGGCGAGCGCGGCTTCGGCACTCTTCTCCCAACCGAGTTGGCCGGCGGCGAACATTCCGCCCATCGCCGCGTAGCTCGCTGGTCCCAGCGCATAGCGCAAGCTGTCCGTAGCTAAACCCTTCGCGGGAAAAAATGTCGGCAGCAGCGGAGGCTGACTGCGCGGGCCGCCAATCTTCGGCAGCGTATTTGCCAGCTTCGTCAAATCGGAAACGTCCGCACTCGTCGCGGGGAAGGCCAGCGCGAGCGACGATCCCGTCTCGAACAGCACGCCTCCATCGCCGATGGCCGTTGCAGCCCCAATCTCTTTTCCCAGCTTGAGGCCCGGGCGCAGCGCGAGGGTGAAGGCGCTGTAGGCCCCGGTGGCGTCGTTGAACTCCACCGCTTCGACATGCACTCTGCGGCCCTTCAAGATATAGGTCGCCGTTTGCGAACGTTGCGGCGCGCACTCTTCGAGCGCGTCCTTATTGACATTCACCAGCGAGAAAGACATATCGGGCACTGCCGCCGAGTCGTCACGATGCCACCCTGCAAAACTTTGCGGCAACAACGGAGTGGGCGGCTCGACCAGCGTCGTAGCCTGCTGCGCCCGCGCCGCGCCGCTCCACGCCAAGCACCCCACCGCCGCCACCACGCCAACCCAGCCCAAACGCCTCATATTTCGGAGACTACACCAGCACGCTAAACGTGAGCACGCCTTGGTCGCACTGCCGGTCAAAAAGCGGGTGTCCGTAGTCTGCCCTGAGCCTGTCGAAGGGCCCGGATTTCGGACATCCACAAAACTCACCAGACCGTTTACTTCTTCGCCGCAGCCCTTTGTACCATCGGAGGTTTTACGCCATTAATCCCAGTGGCATACCTCGCCACACCGTTGAACAAGCTCTGGGCGACGCGCTGGCGATACTCCGGCGTCCGCAGTTGTTCGGCGTCATCGGGATTCGTCACGAAGCTGATCTCCGCCAGAATCGATGGCATATTCGCGCCAATCAGCACCACGAACGGTGCTTTCTTGACGCCGCGGTCCTTCAAGCCTTCGTTCCCCTTTTCGAGGCCCGCATAGAGCGACGCCTCGACGTCGCCAGCGAGTTCGCGGCTCTCGTCGATCTTGTCTTTCAACGCAATCTTCTTCACCAGGTCGCTCAACTCGTGAACGCTCTGCGTCGACACGGCGTTCTCGCGACCCGCGACCCGCATCGCTTCGGGGTCGCTGGTGAAGTTGAGATAGTAAACTTCGACGCCCCGCGCGCTGGCATCGGGAGAGCTGTTCGCGTGGACCGAAATGAACAAGTCGGCTTGCGCCTTGTTGGCAATCGCGGTTCGCGTTTCGAGCGGAATGAACGTGTCGTCGGCGCGCGTGTAGACAATCTCCGCACCCATCCGCTGATGCAGCAGTTTGCCCAGCCGCAGCGCAACATCGAGCACCACATCTTTCTCCTCGATCCCGTCCGCGCCAATCGTCCCCGAGTCGTGCCCACCGTGCCCTGCGTCGATGACGATGCGCCCGATCTTCAAACCCAACGCCCGCAGCAACGAAGTCTCGCCGTCGGCTGTCGGAGTTGCGGGCAGTACTGGCGCGGCAATCACATCCGCGCCGCGCTGTTTCCTGTTTCCTGTTTCCTGTCTCGCGGTCGTAGTTTCGTGTTTCCCGGTCGTCGTTTCGTGTTTCCCGGTCGTCGTTTCCTGCTTCCTACTCTTCGCCGAAATCGGCCCTGAAGTTGGCCGGGTCGTCGCTTCCACCTTACCCGGCTGCTCGCTCACCGCCGCGACCTCCGTACCCGAGTTCTCCGACCGCGACGCAACCGTATTCGGCACCGGCTTCGCGGCAGTGGGCTTGACGGAAATCACAACACGCGGTGGCGCAACGGCCACAATCTTCGCGTCTGCGGACGTCTTCCTGGGCGGCAGACCGAAGGCGGAACTTCCATCTGTCACCGGCATCGGCGGCAAACTCGAAACCACCGCATCTGGCGCCAAGCTCTGCCTCACAATGGGAGCGGCCGGAACTCTGTTGACTGTTTCCTGTTTACTGTTTCCTATTTCATGTGCCTTGCTCCCTGTTCCCAGTTCCCTGTTCCCTGCCTCCGGCTGCTTGCCGTGAATATCAATAATCAGCCGATACGGATTCGGCAATAAGAACGCCGAGTAGTCCGTCACCTCATGCACATCGAGAACGACGCGGGTCACATCGTCCGAGTATTGAGCGGCGCGAATGCGGGTCAGGAACCCGTCGTCGGTGATGCCGAAGCTCTTGCCCACCAACTCCGGGGCCAACCGCGCATGATGCAGATCGAAGAAGATGCGGTCGGGATGCTCAACCCGTGCCGCCTGGTACTCGACCTCGTCGCCGAGATCGATCGCGACGCGCGTATAGCTCGCGGTCGACCAATGCCGAATGCCCGTGACACGCGCAGTCGACCCGTGATTTTTTTCGCCGTCATCCTGAGCCGCAGGCGAAGGACCCCCGTATTTCGCCCGTTGAGCCACCGAAGCGGGGTGCCCAATGTCCGGATTCGCGGACATGGGTTTCCGGAGCGACAAAACGCTCTCATCTCGACCTACCTTGGGCGACGCCGACGTTTTCTTCGCCAACAGCATAACCGCTCGCTGCGGATAGTCCTTCTTCAACTCCGCGGTTGCTCGTCGAACTTCCGCCGCATCCTCCAACCCTTCCGCCCCGAACAACTCAATCTCAGCCGCAAGCGCTGGCGCGGCGAGCGAACTCGCCGGATACTGCTTGGCAAGAAACTCATACTGCCCGGCCGCATCCCGCAGGCTCTTGGCGTCGTGCAACTCGCGCCCCTGTTCGGCCAGAAGCGCGGCAACCTGATCCGCCGCCGCCGCCGCATGAGGGTCTGACGGATCGGAGTGATAGATAGCCCGAAACTCCGCAATGATCCGGGCAAAGTCCACGCGGCTGTGCGGCATCTGTGCCTCAAGACGACCTCGCGAAGCGTTTGCGGTCTGCCATGAATTGGGCGGAGTTCGTGTCGGCCGCGCATTGGCGCTCACGCACCAACTCAATGCCACGGCGCAAGCCGCGCATTTCAAACTCCGCGCAACCGCATGGCGGACAGCACCCCTCGGACAGCTCATAGCCACTTACAGTTTAAGTTTCCCCACCCGCCCGTGCGCTGTGAATCGCCGAGGTACACCCGCAGATACCTCGCCTCTCCAATAGCCAGCAGAGCGGGTCCCAATTCACCGTGCCGCACTTTGCACGATCGGTGGCCGAGCGTCCACGCTAACCCAGCAACTCCTCCACAACTCCCGCAGCCGCACCCAATGCCCCGTCCAACCCCGCCACGTCAACCCCACCGGCCTCTGCCAAATCTGGCCGTCCCCCGCCTTTGCCGCCGACCTTCGCTGCCAGCAGCCCGACAATTTTCCCCGCCTGCACGCGCCCGATCAGGTCTTTCGTCACGCCGACAATCAGCGATACCTTGCCCTCAGCCGTCGCCGCCCCAAGCACCACGACCCCCGACCCCAACTTCCCGCGCAGCTCATCGACGAGGTTGCGCATCTGCGATTTGTCCAACGCATCGACCCGCTGCGCCAGCACCTTCACACCTTTAACCTCAACCGCCGAAGCCGCCGCATCGGCCGTCGCCGCGCTCGCCGACTTCATCCGCATCTGCTCCAGTTCGCGCTTGAGCTTGCGCATTTCTTCGTCCTGTTGCGCGACCTTCGTTCGTAACGACTCCGGCGAGACCTCCCCGGAGCCGACAAACTGCGAAGCCACACGTGCCACATCCGAATCTCTGCGGAAGAGGCCCAGCGACCCCGTCCCTGTGACCGCCTCAACGCGCCGCACTCCGCTCGCAACGGCGCTCTCCCCGACGAGTTTTATCAAACCAATCTCACCCGTCGCCGCCGTGTGCGTTCCGCCGCAAAGCTCGGTCGAGAAGTCGCCAATCTTCACCACGCGCACGCGCTCGCCGTACTTCTCCCCGAACAGCGCCATCGCGCCATACTCGTGGATCGCGGTTTCAATGGGGACATCCACCATCGTCTGCACCGCCGTGTTCGCGAGCACCTGGCCGTTCACGATGTCTTCTACGTCGGCCAATTCCTCGTCCGCGACTCCCGCAAAGTGCGAGAAGTCGAACCGCAGCCGCTGCTTGTCGACCAGCGACCCCGCCTGATTCACATGCGGCCCCAACACCTCACGCAAAGCCGCATGGAGCAGATGGGTCCCGGTATGATTCCGCATCGTCGCCGCGCGCACTTCAGCGTTCACGACCGTATCCACGGCATCGCCAACGGCAATCGCCTGCTTCGCAACAACCGCGTGCGCGAATACACCCTGCACCGGCTTCTTGCAACCCATCACGTCC
>JBBRCA010000018.1:0-30323 GCA_038205325.1 Terriglobales bacterium | reverse complement strand
CCCGCGTTGGTGAACAGCAGTGTCGGATCGTTGACCGGAACCAGCGACGCGGAATGCACGCGGCGATGCCCCTTGCCCTCAAAAAACCGCAAGAACTCTTCCCGAATCTGACTGCCCGACAGGTTACGCATAGAACTGAAGTTTATCAGCCCAACTCGAAATGCACTACATAGTACAATTGACTTAAAGGGGACGACATGCGACAGATTTCGCTGCGCGAAGCCAATCAGCACTTCTCCAGTTGCATCGCAGAGGTGGAAGAAGGAGAGCGACTCATTCTCACCCGGCGCGGCAGGCCGGTGGCCGAAATTCGTCCCTTCGCGGGCAGACAAATGGACGCCAGACGAGAGGCCGCACGAAAAAAACTCCGCGCCCTTTTGAGAAAAGGCATTCCCATGGGAGGCGTGGCCCCAACACGGGAAGAGATGCATGAGCGCTAAACGTTACACGTTCGATACCAACATCCTGTATTACTCTCTGGACAGCGACGCCGGCAATAAGTATCGCACCGCCCAGCATTTGGTCGGAGAAGCGGATTACAACCATGCCGTGATTTTGCTTCAGACGCTTGGAGAGCTAAGCCATTCGGTGCGACGAAAAGCCCCCTCGCGCACCGCCCATGCGGACCGACTCATCGATGTTTTGATCGAAACCTACCCGGTCGTTTCGTCGAGCTCGGAAGACTTACAAAGCGCGCTGTCGGCCAATGCTCGCCACGGCCTTCCCTTCTGGGACGCCATGGTCTGGGCGACGGCACGGCGCGGTGGCTGCAACGTCATCTTCACGGAAGATTTTCAAGACGGTCGGACATTGAATGGCATCACATTCCGCAATCCATTCGAGATGTCATCAGACGAACTTGCCGAACTTCTTGTTTGACTGCTCACGCCCGGCCGCCACGTAATCCCTTCCAGCCACAGCGTTTCATCCTTGGTCGCTTTCAGCCCGGCAAACTGTCGCCGACAACGCACCATCTCCATCGTGCTCACCAACGCGTCGAACGCGTCCTCGGATCCCTCCGCTTTCTTCATCACCGCCTGTGGAATCGCCGCATACAACGCATCGTGCTTCCTGCGCGAAAGCAAATAAGCCTTGCGCGCCGCCGCGTTGCTCTTTGCCACCGGCCCCGTCATCAGTCGCGTATACATCTCCACCACCAGCGGCTTCGCCTTTGAATCCAAGCCTGCTTTCGCCTTTCTTTCTGTCATCCCCGCAGGGGATCTGCTTTTCGCACCCGTCAACGCCGCGTCCTCAAACGGCCACGTCTTGAACCCGGCTTCGCGCAGATGCAACAAAAACGGCATCGCCCGCAGGCTTCCCGTCCCCACGCTTCCCGACCCGCCAATCTGGAACGGCGACTTCGGCGTGATGCCCTTCATCTTCGCGGCGCGCGCCGGATCGCCCCCTTCAAGCGCCTGCGCCACCTTGTTCTCCCAATCCGTGGCACGCATCATGCGCCGATACCCCTCTCCACAAAACTGTGCCGGCCGTTTATGCGGCTTGCCCCAGAAGCGTTCGTCTCTCGAGTCAGGGGGCGCACCTTCTTCGCACTCACGCGCCAGCCACCGTTCTCCGTGGCCTTCGGCGACGTGCTTCCAAAAATCGAACACCGTCGCGCACCTGTGTTCGGCCAGAAACCACGCCGGATAACTGAAGCAGCAATCGATTCCGACCACCAGTCGCGGCGTCTCAGCGGCCAAGCCGATAAGCCATTCCGCGACCTCCTCTCGCGTCCGTCCGGCTTCTAGCTTCACGCTCTCGCCTTCGGTCCACACCCCCGCCCAGATGTACCGCCGCTGGCCCGCTGCATCGACGCGCCCCGACCAGTCGATCGCGACAATGCGGTCCACGCCCATGAATTTGTCATCCTGAGCGGAGCGAAGGACCTGCTTGTTTTTTGTAGTAGCCACCACCCTTAGCCACCATCCTCCATCACATCCACTTCCTCGATCTCCGCGCCCCACCCGCGCAGCACTTTCCAGATCGCCTTCGAGCTGAACCCCGCCGCCATCAACCGCCGCATCGCCTTCGCGACTTCCTTCTCGCCGACGGGCTTCTTCATGCGCTTGCGTTCAACGTAAGCACGGGCCAGCGCCACTTCGTCCACATCCTCATACCCGACGCCGAGCGCTTCCTTCACCAGCGGAGCGGCAATGCCCTTCTGCATCAACCCCTGCTGCACGCGCCGCTGGCCGAACTTTTCGTTGTCGCGTCGCAGGCGCGTGAAGTCCGCCGCAAAACGCTCATCGCTCAGGTAACCAAGCTCCTTAAGTTTCGCGACAACCTGGTCCATCGCCTCTCGGCCTTCATCTCCCGGTTTGGCGCGCTCCAGCATCCGGCGTCGCAGGTCGCGTTCGCTCTTCATCCGCGAAGCCAGCGAGCGAATCGCAAACTCCAGCAGCCCCGCATACTCAAGCGGAGGCTTCGCCGACTTTGCCCGTGCAAACGCCATGCTACTTGTTCGACTCGTCTGCGGCTCTCGGGTGTACGCGGGATCCGGAAGCGTGTGCTGTTGGCTGCTTCCTGTTGGCTGTTTCCTGCCGCATCGGGTTCCTCTCCGCGCCCACGCTCGCGTATTTATTGGTGCCCGTCCAGCGATCGCACCAATCGTTCACGGTCTCGTACCAGAGCTGCGAATTCTGCGGCTTCAACACCCAGTGGCCTTCGTCGGGGAAGTAGAGCATCTTCGACGGCACTCCGAGGATCTGTAGCGCGGTGAAGAGTTGGAAACCTTCGCTCACATCCAGCCGGTAGTCGCGCTGCGAGTGGACGATGAGCGTCGGCGTGTGCGCGTTCTTGATGTACTCCATCGGCGAGTATTTGCGGAAGGGATCCTGCGCGGCGGGCTTGTCAAAGTAGTCCCACGGGTAGGCTGGCTTGGCCTGCTCGACAATCCCTGCCCCGCCTTTCTTGCTATCATTCCGCAGCGCAGCGGAGGAGCCTGCATTCCCTCCCGCAGCCGCACCCTGCATCGGCCGAAACTCCCACTCATTGAACCACAACTCCTCGGTCGTCCCGAACGCCGACTGCGGGTTGTACAGGCCGTCATGCGTAACAATGCACTTGAAGCGGTCTGTGTGTGTCAGCACCCAATTCGCCATGAAGCCGCCGTAGCTCGCACCCAGCGCGCACTCGCGACTCTTGTCGATAAACGGATACTTCGTTTCCGCGTAATCCAACCCTTTCATCAAATCGGTGAAGGCGCGGCCGCCCCAGTCGCCAGAAACTTCGTCGATAAACTTCTGGCCGTAGCCTGTCGAGCCGCGCCGGTTGATGCCAATCACCACATACCCATTCGCCGCCATCAGTTCCCAATTCCAGCGATAACTCCAGGCGTCTCCCCACGCGGTTTGCGGGCCGCCGTGCATGAGGAACTTTACCGGGTATTTCTTGGTGGGGTCGAAGTTCGGGGGACGAACGATGAAACCTTCGACTTTCGTGCCTTCCGCGCCCGTGAATGAGAAGGGTTCTAACTTAGAGATATCCAGCGAATAAATCAGCGTGTTGTTTAGGTGAGTAAGCTGGGTAATGTTCGTTCCGCCAGTGACGATGTCGTAGCCTTGTTCGGTCGATTTCATATTCTTGATCGTTACGATTTCAGCCGGCTGACTCGCAAACATCTGGATCGCTACCATGGTGCTATCAGCCGTGAATGCGAGGCTTCCCAATTCACCACTTACAGCAGACCACGCAGCTAAAGCATCGCCTGTATAAGAAACAACAGGAATAACCTGTACGATTTCGCGACCACGATCAGGACTTGCATAGGCGATGCGCTTTGAGTCGGAAGCCCAGGTAAATTCGTCGACCCAGTTATCTTTCACAACTTGGTTCTGCTGATTTGTATACCTTGGGAGAGCATCTTTGATCGCCCCACCAGCGCGATCCATAATCATTAACCGAAATAGATCGCTCTCGAACCCATTCCTCGCTTGCGACCGCCACGCCAGCCACTTCCCATCCGGCGAATAAGCTGGCCCATCATCCGACCCCGGCGAAGTCGAAACCTTCTTCGCGACCGCTCCCGCCTCATCCAGCCGCAGCGTAAGAATATCGTTGTTGGTCGAGGTCGCAGGGACCTTGTCGAGATTCGTTACATACGCAATCTCCTTCGAGTTCGGCGCCCACGCATACCCCAGCGGCCCGCCCAGCGAGAATGTCGGCGTCTCTGCGTCGCCCACAGCGCCTGCGGGCGTCAGGTCGCGGAGGTTCCGTCCATCGGCGGAGTCGACCACCAACACATGGCTGCGCTTGTCTCCGGTGTACGCGTTCCAGTGGCGATAGAGCAGGTGGTTGAAAATCTGCGCCTTCACCGGACTCTTTTCCGTCGCCTCATTTTTGGCTTTATCGCAAGCATCTTCGCGCGCCCAGCCGCCCCCATTTTCGGACACCGCCGAACACTCCGGATACACGCTTGCCACAAACAGCAGCCGCCTCGAGTCCGGCGACCAGATGGCCCCGTCCGCTCCACCGTCCACATTCGTCACCTGAATGACCTTGCCGACTGTGCCGGTCTTCTCGTTCCAGGGCGCTTCGAAAATCTGGTCCTTCGTCGTCATCGAAATCAGCTTGCCATCGGGCGAAAAGCGGCCATTGGCTTCTCCGTCGCCGAAGGTGATTTGTTCTTCCTTGCCACCCGTAATCGGCACCACCCACAAATGGTTCGTCTTGGTGTTCTTCTCCAGCGACACGTCCGTCACCGAGAACATGACCCACTTCCCGCTCGGCGAAATCTGCGGGTCGCTGATCCGCTTCATCGCCTGCAGGTCGGCAAAGGTCATCGGGCGTTTAGCAGTCGTTTGGGCCCATGTGAAGGGGGACAGCAGGCAGGACAACGCCACGAAGCGAACAAGAGTGTTCATCGCGTCAGTCTACGCCGTGGAATTGTTTGAGTCATCCGCAACGGCTCCGCGACCTCTCTCGTCGTCTCACAGAACCTTTCCGCCTCGAATGGCGTCTATTCAACAGGGACGAAAATGACGCCAAGCACAACCCCACGCACGACCTCTCTCCGTTGCGCTTATATGGCGATGGCCGTTCTAGCTGTCTTCTCGCTTCCGCAGTCCGCATCGCCCTTCGTGCCGGCGGCAACGACAGCCCAAGCTAAACAGCCCGAAGGCTTCGGTCCGCTCGACCCCACGCCGCCCGCAGGCATCACGCCCGCGCAGATGATCGAGCGCATGGGCAAGCGCGAGTCCGCCTTCGCCGCAGCGCGCGAGGCCTACATCTTTCGCCAGACCGTCAAAGTCGACACCATCTCCGACGACACCAACCGCCCCGACGGCGAGTATCAGCAAGTCACCGACATCACCTTCAACGCCAAAGGCCAGCGTGAGGAGCACGTCACCTTCGCGCCGCAGAACACGCTGGAGCGCGTTCTCCTGACACCCTCTGACTTCCGCGACATCGAGCAGCGCCTGCCTTTCGTGCTCACCACAGAGCAGTTGCCCCTGTATGACCTCACTTACCTGGGGCAGCAGAAGGTCGACGAACTCGACACGTACGTCTTCGACGTCAAGCCGAAGACGCTGGAAAAGGGCAAGCGCTACCTGCAGGGCAAGGTCTGGATCGACAAGCAGGACTTCCAGATCGTCGTCGTCAACGGCCTGAACGTGCCCCAGGACACCCGCCGCGGACACGAAGACCTCTCGCCGCCCTTCACGACCTACTATCAGCAGATCGATGGCAAATACTGGTTTCCGACCTACACCAAGATGGAGGGAAACCTGCACTTCGCCGCGCAGGACGGGGCGGTTTCTCAAGACGTGCACATGCGCAATACCGTGCGCTACACCGACTACAAACTCTTCCGCGCCACGGTCACGATCCACTACAACGGCGAAGACATTACGCCCCCCAAACCGGACACCGCACCCGACCAGAAACCCACTCCACCCAAATAGCGAGAGAGTTGCTCTCTGTTCCCTGCTCCCTGTCTTTTGTTACTCTCGGCGGATGATGATTTTCACGCGCGCGCTGCTCGCTGTGGCACTCGCCGCCCCGTTGCTCGCCGCCCCTTTGCCCGCCGCCGCGCAGGTGAATCCTACGCTGCGTCCCTACACCGCCTGCAAGTTCGACGACGATCTCGCGATCTCCAATCTCACGCCGCTACCGCGCGGTGTGCAGGGCCGCACGGTGGTGACGCTCTCTGGTCCGCGCCAGGTCGCACTGCTGCGCGGCGAGAGCATGATGTTCAGTTACCCCGGCACGGATTTCTTCGCCAACGTCAAGGTCGAGCAGTTGCCTCCATCAAGCTTCGCGCAAGGCAAGAAAGACCTCATCGGCAACTTCGATCACATCCTCGCCGGCGGCGACGATAGCGAGCGCAATTTGAATTTTGCGCTCAAGCCGATGTTGAACGGCTTTGAAGTCTACGGCCTCGACCGCAAGAAACTCGAAGGCGCCACGCTTGGAATCTATCTGCTGATCGACAACCGAACGCACATCGTGATGACGGCGTACTTTCTCAACCAGGAACCGGCGCGGCGGAAGTTTTCCTCGCTGACCGAGTATGCCACTTTGCGCGACCACTTCCTCGCTGCGTACACATCGTGCGTTCACACGCCCTATGCCGTGGCACGGCCTGCAAAGAAAGCGGCAAAGCCCGCTCGGAAACGGCCTTAGAGCCTGTTCACGATCACAGTTTAGACCTGTAGGCCCTGTCAGATCGAGCGGAGTCTTCGCGCTTTTTGGAACGCGCAGTGGAGAGACCTGTAGATTTTCCGTGCGACAAGGATATTTGGCTGCGCAGAGAAGCTGCGGGTCTCTCCACTCCGGCGCAAAGAACGCGCCTCCGGTCGAGATGACAGCTTTGGGGAGAGCTAAGAGATCGTGAACAGGCTCTGACCCCTAACCCCTAACCCTTGCCCCTAACCCCTAACTCTACGCCGCCGCTTCATTCTCGAAGTACAGGTACTTACGCCAATTGGCGTCCGCGCTGCCGATCATGCGCATGATGTGGCGCGACGTATGCAGCGAGAACGGGCGCGGCTCGCGCAGCAGACGCATCTCGGCCAGCTCGTGTAGCAGTTGATTACCTTTACGGCGATTGCAATCCTTGCAGCAGGCGACGAGGTTTTCCCAGCTCGACGCACCGCCGCGCGAACGCGGAAGGACGTGGTCCAGCGTCAACTCCGCCGCCGTCAAAACCAGTTGGCAATACTGGCAGGTGTTGCGGTCGCGCAGCAGAATGTTCTTGCGCGAAAGCGCGCGCGTCTGGTGCGGAATGCGGCGATACTCCAGCAGCCGGATCACGCTCGGCATCTGGATCACCATGCGGTGCGAGTGCAGTACGCTGCCCTGCTCCTCTTCCGTGCGCGCTACCCCTTTCAGCACCAACACCAGCGCCCGCCGCGCGCCACAAATGTTGATCGGCTCGTAACTCGCGTTCAGCACCAGCACCGGCGTCTGCATCGCGGGCTGGCGGAACACGCCCATGCGAATGTCGATGGCCTCGGCGCGCGCTGTCCCCGGCACTGGGTGCGTGCTGTGGTGCCGGCCGCCCTGCTTGCCGTTCCTGAGTTTTCCCGTCCGCATCTTTCCAGCCTGCATTACCGCCCTCCGGAGTCCTTTGCCGTTGTCTTCCTTTGCGTCCTTCGCGTCCTTAGCAACTTTTGCGTTCGCTATTGCTGTTGCTTTTCTTTCTGTCATTCCGTAGCGAAGCGGAGGAATCTGCATTTTCTCCGCTGCGCCGCTTACACAAATCTCGTCGTCACCCCCGGCTCCACAACCGCGTCCCACCTCGCTACATCTCTTGCTCCCGGTTCCGCGCCCGCAAAACTCTCCGCCTGCGCCCGCGCCAGCGTCGCCACCCAAACCTTCGCCGCTCCCGCGCGCATCAACACCCGCGCACACTCGCGAGCCGTCGCTCCGGTGGTCATAATGTCATCGACCAGCAGAACTTCTTTCCCGCGCACGGCGTCCATACTCGCAACGCGAAACGCATTGAGCAAGTTCCGCCGACGCCCCCGCGATGTCAACGCAAATTGCGCCTCGGTATCCCGCACGCGCTGCAAGGCCGCGTGTCTCGCGACGAGCTTCCACGCAGGTCGCAGCTTCTTCAGCCTTGCGATCGCCGCATCGGCCAGCGCCACGCTTTGGTTGAACCCGCGCTGGCGTTCTCTCGCCGCAAAAAGTGGCACGGCGATCACGATCAACTCCGGCCCGGCATCGGCGGCAAGCAGAATAATCGCCTCTGCCATCCACTCGCCAAGTTTGTCCGAAGCCAGCCGCTGGACCCGCTCATACTTCAGCAGGTGTAGCATCTCGCGCAGTTCATCTGCAAAGACGCCGTACGCAACGGCTCGCGTGTAGTCCGGCGGGGCCAATCTGCATATCGTACAAACGCCCACACCCATCGCCGCCGCAAAGCGCGCCGACTCCATGCCCAGCGCCTCGCCGCAAATCCCACACAGCGCACCCGCTTGCGGGCTCACCTGCGCGACGCATGCGCTGCATACCGGCGTCGCACTCCACGCCGTCAGCGGCCCACCGCAAACGCTGCAGTCGGACGGAAAAACCATGGTTACAGAATCATCCCGAAACGCTCGCGCCGCACCGGCGCAACTTCGGAGCACGCGAGTCACCGCGCGCCATCCTTCCACCCCCGGGTCGGCGCCGCCGGGCGGGCTCCCCTCGCCGAATTGGACATCCTTCATGCTTTCGCTGAAGACGGACCTCATCCGCGGCACAACAAAAAAAGCTCCAGTTCTGCCGATAAACGCAGTATAAGCCTGTCGCCGCATTTTCCGCCACACCGCGCGAACCTCGCAGGCTTCCGCGCCATGCTAACAGCACACCCTGCTAAACTCGATAGTCCGGCACAAATCCCATGACTCCACTCACGACCCTCTCCCCCGACGAACTCCTCTTCCGCGACACAGTGCGCGACTTCGCCCGCACCGACATCGCACCGCTGGTCAGCCAGATGGACGAAGCTCAGAAGTTTGACCCCAAGCTTCTGCGCAAACTCTTCGACCTTGGCCTCATGGGCATACAGGTCCCGGAGCAATACGGCGGCGCGGCGGGCACGCTGTTTGAAGCGGTGCTCGCGGTTGAAGAAATCTCGGCCGTCGACCCCGCCGTCGGCGTCCTGGTCGACGTCCAGAACACGCTCGTCATCAACGCCCTCATAAAGTGGGCAAATGACGCTCAAAAGCAGCAATATCTACCTCAATTGGCCTCTAAAATGACCGGCGCCTACGCCCTTTCGGAAGCCGCTTCTGGCTCCGACGCCTTCGCGCTGCAGTGCCGCGCCGCGAAGCAGGACAAAGGCGACTACATTATCAACGGCCAGAAGCTTTGGATCACCAACGCTCTCGAAGCGGGCCTTTTCCTGCTCTTCGCCACGCTCGATCCAGCCTCCGGATACAAGGGCATCACCTGTTTTCTGGTCGAGAAAGACATGCCCGGCTTCTCCGTCGGGCGCAAAGAAGACAAGCTCGGCATCCGCGCCAGCAGTACTTGCGAACTCATCGTGCGCGACTGCCGCGTGCCCGCCTCCGCCATTCTCGGCGAGCCGGGCAAAGGCTACAAGGTCGCCATCGAAACCCTCAACGAAGGCCGCATCGGCATTGCCGCGCAAATGCTTGGCCTCGCGCAAGGAGCCTGGCGTCACGCCGCCCGTTACGCCCGCGAACGCAAGCAGTTCGGCACGCCGCTCGCCGATTTTCAAGCCATGCAATTCCAACTCGCGCGCATGGCGATGGAGGTCGAAGCCGCCCGCCTGCTGGTCTACAACGCCGCACGGCTGAAGGACTCCGGCGCGGAGTATACGAAGGAAGCGGCGATGGCGAAGCTCTTCGCCAGCGAAGTCGCCGAGCGCACCGCATCGCTTGCGGTGGAAATTTTCGGCGGCGCGGGGTTCGTCAAGGACTACCCCGTCGAGAAGCTCTACCGCGACGCAAAAATCGGGAAAATCTACGAAGGCACCAGCTTTATGCAGCTCGCCACCATCGCCAAACTTACCGTCCCAAAAGCCTGATTGCACAGGCAAGAATGCGCAGGGAAAATGGACAGTCCAGACCTACGTCCCCAACGCCCCGTCGAACCCGGCATTGTCACCGACTTTTCCAACGACCGCCTCAGCTACTCCAGTTATCTGTCGCTCCCGGGCCTGCTCGCGCAACAGCGTCCACTCTCGCAGCCGCAGCATCACGACGAACTGCTTTTCATCATTCAGCACCAGGTCTCCGAGCTTTGGATCAAGCTCCTCATCCACGAGATCAGCGCAGCCATCGATCACCTTCGCAACGACCGGCTCCCGCCCGCGCTCAAGATCCTCTCTCGCGTCAAACTCATCGAAATGCAGCTCTTCGAGCAGTGGGCCGTGCTCGAAACTCTCACCCCTTCCGAATACATGGAGTTCCGGTCCGTCCTCGGCAACGCGTCCGGCTTTCAGTCCTTCCAGTACCGTAAACTCGAGTTCCTTCTAGGCAACAAGAACGCCGACACCCTCCGCGTCTTCGCCCACGACCCGGCCGTCTCCGCCGACCTCCACCGCGCCCTGGAATCTCCCAGTCTCTACGACGAGTTCCTTCGCTATCTCTCCCGCCGCGGCTACAACGTCCCCGCGGACTCCATCGACCGCGACTGGTCCCAGCCGTATTTGAGAAATGAAGCCGTTGCGGACATCTTTCGAGATATCTACCGCAACTCCAAACAGCATTGGGAAGCCTACGAAATGTGCGAGAAGCTCGTCGATATGGAGGAGTACTTCCAACTGTGGCGCTTCCGCCATCTCAAGACGGTCGAGCGCATCATCGGGTTCCGCCGCGGCACGGGAGGGTCTTCCGGGGCCGCCTTCCTTCGCCAGGCGCTCGAACTCACCTTCTTCCCGGAACTCCTTGCCTCCCGCACCGACGCTGCATAGTCATCCCGATTCGTCGCTTGCGACAATTCGCCATCTACAGCACGTCTCGATATGGCGTAGAAAAGATCCGTAACGCGAGACGCATTTCAAGTACACTGGCGAGCATGAAAAGCCTTTACGAATCAACCACTGCTGAAGAAATCAAGCAGCGCCTGAACTCGCTCACTCCGGCAAGCGAGCGGCTTTGGGGCAAAATGAATGCGGGGCAGATGTTGGCGCACTGCTCCGCCGCGATGGACCAAGCGGTGGGCGATAAAACGCTCCCCAGGACGTTCTTAGGGCGGTTGATTGGGCCACTGGTGGAGTCTTCGTTCACAAACGAAAAGCCGTGGTCCAAGAACAGTCCGACCGCCCCGAGCTTCGTCATCACCGATGAGCGCGATCTCGCAACTGAGCGCGACCGCTTGACCCTCCTGACCGACCGCTTCTCCAAAGGCGGCCCTGAAGGCTGCACCAAATCCCCGCACACTTTCTTCGGCCAACTTACGCCCGAAGAATGGGGCAAAGGAATGTACAAGCATCTTGACCACCACCTGCGGCAGTTCGGAGCCTAGTTCGGAGCCTAGTTCGAGGTCGAGCCGCTTCCTGCCGCTCGCGGTATCCTTAGAAGGAGTGCCTTCCACCGTCGCATCTCCGGCCATCCACACCCGCACCCGCAGCACGCTGCTGGCCGACTACGCGACGCTGTTCAAGCTGCGCGTCTCGACCATGGTCGTCATCACCGCCGGGGCGGGCTTCTACCTCGGTTCGCTGCGTTCGGGGATTTCGCCATTCAACGTTGGGCTGATAAAAGCCCTCGCCGGAATCGCCGTCGTCACCGCCGGTTCCGCCGCCCTCAACCAGGCGCTCGAGCGCTCCACCGACCGCCGCATGCCGCGCACGGCTTCGCGGCCCATGGCGCAGCACCGCATCTCTTTAGCTCACGGTCTCTTGGTGGGATTTCTTGCCACCTTCGCCGGCTCGCTCTACCTCGCCTACGTCACCAACCCACTGACCGGCACCCTGACGCTGCTCACCGCAATCGGCTATGTCGCAATCTACACACCGCTCAAGCGCCTCACCACACTCAACACGTTCATCGGAGCCTTCCCCGGCGCGCTGCCGCCGCTGATTGGATGGACGGCCGCGCGCGGCGTCATCGAGTGGCCGGCAGTGGCGCTCTTCGCGATTCTTTTCGTCTGGCAGTTCCCGCATTTCATGGCCATCGGCTGGCTCTACCGCGCGGAATACGCCGCCGCCGGAATCCGCGTCACCGCCACACAACCCGATACCCGCGACGCCGCCCGCTCCTCCGCCGTGCAGGCGCTCTTCTACGCCATGCTGATGATTCCCGTCAGCCTCTGGCCCACTTTTTTGCACACCACAGGCTGGCCGTACGCCATCGCCGCAATGCTGCTCGGCCTCTGGTATCTCTACGCGACGATTCGTTTCGCACGCATCATGCGCAGCCCCGGCGATCCCAAAAATCGCGTCGTCGCCCGCAACCTTCTGAAGGTTTCGGTGATGGTCCTACCGCTGCTGATGCTGGCCATGGTCCTCAACGCCCAAGGCCGCGTGTTTTTCTAGACTGGATTCAAAGCATGACGACCTACACTTCGCAACCGACCACTTTCCGCACCCCGCCCTCCATCATCGCCGCGATCGTCGGCGTCAGCGCGGCCGCGTCGCTGTTTCTGGCGTGGCTGGTTTATTACCATCAACCCGCGGACGTAGCCGGAACGCGCCTCGCCTTTCTGCCCGCGCTGAACGCGACGTTCAACACGCTCTGCACAATTTTCCTCCTGCTCGGCTTCCGCTTCATCCGGCACCGCCGCATCGTCGCCCACCGCAACAGCATGTTCGCGGCTTTCATCGTCTCGAGCCTGTTCCTGGTCAGCTACATCGTCAACCACGCGCTGCACGGCGACATGCGTTTCCTCGGCCAGGGCCACGGCTTGCGCACCACGTACTTCGCGCTGCTGATTTCGCACATCGGCCTCAGCGTCGTCGCGTTGCCAATGATCCTGATAACGTTCTTCCTCTCGCTGACGGGCCGCTTCCCTGCGCACCGCAAACTGGCGCGCTTCACGTTCCCCATCTGGCTCTACGTCTCGGTCACGGGCGTTATCGTCTACGCAATGCTCGCGACTTACCGCTAACGCTCCCCAAAACAACGTGTCATCTACCTTGTCGTCCGCCTTTAGAAATTGTCATCCTGAGCGCAGCGAAGGACCTGCTTCTCGCCCGCGGCCTATTCACTACTCACTACTCACTGCTTTCATGCGCCCCGACACTCGCAAACTCGTCCGCACCGGCTTCGCGATCTTCCTCACGGGAGCCATCGCCTCCGCGCTGATGCTGACGGTCTTCGGCGGCGTCTCCAAACAAGGCCCACACACCAACGCGGGCTGGCTCGCACTGATGTTGGCGATAGGCTGTCTGCCAACGGGCACCCTGACGCTGCTGTTGGCCTTCGCAAAGCTCGTCGGCGACCGCCGCCGCTAACCGCCTGTCCCGCCAACCGTCTGCTACTTTGTCCGGAATCGGGGTACAACTGCTTTGACATCGCTCCGCTTCCGAATCCTGACCACAGTCGCGCTGATATCCTCGGTCGCATATTGCCAGAATCCGCAATCCTCGCCACCCACCGCCCCGCCTCAACTCTCCCCAAAAGCCGCCTACGACGATGCGATGCACCCTCTCAACACCACGCGCCACTCGATTTCCAACTGGTCCGAGGTTGAAATCGATGCGCTAAGAATTGCCATCGGTCGCGCCGCGACCGCCTGCGCCGCGCGCGATCCCAAGACCGTCTCCGGCGACGCGCTGATCGACCTCGCACGTCTCTGCGCTCTCGGGCAATCGTGGTCGGCGGTCGTCCAAACCACCGCGCTCTACATCGCTGCAGGCGCCCCATCCAAGCCGCTGCTCAATCAGGCCTACGCGGTCAAAATCGATGCCGAGTTGCACCTCAAGGACGAAACCAACGGCCTCAGCGATGCGGAGGCCATGCTGCTCGCTGTCCCCTATGACCGCCTCGCTGCTGAAGCCATTGACGAAGCGATCGACTACATGCAGTTCGCCCACACCGCCGACGCGCTTACCCTCGACGCGCTCCGCGAGCCTCTGCTGCTCGCGCAAATCCGCGCCGCCAGCGTGACGCCCGCTTCCTCAAGGCCAGAGGATGGGACAACTCCTCCTGCCGCCGTTGCGCCGAGTCTTCCAGCGCAAACTCTGCACGACTTGTACGCGACGGGCCTGGCCTTTGCCGCGTTGCAGCAGCTTGGAGGCCAGGTTGATGCGGCGCGCTCTACCGTTGCTGAACTCGAAGCTGCGCTGCCTGCGGAACTTTCTAGCGACGACGCGCTCCCTATCGCCGCCGCGCGCCAGCGTTACGGCCTGCTCGGCAAGCCTCCGCCCGCAGTCGCGCTGCTCGCGTCGCTCAGTATGCCCAACAAGCTTCCGCAACTGCCCGCACCGCGCGCGATCACGGCGCTGCTGCTTTTTCCGGACTGGTGTGCGCAGTGCGTTCGCATGGGTCGGCAGTTTCCTGAGTCTGTGTTCACAGTCTCCGGCCACGAGGCCTACTTCTATGCCCTGTTGGCGGAGACACTTCCGCTCAAACCAAAGACGAAGTCTGCGCTAGGCGGAACGGCGCCCAAGCCGACGGCACGCGAACCGCTGACCGAGACGTCCACCGTCGTCGTTCTACCTGCGGTGCTCGATCAATTCACCGCGACCGCCTACCCATTCCTCATCGTCGCTGACGGGCATGGCATTGTCCGCGTGGTCCAACCGGTTGCCGAAGACGCGCTGCAGCCCGGCGGAACCATCGACACCGCCATCGCCTGGGTCGGCGGCCAGTGGCCTACGGTCGCTCCTGCGACACCCGCATCCCAGACGCCAGCGGTCGCCAAACCATAGGCATAGTTCCCGTTCCTAACGGCTGTTCACTGTTGGCTCTGTCCTCTGCTATCCTCACCATCACAAGCACCGCATTTATGGAGATCAACAATGGCAAAAGGCGTCAACAAAGTTTTCCTTCTCGGCAACGTCGGCAAGGACCCTGAAATTCGTACCACTGCCGGCGGCATGGCCGTCGCCAGCTTCTCACTCGCGACCGCCGACCGCGCCAAAGACCAGCAGGGTAATTGGACCGACAAAACCGAGTGGCACAACCTCGTCTGCTTCCAGCGCACTGCTGAAATTGTTCGCGACTACGTTAAGAAGGGCACGCAGTTGTTCATCGAGGGCAAGATTCAACAACGCTCCTGGGACGACAAAACATCCGGCGAAAAAAAGTACAAGACCGAAATTCTTGTCAACGAGCTTTCACTGCTCGGCGGGCGCGGAGCCGACGGCGGCGGCGAACGCTCCTCCGGGAGCTACTCCAAGAGCAACACCGCGCCCTACGGCGGCGGCTCCCCCTCCACCCCGACTCAACCCGACTACGCCGACCAAGGCATCACCGACGAAGACATTCCCTTCTAACCTTTTCTTCGCACCCGGTCACGGAGGCCCCGACCCGCAGCCGCCATGCGTTCCCTCGTTCTCATCCTCGCCTTCATCGCACCCGCGCTGCTCGCGCAGCGCCACGGCTGGCGCTCGGCCCCGCCCACTGCGCCGCTGGTACCCGCTGCGCCACAGGTGGCGGTCAGTAGCGGCCTCGGAGCCATCCAGTTCGTCCCGGCCAATTACGGTGTCCCCGCGCCGCAGACCATCGCGCGGCAGTTGCGCTATGACGACGACCGCACCCGCGCCGCCGCGCTGGCGGACATCGGCTCGCCCGGCCAGTATCTGCAGCATGGTCACATCCCCACGCCGCGATCGATCGATCTCCAGTTCCTTCCGCTCGGCAACACCGCCGAGTTGGACGCGCTGCTCACCGCCGAACTCGACCAGCACATCGTCACTGCGGTGCTCATTCCCGTCGAGGGCGGTTGGCGCCGCATCGCCACGCTGACGTTCGCGACGCCTTTTGAGGACGCCTCCACCACGCCCACCACCTGGATTCGCACCGCGCGTTCGCTGGTGAAGAAAGACCGCTACCGCGCCATCTTCCATGCGTCGTTCGGCTCAATGGGCGGTTCAATGGGCGGCCCGACGAGCGATGGGGCTTCCGGTACGACGCCGGCCAACTTCGCCGAAAACGAGGCCCACCTCCGCATCGTCAACGACAAAGCCGTCATCACCCTAAGCTTCGAGTCCACGGCCCGCGAATGCACACCGGCCACCCCGCCTGCGGCCGCTAGCAAGACCCTGCCACGCCGTGCCGGAAATTCGGGCTGCACCGTCCTGCAGCGCTGGTTCCAGCCCGACCCAGCCGAGTCCCCCGACCACTTCGAACTCATCACGGCCACCGGTCACATGTCGCTGACGCAATCCGAAGACCCTCTGGCCAACTCACGCACCATGCTGCTGTCGCACCTGCGAACCTTCACCTGCCAGCCTTTTATTTTCTCCGAAACCACCCAACACTACGAACCCAGCGCCCCTAACGGCCCCTGCCGCGCCAAGTAAACCTGCACGAACGGTCTGTCATCTCAACCTTCGCGAGTGCAAATTGCCTGTCATCTCGACCTTCGTGAGTGCAAATTGCCTGTCATCTCGACCTTCGCGAGCACAAATTCCCTGTCATCTCGACCGGAGTCTTCGCGCTTTTTTGCGAAGACGCAGTGGAGAGACCCGCAGCCTTCCGCAGCAGCACAAACTCGGCGTCAACGTCGGCTGCCGTCTCTCATGGCAACGGCGTCCAACATACCGATGCATCTCTCCATCATTCTCCTGACTCTCACGCTCGCCTCCGCCTCCGCGCAACCGCTCCCCCACACGCTCACCTACGCCCCCGGCAAATCCATCACGCTCTCCCTCCCGGCGAATCTGGACATCGCAATCGCGGCCACCAACCTTCCTCGCGCGCGCTTCTTTGCGCAGGCCCCCGACGGTCGCATCTTCGTCACCAGCATGTATAACCTCGCCGACAACACCCGCGGCGCACTCTACATCCTCGACGGCTGGGACCCGCGCACGCACACCTTCACCCACGTCACCCCATATCTCCAGCATCTCCGCAACCCCAACAACCTTGCCTTCTACACCGACAAGGCGAAGCAAATCTGGCTCTACCTTCCGCTCACCGACCGCCTGGTCCGCTACAAATACAATCCCGGCGACAACGCGCCGAGCAGCCCGCCGCAAGTTCTCATCGGCTTCCCCGACTACGGCCTCAACTACAAGTACGGCGGGTGGCACCTGACCCGCACGGTCGCCGTCGCCACGCTACATGGGCGCACCCGCGTCTACATCACCACCGGAAGCTCCTGCAATTACTGTCGCGAGCGCGAAGCCGTGCGCGCCGCGCTCGTCGCAATGGATCCCGACGGCTCGCACCCGCAAATCCTTGCGCATGGACTCCGCAACGCCGTCGATCTACGCGCCATCCCCGACCTCGACGGTGGCTCCCTCTTCGCGACCAACATGGGCGACGACCATCTCGGCGACAAGCTCCCCGAAGACACTTTTTTCGAGCTCGACTCCAACTCCCACCCCGGTCCCATCGCCGCCGCGACCGCCCCAAATTACGGCTGGCCCACCTGCTACTTCGCCCACGGCAAAGCCTCGCTCGACACCACACCGCTCCCCGCAAACCCCGGCCCCACCGACAAGGACGTTGCCGAAAAGCCAATACCCAAGCAAGCATCCAACCCAGGCGCGTCCTCTTCGACGACGGCTTTATCGTCGCCTAACGTGGGTCCCACAAACCCGGACGCCTCCGTCTATGGCCAACAATACGGCGTCGCGCCCGCTGGCACCAATCTCGCCGCGCAAATCCACGACGACTCCAGCCTGACCAACTTCGGCCCTCCACCCCCGGCCCTCACAACCTGCAAAGACGTCCCCCCGGCCTACACCACATTTGCGGCGCATTCTTCGCCGCTCGGCCTCGCCTACTTCGCCGCCGACAATCCCACGCTCGCAAACACCTTCCTCGTCGCGCTCCACGGCGCTGGACATCCGCGCATCGGCACTGGCTACCGCGTCGTCAGCTTCTCCGCAAACAATCGCGCGCCGCAGGATTTCATCACCGGCTTCCTGACCCACGCAGGCAGTAAGCCCCTCGTCCATGGTCGCCCCTGCGGCCTGCTCCGTACGGGCCCCGACAACTTCCTTCTCACCGACGACAAGCTCGGCCTCATCTATTACGTCTTCCCCAGACCGTGAAACCGAACGCACAACATCTTTCATCTCGACCGAAACGCATAACATTTGTCATCTCTACCGGAGTCTTCGCACTTTTGCCAAGACGCAGTGGAGAGACCCGCAGTCCCCCGGCGGGCGACTAGAATGTCCCCATGATCGACGAAGCCACTTTCCGCCGCGAGTCCGACCGCGCACTTGAGCAACTCAAGCAGTCCCTCATCGACGCCGAAGACGCGGCCGACGCCCCGCTCTTCGAGACCGAAGAAAAGAACGGAGTCCTCAACGTGCTCTTTGAAGACGGCGCGGCGAAGTTCGTCTTCACCCCCAACACCCCGGTCGCGCAAATCTGGATCTCCGCGCAATCCACATCATTTAAACTTGAATGGGACGCCGCGCACAGCGCCTTCATCCTCCCCAAAACCGGCGAAGACCTGCGCACGCTCACCGAGCGCCTGCTGCGTGAACAAACCTCCGACCCCGGACTCATTCTGCGATGACCACGCCCCTGCTTTCGGTCGCAATCATCACGCTGAACGAGGAGCACAACCTACCGCGCACCCTCGCCAGCGTGCAATGGGCTGGGGAATTCGCGGCGGAAATCATCGTTGTCGACTCCGGCTCAACCGACCGCACCGTCGAAATCGCGCGCAGCTTCGGTGCCCGCGTCATCGAGCGGCCCTGGCCCGGATTTGCGGCGCAGAAAAATTTCGCCATCGCGCAATGCACCGGCGCGTGGATACTTACGCTCGACGCCGACGAAGAACTTTCCCCCCAACTCCAACACCAAATTTGCACGCTGCTTCCGTCAAACCCACCGACCGACGCTTTCTATCTGCGCCGCCGCAACCTCTTCCTCGGCCGCTGGATAAAACATGGCGGCTTCTACCCCGACCCCAAGCTGCGTCTCTTCCGCCGCGCGGCAGGCATTCAGCCCCTTGAATTCACAGCCCGCCCCGTCCACGAGACCATCGCATTCAACGGCCCCACCCGCACCCTCGACTTCGACCTCATCCACCAAGCCTACCCCACACTCTCCACCTATATCGAACACATGGACCGCTACTCCACCCTAAGCGCGGAAATCCTAATCAGCAAAGGCCGCACCAGCGCCTCGCTCCTCGCTTTCGTGTGGAACATCTATCTCGTCCCGTACATCACATTTCAATGGAATTACTTTTACCGTCTCGGCTTCCTCGACGGCCGCGAAGGCCTGCTCCTGCACCTGAATCAGGCCGCATACACAAGTTGGAAGTATGCAAAGGCGTGGGAAAAATCACGCATCCGCTGACCCACTACCAAGCAATCTCCTTGCCCAAATGAAAGAACCCGCCCGTCGGCCCATCCTCGGGCAGCGTCGCCAACTGCACCTCGGTTTTCGCGCCCTCGACCGTATCCATTGGCGCCGCGCTTCCGCCGAGGTCCGTCTTCACCCATCCGGGATGCGCGGAGTTCACCTTGATCTTCGTCCCGCGCAGCTCATGCGCCAAATGGATAGTGAACACATTCAACGCGGCCTTTGAAGCGTTGTAGGCCAGCAGCTTCGTCCCGAACGTCGGCGATCCCGGCGTCGCCTGCAGGCTGACCGATCCCAGGATGCTCGACACATTGACCACCCGCGCCGCGTCCGCTTTGCGCAGCATCGGCAGCAGCGCCTGTGTCAGCGCCACCACCGCAAAAAAGTTCGTCTCAAACGTCGCCCGCAGCTTCTCAAGGTCGGTGGCGCTGGTCGTGTTGCGCGTCCAGCCCTTCTCCTGCATCACGCCTGCGTTGTTCACCAGCACATCCAGCTTGCCAAATTTCGCCTCGACAATCCGTGCGACGAATGCAATGTCCTCGGACTTCGTAACGTCCAGCTTCACCGCCCGTGCGTCGATCCCATCGGCGCGCAACAGCTTCGCCGCCGCCTCGCCCTTGAGTACATCGCGCGCGCCCAGCATCACCGCATAGCCAAGCTTGCCCAGCTGACGACCCGTTTCGAGCCCAATGCCCTTGTTGCCCCCCGTGATCAACGCAACCTTCTTCGCCGCCGCCTTCTCTGTCTCAATCACCGCTACGTCGTGTTCCACTGGTTTTCCTTTCCTTCATTCCAGCATTTTGATTGTCATTTCCACTCTTTGGTTGTCATTCCGCAGCGCAGACGAGGAATCTGCTTTAGCTCTTGTCCGCAACCGTTCCGTGCTTGCCATGCATGTGACGTGTCAACTCGCGAAACCGCTCCGCATATTTTTCCGGCAGCTCGCGCTTCTTCATGTCCCGACCGACAACGATGTGCGTCGTTTCGCCTTCACACAATAGGACCTCATCGACGGCCCGCACGATGGCATACCGAAATCGCACGATCGCTCCGCGAAATGCGGCCAGCGTCGTCCGGACCAGCAACTCATCGTCATACCGCGCCGGGACCTTATACCGAACGCTGGCCTCGACGACAGCGATCAGTGCGCCTTCGCGTTCCATCGTCGCGTAGTCCAGCCCGGTCTGGCGAATGAACTCGACGCGTCCCACCTCGAACCACACCAGATAGTTCGCGAGATACACCACGCCCATCTGGTCGGTTTCGGCATAGCGCACTCGCACCGCCGTCTCACCGTAACCCCGCTCCAGCATCTGCTCCATCTCGCCCATAGCGCCAGTCTACCGGGAGCGCGAACTTTTTCCGTCACCAGACTTCGGCTGCGGATGGCTGTTCCCTACTCACTGCCACACCGGCGGCCGCTTCTCAACAAACGACGCAGCCCCCTCGCGAAAGTCCGCCGTCAACCGCGAAGCCGCGTTGGCATCCATCGCCAACGCCAGCGCCGCATCCAACCACTCCGCCCGCTGCGCACGCATTAGCCGCTTCGTGGCCCGCAGGCTCTCCGGCGAATTCCGAATCAGCTCCGCCGCCAGTGCGGCCACGCGTCCGCGCAATTCAGCCGCGGCAACAACTTCGCTCACCAATCCCAGCCGCAACGCTTCTTCCGCCCCAAAGAACCGGCTACTCAACAGCAGCCCCCGCGCCACCTTGTCTCCCACCTGCACGGCGAGGTAAGCGCTCACCAGCGCCGGGATAAATCCGATGCGGACCTCGGTATACCCAAACTTCGCGTCCGGCGCGGCCAGCGTAAAGTCGCACATCGTCGCCAGGCCCGTGCCACCAGCAATCGCAGGCCCCTGCACCACAGCGATCGTCGGAACATCAACCTCCCACAGCGCTCGAAACATCCTCGCAACGCGCTCGGCTTCAATGCGATGCTGCTCAATCGTCATCGAACCCATTTCGCGCAGCACCGCAAGGTCGAGGCCAGAGCAAAACGCTTCTCCCTCGCCCGCCAGCACCACCACCCGCGCGCCGCAGCTATTCGCGTCGCCAAACGCGACCACCAACTCTTCCATCACCTCCGGCGTGAGCGCATTACGCCGTTCCGGACGGTTCAGCGTGATCGTCCGCACCACCCCATCGTCTTCCACCCGCACCGTCGCCAACTTCGCACCTCCAAATGTTGCCATCTCGCACGACCAAACCCTCGTCATCTCGACCGAAGTCCGCGCTTTTGCGGACGAGTGGAGAGACCTGTATGTGGCCTTCGCTCTCACAACTACAACATTGTCATCTCGACCGAAGTCCGCGCTTTTTGCGGACGCAGTGGAGACCTGTATGTGTCCTTCGCTCGCCCAGCCACAAAAGCGGGCTGGGCGCTACTGCACGCTCAACCCAAATTTCTTCCCAATCTCCGCGCTCCGCTGCACCAGCGCCTCCAGCGGTTCAAACTCCGGCAGCGTCGCTCCCAGTTCCCTCAGCGTCGCCAGCAGTACCTCGGTCGGCATGTTCCCGACTAGCGCGTCCTGCGCGAACGGACACCCACCCAACCCGCCCATCGCCGCATCGAACCGCCTGCAACCCGCCTCATACGCCGCACGAACTTTGGCCGCCGCGTCATCCCGCCGCGCATGCAGATGCACGCCAATTTCCAGTCCTTCATGCACCCCCATCACGCAGCTCATCACATCGCGCACCAGTGCGGGCGAGGCGAGCCCCACTGTATCCGCAAGCGAAATCTGCGTCACCCCCGCATCGACCAGCAAATCCACCGCGCTGACCACCTCGTCGATGTCCCAAACATCGCCATACGGGTTGCCGAACGCCATCGAAATATACGCAACCACATCCTGCCCGCCTTTGTACGCCAGTTCGCCAATCTGCTCCAACTGGTCGAGCGCTTCCTCCGGCGTCTGGCGCTGATTGCGCTCCAGAAACTGCGGCGAAATCGAGTATGGAAACCCCAGCGTCGTCACCCTGCCTGTCTCAATCGCCCGCTCCGCGCCCTTCACATTAACGCAGATGCCAATGATCTCGACCTCATCGGGCGCATCGAGATACTCCAGCACAAACTCCGAGTCGGCCATCTGCGGCACCGCCGTCTTCGACACAAAGCTCACCGCGTCGATATGCGTAAACCCCGCCGCAATCACCGCGCGCAGATACTCCGCCTTCACCTCCGGCGGAATCACCTTCGGCAAGCCCTGCCAAGCGTCGCGCGGACATTCAATGATCTTTACCAAGTTCAACAATCCTCCACTGCTATTCCACGCTCATTCGACTTCGTTGTCATTCAGCGCATGACTTGTTCGTCATTCCGCAGCGCAGCGGAGCGGATGAACCTGCTTTCTTCTACTCAGCGCCATCACGTCTGCAAAACCCCAGGATTAAACCTCGCCACCTCAGGATTCAGCGCACAAGCCTCCAGCGCCGTTATCAACACCTCGCGCGTCCTTGCCGGGTCGATGATCGAGTCGATCCACAACCGCGCTGCCCCGTAACGCGGATCAGCCTGCGCATCGTAGGTCCCCTTGATCTCGTCATACAGCGCTTTTCGTTTCACCTCATCCACAACCTCGCCGGAGCGCTCCATCTGCTTGGCTCGCACCTCACCCAGCGTGCTCGCCGCCGAAGACCCGCTCATCACCGCATACCGCGCCGTCGGCCATGCAAACAGAAAGCGCGGGTCATAAGCCTTGCCGCACATCGCATAGTGGCCCGCACCGAAACTCCCGCCCAGAATGACGGTAATCTTCGGCACCACCGACGTCGAAACCGCCGACACCATCTTCGCCCCCGCGCGAATAATGCCGCTCCACTCCGCGTCTTTGCCAACCATAAAGCCGTTTACGTCGTGCATGAAAATCAGCGGCACCAGCGACTGGTTGCAATCCATAATGAACCGCGCCGCCTTCTGCGCGCTCTCTGTATAGATCACGCCGCCAAACTCCGTCCGCTTCGACCCCGCCTGCGGCCCCATCGCCACCGTCTGCGACTGATTCACCTTCTGGTTGGCCACAATCCCCACCGCACGCCCGCCAATCCGCGCATACCCGCACACCAGCGTCCGCCCAAAGTCGGCCTTGTACTCGTCGAACTCCGACCGGTCCACCACCCGCGCAATCACATCGCGCACATCATAAGCATTGCTTGCCCCCGGCGTCGGATCCATCAACCCATAAAGTTCTTCCGCCGCAAACCTCGGCTTGTCCTTCAACGCATCGAACACAATCCGCGAAAACACTTCGCCGCTCTCGCTATTCCCTGTTCCCTGTTCCCTGTTTGCTGTTTGCTGTTCCCTGTTCCCTGTTTGCTGTTCCCTGTTCCCTGTTTGCTTCCTGTTTCCTATCTTCCCTACCAACCTCCGCAGCCGCGCAATACACAAATGATCGTTCGGCTCCTTGAAGTCCACGGTCCCCGAAATCTCCGCGTGCATCGCCGCCCCGCCAAGCTCCTCCGCCGGAGTCTTCTGCCCAATCGCCGCCTGCACCAGCGCCGGCCCCGCCAGAAACAGCCCCGAGCCCTCCGTCATCAGCACCGTATCGGTCATCACCGGCAGATACGCTCCGCCCGCGACGCACATCCCCATGATGGCCGTGATCTGCGGAATCCCCAGCGAACTCATCACCGCGTTATTGCGAAACACGCGCCCAAAGTCGTCCTGATCGGGAAAGACATCCTCCTGCAGCGGCAAAAACACGCCCGAAGAATCGACCAGGTACAGCGTCGGAATCCGGTTCTCCAGCGCAATATGCTGCGCCCGTAAAACTTTCTTCGCCGTCATGGGAAAGAACGCCCCAGCCTTCACCGTGGCATCGTTGGCGATAATCATGCACAGCTTGCCTTCGACCCGCCCCAACCCGGTGACGACTCCTGCCCCCGGCGCGCCGCCGTACTCCATATACATCCCATGCGCGGCCCACAACCCCAACTCCAAAAAGTTTGCCCCCGCCTCAACTCCAGAGTTCAAACCGACTATAGATCCGGGTGCCCCATGTCCCGCTTCTGGGACATGGGTTTGCAGAGGCTCAGGATCAAGCAACAAAGCGAGCCGTTCCCGCACTGTCAACCGCCCTTTGGCCTTTTGCGCCTCCGCGGCCTTCGCGCCGCCGCCCTCGCGAATCTTGCCTTCCTCCGCGCGCATGCCTCCGAGCAACGTCATCAGTGCCGCCCGGTTCGCCCCAAACTTCGGCGCACCCACATTCATCTTCGACTCCAACCGACCTTCCGCCACAACCGCCTCAGCCATCTCACACTTCCTTCAGAATCTAAAACTCGCTAGGATACCATCTCCCCGCTACCATAAGGATAGACGGCATGAACCTCACCCCGCACGACGCTCTCCTCATCATCGACCTCCAAAACGATTTCTGCCCCGCAATCTCAGGGGTTGGCGGCGCGCTCGCCGTCGTGGGCGGCCACGAAATCGTTCCCACCGTCAACGCTCTCGCACAGAAATTCAACCACGTCATCCTTACGCAAGACTGGCACCCCACCCGCCACATTTCCTTCGCTAGTTCGCACACGGGCGCGGAGCCGTACCAGACCATCACCGCACCCTACGGCCCTCAAACCCTCTGGCCCGACCACTGCCTGCAAGGTTCCCCAGGCGCAGCGCTCCACCCCGGCCTCGACGTCCCCCATGCCGAACTCATCCTCCGCAAGGGCTTCCGCAGCGAAATCGACAGCTACTCCGCCTTCCTCGAAAACGACCACGCCACGCCCACCGGCTTGGCGGGCTACCTGCGCGAGCGCGGCCTCACCCGCCTCTTCCTCTGCGGCCTGGCCTATGACTTCTGCGTCCGCTTCTCCGCTATCGACGGCAGGCATCTCGGATTTGAAACCCTCGTCATTGAAGACGCCACCCGCGCCGTTGGGCTCCCCGGAAGCATCGAGGACACCAACACCTCACTCGCTGGCAACGGCATCCCCCGCATCGGCAGTCTCCGCCTACTCGCTTGAATCTGTCATCCTGAATAGAATCTGTCATCCTGAGCGCAGCGAAGGACCTGCTCCTCGCCCGCTGCACCATCACGTTGGGTGCCCCATTCATCGCGCCGCTTTTGCGCGATGGGTGGGATCCACTACAGCCCGAGTTCCCCCGCCCTACTCTGCATCGCCCCCACACAATTCCCCACATGCTCCTCGACGCCCAATCCCAGCATCTCCGCCCCTGCCGTAATGTCCTCCCGCTTCACCGCCCGCGCGAACGCCTTGTCCTTCATCTTCTTCCTCACCCCCGCAACCTCGACATCCGCAATCGCCTTCGACGGTTTCACCAGCGCGCAAGCCGTCAAAAATCCCGCCAACTCATCGCATGCAAAAAGGGCCTTGTCGAGATGCGTCTCCGGCACCACACCCGAATAGTCCGCGTGCGCCAAAATCGCGTGCAGCATCTCCTCCGGCCAGCCCTGCTCGCGCAAATACGCAACGCCGACAAACGGATGCTCCGCCGCGGTCGGATGCCGCTCGTAATCAAAATCGTGCAACAAGCCCGTACAGCGGTAAAGCTCCACCAACTTCGCCGCCTCCGCACCCTGCAACCCCAACCGCGCAGCCTCGCGCACCCCGTAACTCTCGGTGCAGCAAGCCACGGCCAGCCCATGTTTCACCAGCGACTCACTCTGCGTCCACTCCCTCAACAACGCCTCCGCCTTCGCCGCCCCAAACTCCGTCATCACCACCACCTCGCCTTATTCACTATTCACTACTCACTGTTTACTACTCAGGTTCCAATCTATCTTCTCTCCCGCATCCGTCTCAATACTCTTGACTCATTCATCACCCCGTGTCACTCTAGTGCCATCGGTTCGCTTCTCTGCTACTTATCGGACGCGTACTTCTGCGGTGTCCCTGCTCTGGCTACCGCCCGCACGACAACAATATGGCAACCATGATGACGCCCCTCGGCGTTTCTGTACCTTTGCCCCAGGCCCTGCTGTTGAGCACGATGGCATCGCAGGACCGTGAAGTCCTTAAGTGCCACCACTGCAAATTGGTGCAATTCCGCACCTCCGCCGAAACCTGCCGCCGTTGCAAGAAGTCTTTGCTGGCCGAGCAGCCCAAACTCCAGGCCGTCATCGCGCTCGTCCCCGACCCCGTCACAGGTTCCGGCGGCAAGCACGGTAGCGGAGAGATTCAAGTAGCGGCCGCGGTGCGCGATCTTCGCCACGTTCGCAATCTTTCGCAGCGTCAACTCGCTGGCCGCATGGGCGTTCCCCGCACGTACATCTCGAAAATCGAGAACGCCAAGGCCATGCCGACCCTGTCGTCGCTCGACCGCCTCGCGCGCGCCCTGCAAGTCGATATTTCGGCCCTGCTGCGCGACGCTCCGCGCCGTCACCAGAACGAGACGGCCGTGCTGACCACGGACCCCTTCCTCGCCGAAATCGCCAAGTACGCCGAGCACCTCACCTCAACGCAGAAGTCGATCTTCCTAAATCATGTCCGCGAAATCGCCCAGGGCCACACCCGCCGCAGCGCGTAAAGCAGAGTGTAGAGGATAGAGTGTAGAGTGTAGTGAAATCGGGACCTGAGGTCGTTCCGAAGCGTCTTCACTACGCACTACTCGCTGCGCTCTACACTCTGTTTTTTATGCGCGAATCTTCTCCATTCCGCACCTACCAGCAGTCCCACCGGGCCAACGAGCTTTCCGCCGACGAGCGCGTTATTTACGACGGCCTCGATCCCTCGCGCATTCCGCAACACGTCGCCATCATCATGGACGGCAACGGACGCTGGGCCGGCAAGCGCGCCCTCAAGCGTTTCCTCGGCCACCAGCAGGGCGCGGAGTCGGTGCAATTCGTCGTCGAAACCGCCTCGCGCATCGACCTTCCCTGGCTCACGCTCTACGCCTTCTCGATTGAAAACAATCTCCGCCGCCCCAAGTCCGAAGTCAGCTTCCTCATGAAGCTCCTGAAGTCCTACCTCATCTCCAACGTCAAGCGGATGAACGACAACAACATCCGCATGGCCTACATCGGCCGCACCGCCGAGCTTCCTGAAGAAATACAGGACTCCATGCGTTGGGCCGAGCAGCAAACCGCCAAAAACACCGGCACAACACTCACCCTCGCGCTCAACTACGGCTCCCGCTCGGAAATCGTCGACTCCGCCCGCAGCCTGTTGCGCAACATGCTGGCCGAAGCCGAGCAGCGCGGCATTTCGCTTCAGGACATGCTCGCCGCCGAAGGCACCGAAGACGCCCTGCGCGCCCGCGTCAACGAAGACCAAATTTCCGCCAACCTCTACACTGCGCACATGCCCGACCCCGACCTGGTCATCCGCACTTCGGGCGAGCAGCGTATCTCCAACTTCCTGCTCTGGCAGATCGCCTACTCTGAAATCTTCGTCACCGACCGCCTCTGGCCCGACTTCCGCGGCCCGCATCTGCTCGAAGCCATCGCCGCGTACCAGCAACGCGAGCGCCGCTTCGGAGGCCTGGGCGACTCCCAAACCGACGAGCTGGTCGACACCCTCGAACCCGCCGACCAGGTCGCCGCCGAGATATCCGGCCTCACCACAACCACAAAAAATTCCTGAACGGCCCCCGCCTTCTTGCTGTCATTTCCGCAGGGGAATCCGCTTCACCCGCTCTTCGCCCAACCCTGTAAACTGACACAACAGCGATGTCGGAAACTCCCAAAAAGTTCTACCTCACCACGCCGATCTACTACGTGAACGCCCGCCCGCACATTGGCCACGCGTACACGACCATCGTAGCGGACGTACTCGCGCGCAGGCATCGGCTGTTGGGCGACGACACCTTCTTCCTCACGGGCACCGACGAGCACGGCCAGAAAATCGAGCGCTCGGCCGCCGCCGCAGGCATCCCGCCGCAACAATTCGCCGATCAAGTCTCGGCGTCCTTCGAGGACCTGTGGAAGCGCATGGGCATCACCCACAACGCTTACATCCGCACCACGGACGAGAAGCACAAACGCGGCGTGCAGCATTTGTTCTCTGAACTCTACGCGCGCGGCTTCATCACGCTCGCCAGCTACACCGGCCAGTACTGCGTCTCCGAAGAGACGTTCGTCGACGGCCCTCCCGGCACCCTCGGCCCCGACGGCCGCCCGACTGAAACCGTCACAGAAGAAAACTTCTTCTTTAAGCTCTCGGCCTTCCAACGCCCACTCCTCGACCTCATCGAATCGGACACGCTAAAGATCGAACCCGAAGCCCGCAAAAACGAAGTCCTCAGCTTCCTGCGCGGCAACGTCTCCGCCGCGCGGGACACTTCGGTCGGAGCAGCTGGCACTTCGGAGGGAGCAGCGGGCACTTCGGAGGGAGCAGGGGGCTTCAGCCCCCTGAATAAAGGCGATGAAGAAGGGGCTTTAGCCCCGGGCCTTTCCTCAACCCTCTCCCGCACCGCCCTCGGCCACCCCTACATCCCCGGCGCGCTCAAAGACCTGTCCATCTCCCGCAGCAGCTTCACCTGGGGCATCCCCGTCCCCGAGCCTGCAGCCTCCACCGCCGCGCAAAAACACGTCATCTACGTCTGGCTCGACGCCCTCGCCAACTACATGACGGCCATCGGCTACGCCTCGGACTCACCCGCAGACCAAGCCGAGTTTGCCCGCTACTGGCCCGCCGATTTGCACCTCGTCGGCAAAGAAATCATTCGTCACCATTGCATATACTGGCCCGCGTTTCTGCTCGCGTTGAACCCCGAATTCCCCACAGCTAAAGAAGTTGTCATCATGAGCGAAGCGAAGGACCTGCTTTCCGATCACAGCGGCAACAATCCGAATGCACCACCCCAACTCTCCCTCGACCAACACAAACTCTGGGCCGCAAAGATGCTTCCCCAAGCCATCACCGCCCACGGCTGGCTGCTCTTCGACAACTCTAAAATGTCGAAGTCCAAGGGCAACATCGTCCGCACCGAAACCATCCTCGAAGGCTTCGGCGAACACGTCTACGCCAAGCAATTCCCCGACAGCACCAAGCAGGAGCGCGACCTCTTCGCCTCCGACGTTCTCCGCTACTTCCTACTCCGCGAAATCCCCTTCGGCCAGGACGGCAGCTTCAGCTTCGACGCCATGATCACCCGCTACAACGCGGACCTCGCTAACGGCTACGGCAACCTAGTAAGTCGCGTGCTGACGATGATTGCGCAGAGTTTCGAAGCCACAATTCCTCATGCCTATGGCAGAGGGGATGAAGCAGGGCAGATGAGACAAGATATCTCGATCTCAGTATCGAAAGAGGCGCAAGATCATGCAAGGCATTTCTCATCAGATATCTATAGTTTGAAGTCCGAAATTAAGCAGGATTTCGATGGTCTCAGCTTCAATGAAGCCTTGCGTGGCGTCGCTTCGCTAATTGCTAACACCGATCTCTTCCTTGCATCTACAAGGCCTTGGATAATAGCAAAAAATAAAACTGCCAATGAATTAGGTGATTTGCCTGTAACGCTCTACACCGCCGCCGAAGCCATACGCATCATCACCGCCTTCCTCTATCCCATCCTCCCCTTCGCCGCCGCCAAAGTCTGGCTCCAACTCGGTCTCGGAGACATCGAAGCCGCCGCCCGCAACGGCGAACTCAACAACCTGCAATGGGGCGGCCTCAAACCCGGCACAAAACTCGGACCCCTCGCCCCCATCTTCCCCCGCGCCGACAAAGGACTGGCCCAAATCATGACCGACATGGAAAACCCCGCTCAAGACTCAGAGCTCAAAACTCAAGACTCGGCGCAACCCGAAGCCCGGCCAAAGCCTGCCGACAGCCCCACCCCAGCGTTGCCGGTCACCGAAGATCCGACCCACCCCGCCGCGCCTCCGCGCACCAGTTCGCTCGAAGACTCCGACGCAGGCACGCACGTCGGCGGCAGCGCGGCCATCACCACCGAGCGCCCTCCCGTGCCCTCGCACACCGAAGTCACACCCAGCGGCGCCTTCGCTACCGCCGCCTCGCAGACCCCGATCAACGCCGCTCCGGACGCGACAGCAGCACCGATTGCCCCAACCC
>JBBRCA010000017.1:0-30336 GCA_038205325.1 Terriglobales bacterium | reverse complement strand
CGTGCCGGGTGGTGCGTTTGGTGGCGTGATAGCCCTTCTTCGTGCCTTTTTTCACGCCGTGACCCACGTCCTTGGCGGCCGCCGCGGTTTCGTGGCCGGCGTCCTTCATGTCTTGCTTGGCGCCGTCCTGCGCGAAGGCATACGTTGTACAGGCAAGCGTTCCTGCCAGCATAATTCCTGTGATTCTGCGCAATTGCATTTTCCGATATCTCCCTTTGAGGACCGAGGCAGCAGCCCTTCATTCTTAGAGCGTATTGCGCGATTCAAAGTTGTATTTTCAAATGCATTCGGTCGCGCGGCTGAGTCCGGAGGGGGTCGCACTGCATAGATTGTTGTACGCTCGAACCCGTGGAGATTCGTGAGAGAGTGGGGCTGGCGGGGTACACGACCTTCGGGGTCGGCGGCGCTGCGCGCTTCTTTGTCGAGGCAAAAACTGAAGCCGATGTGAGGGCAGCCGTTGTGTGGGCGGCGGAGGGCGGGGTCCGACTGTTTCTGCTCGGCGGCGGAAGCAATCTGCTGGTGCCGGACGAGGGTTTCAACGGCCTCGTGCTGCACATGGGTATTGCCGGAATCGAAGTGGACGGCGCGGGGGTCTTCGATGTGGGAGCGGGCGAGTCGTGGGATGGTTTCGTTTTGAAGGTGATTGGAACGGGCTGCGCGGGGATCGAGTGCCTTACCGGTATCCCAGGCAGCGTTGGCGGGACGCCGGTGCAGAACGTCGGGGCCTACGGGCAAGAAGTGGCCGAGACGATTGTGTCGGTGCGAGCGTTCGATAGACGTAGCGGTGAGTTTGTGGAGCTTACCAATGGCGACTGCTGTTTCCGGTATCGCGAGAGCATCTTCAATACGACCGAGCGCAACCGCTACATTGTGACGCGCGTGCGCTTTGCGCTGCGTCCCGACGGAACACCGTGCATTAAATACGCGGATTTGCAGCGGCGGTTTGCAGCGCACGCATCGCCAACACTTGCTCAAGTTGCGGAAGCGGTGCGCGAAATTCGGCTGAGCAAAGGGATGCTGATCGTTCCGGGCGATGCGGATTCCCGCAGTGCAGGTTCGTTCTTCAAGAATCCGATCGTAGCTCGGGATGTGCTGACGCGGATTGCCGCCGTTGGCAAACTAGCGGCGGACGAGATTCCGCATTGGCCCATTGCTGATGGGCGTGTGAAAATTTCCGCAGCGTGGCTGCTGGAGCAGGCTGGATTTGTGAAGGGATACGGCAGCGGGTCGGTGCGGATTTCCTCGCGGCATACGCTGGCTTTGACCAATCGCGGCGGAGCGAATTTTGCCGATGTGGGAGCGTTGCAAGAGGAGATTGTCGCGGGTGTGGAAGCAAAGTTTGGGGTGCGGTTGGAGCGAGAGCCGGTGGTCATGGCGGCTTAGCGAGTTACCCTGTTAGCGGCTTGCGCAGCCTGCGGGAGGCGAGTGATGCGGTTCCGGATTGTGGCGTTGGTGGCGATCGCTATTGGGGCGATTGGTTCTGTGGGATCTACAGTGTGGGCCGGGCGAACTAATCCGTCGGTCGTACTGGCAGGGATGTTTGTGACGTGGGTACTGTTGCCGTTTGTCATGATGGGATGGATGGCGTCTTCGGCGAAAACGCGGCCGATGGCACTCTATTTCTTGATGGGAGCGGTTGCGCTGCTCTCGATGCTTGTGTATGTCGCTGTGGCGCTGCATCCGCCAAGGCAGATGGCGGCCCCGTTTCTATTGGCGCCGTTGGTGTCGTGGGTGATGTTGGGGGTCGGGGCGGTGCTGGGGCGAGATAAGAAGTCCTGATCTCGACCGACGCTGTCCCAAATGGAGATTGCAGGCTTATCGCAGCTGGCTGAGACTGGACATGAGACGGACTCGATCCTTCTGAAGAACTTCGGAGGCAGGACCTTGCGCTTCGACTTTGCCATCGCGCAGCAGGACAACATCGGCCTGAAGCTGCAGAGCTTCTTCGACATCGTGAGTGACCGACAACGCGGGAATATTGTGGTCGCGGAGCCAGGCTCGCATCTCGGGCAGCAGCTCGTCGCGCAGTGCGTGGTCGATGCCGTTGAACGGTTCGTCGAGCAGCATGAGCTTGCAGCCGGGAGCGGCGAAGGCTCGGGCCAGATTGACGCGCTGGCGCTCGCCACCGGAGAGATCGCGCGGCCTGCGCGAAACTAAGTTGTCGAGGCGGAAGAGACGCATGGCGTCGGCAATACGAGCTTGATTCTGCGCGGTTGAACTGTGTGCGCAGCGCGTTCCGAACTCGATATTTTCGCGCACAGTCAGGTGCGGAAACAGCGAAGCGTGTTGCGGCGCCCAACGCAGATCACGCAGATGTGCCGGCATGTGATCGGAGTCGTCCTGTAGCGTTAGCCAGTTGTCCTCGTGCAGGTGCCGCGCGAATGTGACGCCCTCGCAATCCGACAGACCGCACGCAGCGCGTAGCAGAGAGGATTTGCCACTTCCCGATGGCCCGAAGAGCAGGGTCCACGGCGCGCTGAGTTCAAGGTCTACCTCGATTTGGAGCGAGCCGATGCGGCAGCGCACGCCGAGCCGGTGATGCGGGTGCTGATGAGGGTCAGACAAGGCTGCCCTCGCGGCGGGTGGAACTACGCGCGTACAAAGCCAGCAGCGCTAGGAACGATAGCGCGACCAGCCAGAGTGCGGCCCGATTTGCGGCCGCGTAGTTGGCCTCCTGCACCTGGTCGTAGATCGCGATGGAGAGCGTGCGGGTTACGCCTGGAATGTCTCCGCCCAGCATAAGCACGACCCCGAATTCGCCGACGGTGTGCGTGAACGCGAGCACGACGCTGGCGAGAAAAGCCGCGCGCGACAGGGGTGCGACGACGCGCCAAAAAACTGTCCAGGGCGACGCTCCAAGCACCCGCGCAGTTTCTACAAGTTCCAGATCAATGCCGGAAAAGCCCGCCACCAGCGGCTGCACGGCGAATGGCAGGCTGAACAGGATTGAGCCGATGACAAGTCCCGTGAACGTGAATGCGAGGGGGTGTCCGATGATGCGGATGAGCGCGCGTCCAAAAGACGTGAGAGGGCCGAGGCCCACTAGTAAATAGAAACCGAGCACAGTGGGTGGCAACACCAGCGGAAGGGCCACGGCGGCCTGTACGATGCGGCGCGCAAGACCGTGGCCGCTCGCGATCCACCCTGCGAGCGGGGTCGCGATCAGCAACAGGCAGACGGTCGTGACGCAAGCGAGGCGCAGCGTCAGCGCAATGGCCGAAGAATCCATGCAGCGTCAAGTCTAGCGTGTGTCAGCGCGCTGGCTGCAACCCAAGTTGCGGTAGATTTGCCTGCACCGCATCGCTGGTCAGCCAGCGCAGAAAATCGTGTGCCAGACCGCGGTTGGGCGAGCGTTTCATCACTACGCCGCATTGCCGAATTTCGGGGTATGCCACGGTCGGAATGCGAACATAACTGCCCACTTCTTGAAAGTGCGGCGAGGTGGCGATGGTCAGCGAAATCAGCGCAGCCTGCGCGTTTCCGGACTCCGCAAACTGGGCGGCGCCTGAGATATTTTCCGCGACCACAAGCTTGTCTTTCAGCTTCGGCAACAGACCGAGCTTGGTCAACGCGGCCATCGCGGCGCGACCATAGGGGGCGTGCAGTTCGTTAGCAATGGAGAGCTTTTGCAAGAGCGGATTGGAAAGGCTGTCATTGGTGAGCGGCTGTAGCGGCGAGTCTTTGCGGGCCCACAGCACCAACGCGCCGCGTGCGTAGGGAATTGGAGCGGTGCCGTCCGTCAGTTTTGCGGCGACAAGCTTCTCGGGAAAACTGTAGTCGGCGGCCAGAAAGAGGTCGTGCGGCGCGCCGTTTTCCAACTGTTGTTCAAGCGTTGCCGATGAGCCGTAGGACACGGTTAGCTTGGCGCCGGTCGCGTGTTCGTACGCTTCAACCAGCGTTGGCATCACGGTTTGCAGGTCGGCGGCGGCGGCAATCCGAAGCTGTTGCTGCTTTGGCTGTTGCGAATGACCTGCACAGGTTGCGACAAGCAGAAGCGACAGCACGGCGAGCGGAAGGCGTTGCCGCAAGACTTTACGGTAGGCTAGGGGGACATATGAGCGCACGTTCACATAGGCTTCGATGCACAGGATGCGATGCGAGGATTGCCGGCGCGGAGGCGCGAAGCAATTTTCGTTGCGCGCAGTGCGGCGATCTGTTTGAAGTCGTGTATCCCTGGAGCGCAACAGGGAGCGCAATAGGCAGCGCGAGAGGGAGCGCGGCGTGGGAAGGCGAGCTTGAACCGAGTTTCAAGCCGAACGCTGGAGCGCTGCGGCACCTGTGGCAGGAGCGTCGAACCTCTACGATAGCCATCGATCAGAGCGGCGTTTGGCGCTTTCGCGACCTGCTGCCCATCGTGACCGAAGACCAGGTGGTGACGCTGCGCGAAGGCAATACGCCGCTGTACGAACTTCCTCGCAGCGCGAAGGCGCTGGGCTTGAACATGCTGCTGGCGAAACATCAGGGGATGAATCCGACTGGGTCGTTCAAGGACACGGGCATGACGGCCGCGTTGTCGGTGGCCGTGTCGCGCGAGTTCGAGTGGGTGGCGTGCGCGTCCACGGGAAACACTTCTGCGGCGATGGCGGCGTATGCGGCGCGCGCGGGGCTGCGCAGCCTGGTGCTGATTCCGGAGGGTAAGATTGCCTGGGGCAAGCTGTCACAATCGATGGACTACGGCTCGACGACCGTCCAGTTGCGCACCGATTTCGACGGCTGCGTGCAGGTGCTCGCCGAGATTGTCGAACGCGCTCCGGTGTACTTGCTGAACTCTGTAAATCCGTACCGGCTGGAAGGGCAGAAGACGCCCGCGTTCGAGCTTCTGGAGCAGACCGAGTGGCAGGTGCCGCACCACATTATCGTCCCCGGCGGCAACCTCGCGAACTGCTCGGCGCTGAGCAAGGGGTTCGCGGAGATGCAACATCTCGGCTTCATCGACCGCGTTCCGAAGATCAGTGTGATTCAGGCGGAGGGAGCGAACCCGCTCTACCGCGCGATGCAAGCCAACGGCGGGGAAAGCCTTGAGGCGGTTATAGCAGACACGCGGGCATCGGCGATTCGCATTGGCAACCCGGCATCGTGGAAGAAGGCGGTGCGGGCGTTGCGCGAAACCGGCGGGACGTGTGAACAGGCTACTGAGCAGGAAATTGCGTTGGCCAAAGCTGAGATTGGCGCCGAAGGAATCGGCTGCGAACCGGCTTCGGCGGTGACGCTCGCCGGACTCAAGAAGCTGGTCGCGCGGGGGTTTGTCGGGACGGAAGAGACGGCTGTGCTGCTGCTGACGGGGCACACGCTGAAGGACCCGGAGTACACCATGCTCTACCATCGCGGCGAGCTTTTGAGCACGGCTGAGATGGCGGGTGCGACGCTGGAAGAGAAAGCACAACACGCGCAGTTGCGGCGCGAGCCAGTGGTACTGGAGCCGAGCGCGGACGCTGTGCTGCGGATGCTGGACGCCGCAATGCCGGCCGGGCAGCCCGGATGAGCGCGCACGCGTTTAAGCTGGTGCTGCCCGCGACTTCGGCCAACCTGGGGCCGGGGTTCGATGCGGTGGGGTTGGCGATGTCGCTGTATTTGACGGTCGAGGCTGAGGCTGCGGCGGAGACTTCGCTTGCGGCGACGGGCCGCGATGCGACGTTGTGCGGGGCGATTGAACACAATCTCATCGTCGAAACGTATCGCGATGTCCTGCGTGCAGCGGGCAAGCCCGTGACTCCGCTTGCGCTCAAGCTGCACAATGAGATTCCGCTGGGGATGGGTTGCGGGTCGAGTGCGGCGGCGTTGCTCGCGGGTGTTGCGCTGGCCGATTGGTTCGGGGATTTACAGCTTGGCGACGCGGGAATTGTCACTGAGGCGAGCCTCCGCGAAGGGCACCCGGACAATGTAGCCGCGTGCTGGCATGGCGGCTTTACGGTGTCCGCGCCGACCGAAGCCGGGGTTCAGGTCGCGACTTTTGCGGGCGATCCGAACTGGCGGCTACTGCTGGCAATGCAGCCGGTTTCGTTGGCGACGAAGGATGCGCGCGCGCTGTTGCCCGAGACGTACTCGAAGGCGGATGCAGTGTTCAACGTGCAGCGTGCGGCTTTGCTGGTCGCTGCGTTTGCGCAGGGAAGACTCGATCTGCTGGCTACGGCGATGCAGGACCGTTTGCATCAGCCGTATCGTCAAGAGGCATGTCCGCTGCTGAAGGCGCTGCTGCCGCTGCACGGCGGGCAGGGACTCGCGGGTGTGGCGCTGAGTGGCGCGGGGCCGTCGGTGCGGATGCTGTTGAACGACGATGCCGACGAGGACGCTGTGAGCAAGCGTGTGCGCGAGTTGGCAGGAGATGATGTGGAGTTGATTTCGCTGCGGGTCGCCGGTGGAGCGACTAACATGCCCGGATACTGAGTCAGTTTCGGAATGCTTGAGACTGCTAGGATAGCCGCATGTTCAGGAGCATCAAAATTGTCGGCGGCTTTGCGGCTGTCGGGTTTCTAATACCCGCAGCGTCTATCACGTACTACATCATTGCTAGTCATTTCAGCGTCTATCCAAATATGACGCCGCTCTTTTATCTTTGCCCCTCTTCAATCGTGTCGATGGGGTTAGAGGAAGCGACACCGTCCGACGCAATAGTCGTTTGGCTAGTGATTTGTGCGATCAATGCGGTTCTCTACGCCCTCCCCGCAGCGCTAATCGTCTTTCTCCTCAGTCTAAGAAAATCAAACATATCCATTCCCTAATTCCCGCCCCAGCACCGTTTTGCACAACCGAGCATCTATTATTAGGGGCGCACTGAACGACACGATGTGCGCGGAGGGAGATTGACATGGCAGGACAGTTTGTAACTGAAGTAACCGACGCCGACTTTGAGAAACAGGTATTGCAGTCCGAGACACCCGTGATGGTGGACTTCTGGGCAGCGTGGTGCGGACCCTGCCGCGCTTTGGCGCCGGTCGTCGACCAGATTGCAACCGAGAACCAGGGCAAGCTCAAAGTCATGAAGATGGACGTGGACAAGAACACCTCCACTCCGGGGCGCTACGGCATTCGCGGCATTCCGGCGCTGTTGATCTTCAAGGGCGGCAAGGTCGCCGAGCAGATTGTCGGCTTCGTTCCTAAGGAACAGATCGACCAGACACTGGGCCGCGTTCTGACCACCAGCCCTGTCGTCAACGCCTGACATTTCGCAGAAGATGAGGCCCGCGGACACGCTTCGCGGGCCTCTCCGCGTGTGCGCACGGTGCTAGACTGAAGGGCAAATGCTGGAGTGGATGCTCTTTCACGGGATCGTTGTCGCATTCTTCATTCTTGCGAACAGCTTCTTTGTGGCCGCGGAGTTTGCGCTGGTCAGCGTGCGTGAAACCCGCATGGAGCAACTGGCGGCGCTGGGTCGGCCCGGCGCTCGAACCGTCCTCAAACTCAAGCACAACATCGACGAGTTCCTCCCCGCCGTACAGTTCGGCATAACGCTGGCAGCGCTCGCGCTGGGCGGCATCGGCGAGCCGGCAATAGCCGACGTCATTCTGCGCGGCCTGGAACATTTGACCTGGTTTGCCGGCGCGCAGGCCCACGCGATGCTCTACGCGCACACGCTGGCAGTGATCTTTGCGTTTGCCATCATTACCTACTTTGAAGTCCTGCTCGGCGAACTGGTGCCAAAGTCGCTGGCGTTGCAGCGGTCCGAGCGCATCGCGCTGGCGGTGGCGGGGCCAATGGATGCGTTCATCCGAATGACGCGCCCGGCGATCAAAGTGATGAACGTTTCGGCAACGCTGGTGTTGAAGCTGTTTCGCGCGCCGCTGCGGGGTGAGAGCGGCGTGCATTCCCCCGAAGAGTTGAAGCTGCTGGCGACCGCGTCGCGCCGCGTTGGTCTGCTCCCGAAGTTTCAGGAAGAGATAATTCATCGCGCCATCGAACTCAATCACGTCGTCACGCGCGAAATCATGACTCCGCGCGGCAAGATATTCTCGCTGCCCGCGGACATGCCGCTCGAACTCGCCAGCGCTCGCATCATCGACGAGCAGCACTCGCGCATACCGGTGTTCGACGCAAGCCGCGGGCCGGAGCACATCATCGGCGTTGTGTACTCGAAGGACGTGTCGCGGCTGATGCACTTTCGCAGCGTCAGCCAGGGTCTGGGCGGCAAAGAGCGCTCCGGCATCACGCTGCGCCAAGTGATGCGCGACATGCTGGTCGTCCCCGAAACCAAGCTGGCCGTCGACTTGCTTCAGGAATTCCAGGAACGCCGCAGGCAAATTGCCATCGTGGTCGATGAGTTCGGCTCCACCGTCGGCCTGGTAACGGCCGAAGACGCGCTGGAGCAGATTGTCGGCGAGTTGGAAGATGAGTTCGACATCGGCAGCCGCATTCCCGTGCCGGCGGCGGACGGCGGCCTGCTGCTCGACGGCAGTGCGACGCTGCGCGACCTCGCCACGCAGTTGCGCTGGAAGCTGCCACGGACGGCTGGCGTGGAGACGCTGGCGGGACTTCTGCTGGCGAAGCTGGGACACATCCCGGAGGTTGGCGAAACGACCGAGTTTGCCCACCGCCGATTCATCATCGCCGAGATGAATGGGATGCGTATCGCGCGCGTCCGCATCGAGGAGTTGGCGCAGGATTCCCATCGTGAGACGATGCCCGTTCCGGTGGGAGGCCGTTAGTGGCCGCTGCAGGACCGAAGCCAACGCGTGAGGCCGCGCTCAAAATCCTGCGCCGCGTGGCCACCACGCTTCCTGTGCTGTGGGTCGTGGTGACGGTCGTTTTCCTGTTGATCCACCTGGTTCCGGGTGACCCCATTGTGCAGATGCTGGGTGAAGGCGCGACCGCTGCGGACGTGTCGGCGCTGCGTCACGCTTACGGGCTGGACGCGCCTTTGGGCGAGCAGTACGTCCACTATTGGCGCGGGATCGCCCACGCGAACCTGGGGCAGTCGCTGCGCCTCCACGATTCTGTGCTGCGGCTCATTTTGCAGCGCTACCCCTACACGCTGGCGCTCACGCTGGGCGCGCTGCTCATCGGTGTCGGCCTGTCGATTCCGGCTGGCGTGATCTCCGCTCGCCACCGCAATCGCTGGATAGACCGCGTCATCGGCGTGACCAGTTTGGTGGGGCTTTCGTTTCCGAACTTCGCTCTGGGGCCGATTTTGATTCTCGCATTTGCGATCGGTTTGGGTTGGCTGCCCGTCTCCGGAGCGGGGACCGGCACGGCGGATTTTCTGCGCCATTTGGTGTTGCCGTCGGTCACGCTTGGCCTCGGCCTTGCGGCTGTCCTGACTCGCATGGTGCGCACTTCCATGCTCGAAGAAATGGGGCAGGACTACATTCGCACCGCGCGGGCCAAGGGACTTTCCGAGCGCAGAGTGGTGTATCGCCATGCGCTCCGCAATGCGCTCAATCCGGTGCTGACGGTGATCGGCCTACAGTTCGGCTCATTGCTCGCGGGCGCGATTGTGACGGAGACGATATTCAGTTGGCCCGGCCTGGGGAGACTCACGCTTTCAGCCATTTCGAACCGCGACTACGCTCTGGTTCAGGGCTGCATTCTGGCCATCGGCCTCACCTACGTCGCAATCAACCTGCTGACCGACGCGGCTTACGCTATCGCCGACCCGCGTCTGCGGCGATGAGCTCACTTCAGTTTTCACAGAGCGAGACGATCTGTGGCTCGACGCGTCCATCGGCGAGGCGCACGCGAGCCATCGTCACCGGCAGCGCGAAGCGGCGCGGCCCGGCGCTTCCGGGGTTGAGGTAGAGAACGTCGTCGCGCCACTCGATTGCCGGTTTGTGCGAATGGCCGCTGACCACTACGCCGATGCCAGCAGCGGCCGGTTGCAGGTCGAGGTCCGCGAGGGAATGCACGAGGTAGAACAGGCAACCGCCCAACTCGACAGCTTCGGTTGCGGGCAGCAGGGCGCAGGGACCGCTAGTGTCCACGTTCCCGCGTATCGCTGTGACCGGAGCGATCTCGCGCAGGAGCTTGAGAATTGCTGGGTCTCCAACGTCTCCGGCATGAAGAATGTAGTCAACGCCGCGCAACTGGACGAGCGCCTCGGACCGAAGCAGGCCATGGGTGTCCGAGATCACGCCGACGATCAAAGCCCAACTCTGAGTCGCGTGCGTGGGTCAAGATAGTCACGCAAACCGTCCCCGATAAAGTTGAAAGAAAGCACGCACAGCATCACCGCAAGGGCCGGAAAAAAGATGAGATGTGGCGATTCAAAAAGATGCGAGCGGGCGTCGTTCAACATCGCGCCCCAGGTCGCAGTCGGAGGCTGAACGCCCAGACCGAGGAAACTGAGCGTGGCTTCTGCGAGTACGGCAGCCGCCATTCCGACTGCCGCCTGCACGATGATCGGTTGCAGAATATTGGGCAGGATGTGGCGCCCGAAAAGGCGTAGATTCCCCGCGCCCAAGGACCGCGCGGCCTGCACAAACTCACGTTCTTTCATGGCCATCACCTGCGCTCGGATTAGACGCGCATAGTTCACCCAGCCGGAGAGTGCGAGCGCGAGAATCAGGTTTCCAAGACTGGGGCCCAGGAACGCCACAAACGCGACTGCCAGTAGAAGTCCCGGGAGCGCCAGGAAGGCATTTGTGACGTAAATGTTGACGACCGTGTCGGTCGCGCCGCCGAAGAATCCGGCCGCGCCGCCCAGCACCATCCCCAGCGCGAGCGAGAGGGCGACGACGGACACCGCGACGGTCAACGACACGCGAGCGCCATAGATGGTGCGCGAGAGGATGTCGCGTCCCAGCTCGTCGGTGCCAAACCAGTGACCGTGCGAGGGCGGCACAAGTCGCGCCGCAAGATCGAGTTGCGCCGGGTCGTGTGGCGCGATCCAGGGAGCCAGCAGGGCCGTCAGAATAAACCCAAACAAAAGCACGCCGCCGGCCGCAGCCATCGGCTGGGCACGCATCCAACGGGTGATGTTTTGTCGTCTTTCTTTTCCCAATCCAGCGGTACGCAGTCGGTCCGAGGCGTCGGATAGCACCAATGCTACACGCGCCGAAAACTTGTCATCCTGAGCGAAGTCTGTCGCGGTCTTATCGCGACAGGCGCAGTCAAGGACCTGTAGTTCCTCCGCGGGCCACAGCTTTTCAGGTTCTCCTCGCTCAGTTCGTGAGCGCCCAACGGCTTTGCAGATGTCAATATGCACGGAGGACAGATTGCCTCGTTACAAGACGCGTATTGTCTTTTTGATATTTTTAAGACTAGCGTGCAGGAGTGTTCATGAAACTGAAAGATGAAAAGGCGGTCGTCTGCGGAGCGGGCGGCTTTATCGGCGGCCATCTGGTCAAACACCTGATTTCAAAAGGTGTCGACGTGATGCGCGCGGTCGATGTCAAGCCTCTCGAGGAGTGGTACCAAGTGACGGACGGCGTCGAAAATCTGTCCCTGGACCTCAAAGACGCCGCCCACTGCTTGACCGCCGCAAAAGGGACGACCACCGTCTATCAACTTGCCGCCGACATGGGCGGCATGGGCTTTATTGAAAACAACAAAGCGCTCTGCATGTTGAGCGTGCTGACCAATACGCATATGCTGATGGCCGCGCGCGCGGAAGGCGTGGGGCGGTTCTTCTACGCTTCGTCCGCCTGCGTTTACAACGGCGAAAAGCAGACCAACGCCGACGTTGTTGCGCTGAAGGAATCGGACGCTTATCCCGCGCTGCCGGAAGACGGTTATGGCTGGGAAAAGTTGTTCAGTGAGCGCATGTGCCGCCATTTTGAAGAGGATTACGGCCTGATTTGCCGAGTGGCGCGTTATCACAATGTTTACGGCCCGCTCGGGACTTGGAATGGCGGGCGAGAGAAGGCTCCGGCGGCGATCTGTCGCAAGGTTCTGGAGGCCAAGAAATCTGGACGGCATGAAATTGAGATTTGGGGCGATGGACACCAGACACGCAGCTTCATGTACATCGATGATTGCGTCGAGGGCACACGCGCGATCATGGAAAGCGATATCGACGAGCCGATCAACCTCGGATCAAGCGAGCTTGTGACCATCAATCAACTTGTGGACCTGGCCGAGGACATCGCCGGCGTTAAGCTGAAACGCAACTACAACCTCAGCGCGCCGAAAGGCGTAAACGGTCGCAACAGCGACAACACGTTGATCCTCGAAAAGCTGCGCTGGGAGCCGTCGATTCGCCTTCGCGACGGACTGAAGCGGACCTACGACTGGATCGAGGGCGAGATGGCTGCCGGGGCGAGAGGAATATAGGGATGGCCCCCACCGGCACAGAGTATCGGACGATTTTAGGCATCCGGTTTTTTCAGGGAACCGCAGCCGCCGCGGTCGATCAGATGAGCCACGGCGGATTGCTGGTGGTCCCGGCGGCGCCAGCGTTGAAGGACTTAGAAACCGACGCGCGCTACCGCGAGGCGCTGCTGAACGCCGACCTTGCCATCACCGATTCTGCGTTCATGGTGCTGGTTTGGAACTTCATCGAGAAGGACTCTTTGACTCGGCTTTCCGGACTCGAGTATCTCCGCGAGTTGCTGAGCCGCGCCGACGTGCGGCGTGCTGGCAACACGGTCTGGGTGAAGGCGAGCGAAGTGAGTGCAAAGCGCAACCTCGCGTGGCTGCGTGAGCAGGGAATCGATGTTCCCGGAGAATGCGTCTACCTCGCGCCGATATATGGGGAGGAGATCGACGACCCCGCCCTGCTCGCTCTGCTCGAACGGCTCAAGCCGCAACACGTCATCGTCACGGTTGGCGGAGGCACTCAGGAGCGGCTGGGGCTGTATCTCAAGCGGCGGCTGTCCTATCGTCCTTCGATCCACTGCATCGGCGCGGCGATTGCGTTTCTGAGCGGCGATCAAGTGCGTATTCCGGTGTGGGCGGACAAACTGTATCTGGGCTGGCTGTTTCGTTCGCTCTCCGAGCCGGCGCGGTTCGTTCCGCGCTATTGGGCGGCGCGCAAACTGCTCGTCTTGATGCGGCGCAGCGGGTCTAGGCTTCCCGGTGAAGGCACTCGGCCACAACCCGAGGGCCGCTAAACACTAACAGGAAAACGGCGTAAACCCTCCGCAGCATTTTTCGCAGGTCCGGGTTTGAATCGCCATGGGTTTTCGTCTCGGCGCGATGTTCTTGATGCTGTGCAGTTGGACGAGCCTGCGCGCGCAAGCCGTTTCCGTCGCGGAGCAATATCTTTTCCACGCGGCCAACGCCGAACGAGCGGCCCACGGCTTGGCCGCCCTGCGCTGGAATTCTGCGCTCTACGCTTCGGCCAATGGACATGCGCAGCAGATGGCAGCGCGGTCGAGCATTTCGCATCAATATCCGGGCGAGCCGGAGTTGGCGGAACGCGGCAAGAGTGCGGGCGCGCGCTTCAGCGTCATTTCCGAAAATGTGGGCGAGTCCTCCACCGCCGTTCGCATCCACGATGCGTGGATGAACTCGCCCGGACACCGCGCCAACCTGCTCGACCCACAGCTGGATGCGGTGGGCATCAGCGTTCGCCAGCGAGGAGGACAACTCTACGCCGTGCAGGATTTCGAACGCTCAGTGGAGTCGCTGTCGCTCGACCAGCAGGAGCGGGCCGTGGGGAGTCTCGTGGCGTCGGCGGGGGCAATCGAGATTTTGCCGAGTTCGGACGACGCGCGCAGAACGTGCGCTCTAACCACGGGATATGCAGGCGCGCGCCAGCCGTGGTTCGTGATGCGTTATACATCTGGCGATCTGCTGAGAATCCCGGAGATGTTGCGGGCAAAGATCGCAACGGGTCAATACAGGGAAGCGGCCGTGGGGGCCTGCGCGTCATCGCCCAATCAGCCGTTCAGTGCGTACAGTATCGCAGTGCTGCTCTATCTGTGAGCGTTAATCGCCGAACGTTCGAGGCGGCTGATGCGTGGCATGGCGATCGTCTTCGCGATGCAATGAATAAGTCACGACAGCATGCCCTGGCCATCCGCTCCGGCCTTTGACCACGGCCAAATCGTTTGATATAAATGGAGAAGCGGAAGCCCGCAGCCGCCCGGCTGCCAATCGTTAGGCCCGCTGATCCTGAGTAGCTCAATGGCAGAGCATTCGGCTGTTAACCGAAGGGTTGTAGGTTCGAGTCCTACCTCAGGAGCCACATTCTAAAATCCATCGGCGACCATCAGGGCTTTCAATACGTCGACGGCCAGTTTCAATTCAGCCAACGAAACGCACTCCCGGTCACTATGCGCCGTTTGCATATTCCCCGGCCCAAACACGACCGTCTCTTCGGCAATGGGCGCGAACACGCTCGCCTCGGAGCCGAACGGGATAGAAGTTGACGACAGTCCCGTCTTCTCAACGAGCGTCAGTACAAGCGCGGATGTTTCAGCCGTCTCGAAGCCGGCCTGTTCGCGCAGAGCGTGAATTGTGCATCGGATACCGGGATCGCTTTGCTGAAGAACATCCGCGTAACTTTGCAAGGCCGCAGGGATGAAGTTGGCATCAAGTCCTGGAATGGGCCGCCATTCGACCAGAAATCTGCACTCTCCGGCGATGATGTTCTTCGCCGTCCCACCTTGGATCGTCCCCACGTTGACGGAGGTGTACGCAGGGCAAAAAAGTTCATGCGTCTGCGCTCTCAACTGCAGAGCAAGTTCTTCGATCGAGCGAACCATGCGGCTGGCCGCGAAGATTGCGGAGACCCCCTGCTCAGGGTGTGCGCTGTGGGCTTCGATGCCATGCACCACAACCTCGGAGAGGCAATAGCCCTTTCCCGCGCGCGCGACATGGAGCGATGTCGGCTCCCCGATCACCAGGCGCCTCGGCCTGATGGCATCCTGCGCCAGCAAATGCGTCGCCCCAACGCAGCCGATCTCTTCATCGGCCGTCAGGACAATCCGCAGCCCCTCAGTCCAATCCGCGCGAGACCCCGATGCGGCCGCCTGCAACAAGCATGCCAGGAAGCCTTTCACGTCGCAGGCTCCGCAGCCATAGAGAAATTCTTCGTCGCGATATGGTTCGAGCGCCCCCGCCCATGAGGCTGAGAACGGGACCGTATCGGTATGACACACGAAGGCGAGGTCTACCGAGCGAACAGAGACATCCTGCCGGGGCGGGGCCGCGATCAGATTGACCTTCTCGATTTTGTTCGAATCGAAATAAACGATCTCTTGCGTGCTCCAACCTGCGCGGTGCAGCACGTTCCGGGCGTAGTCGACAACGGCGCGATTGCTCGTCGCCGATACAGAACGTGTTCGGATGAGGTCGAGGAGATAGTCTGCCGCAGTCATCTCGCCGCTCCCAAGCCGGGCGTGTCGTTCCAAACTTTACGATGAACCTCCTGATAGCGAGCGATGATCTCTTCTTCCAGCGCGTGCTTGCCCTCTCGCAGGATTTGTTGGCCGCCGACGAAGACATCTTTGATCGCCGCTCGATTGAGTCCGAACGTGAGGATGGGAAGGAGATCGTTGCCGGAGTGGCCCGCGATGGAGAGGTCGTTGAGATCGACCGTGATGAAGTCCGCTGGAGAGCCTTGAGTGAACAGGCCGCTATCGAGACCGAGAGATCGTGCGCCGTTGAAAGTCGCACAAGCAAAAAGCCGGGCGGCCAGAGGCCGGCCATCAATCTGATCGAGGATGGCCCGCTGCTGCTGCGTCAGGCGAAGGTGGTAGTCGAGTTGGCGGGCGTCCTCTAGAGGGTCTATCTGCGCCTGACTATCGGAGCCAAGCGCGATGCGAATGCCGGCCCGCATCGCTCTGTCCGCCGCAATGATGCCGTCGCCAAGATTCCTTTCCGTCGTGGGGCACGAGCAGATCGTGCCTTGTGTCTCCGCAAGCATGGCGATCTCATCATTGGTGATGTGGATGGCGTGGACCGCCGTGAAGTCCGGCCCGAGTAAATGTTCGTCGTGCAACAGCGCGAGCGGCGTTTTTCCGTACTCGCGAACGCAGGCCGCATTCTCGGCAAGCTGCTCGGCGACGTGCATGTGGACCGGCATACCCTTCGAGCGCGCCCAGGACACAATTTGGTGGAGAGCGTCGAGGGGAACCGCGCGGACGCTGTGTGGCGCGATGCCGAATCGAACACCGCTGGGGTCGTGGGAGTATGCGCCGAGCAGGGCCTCCGCATTTTCGCAGAAGCTGGAAGCCGTCTCGAAGAAGCGCGTCTGGCCGGGATCTGGCGGCCGTTCGAAACCGGAGCGGAGGTAGGCGGAACGCAGAAGGACAATGCGTATCCCGACGGAGCGGGCGGCGTCGATGACGTTCCGGCTCAGAAGGTTCGGGTCGTCGTACGGACTTCCATCCGGTGCCGTGTGGAGATAATGAAACTCTCCAACCGTCGTCGTTCCCGCTTTGACCATTTCGAGAAAAGTCATGCGGGCCACGTCGTAAACATCCTGGGGCGAGAGGCTGGCGGCGGCGTGATACATCGTTCCACGCCACGACCAGAAATCTTTGCCGCTGGTGACGCGCGATTCAGACTTGCCGCGAATCAGTCGTTGAAAGGCGTGCGAGTGGACGTTCACAAAGCCGGGAAGCACGGCCTTATTCTTCAGCTCGACATTCTTCATCTCGACGATGGCCGAAGGGGAGCGCCCGGCGGCCTCAGCGCTGTCAATCTTTCCATCTGGGTCGACGCAAAGACCACAGCCCGACTTGAAGGAGTCGGAATCAAAAAGAAGGGCCGGGTTGTAGCGCGTCGTCATTACTGTCCCTCAATCCGGGCAGCGTTCGTACTGGCTTTCACTCCTGAGATCCAAACGTCCTCGACTGGATTCGATCCAAGAAGATAAACGAGATCGCGCCAATCGCGGCCTTTCAATACTGCAAAGTCCGCAGGCAAACCGGCTTCAATTCGTCCAGCATTTTCCAACTTGAGGGCCGCCGCCGCGTTGACCGTTCCCGCAACTAAAGCCTCTTCAGCCGAGAGGCCGTTCAGTCGCACCGCAAGAGCGAGCGCCGTCGAAGTTGAGAAGAGCGGACTTGACCCCGGGTTTAGATCGGTACCGACGGCAACGGCGGCCCCGGCGTCGATCAAACCTCTTCCGGGTGCGCACGGAATCCCGAGATGAAGGGACACGCCGGGCAGCAATGTGGCCATGGTAGTGCTCCCGGCCAGTTGCGGATACTGCCCAGGGCGGCAAGCCTCCAGATGGTCAACGCTCAATGCGCCCAACTCCACGGCCAACTCAAGCCCGCCAATCGCGTGGAATTGCTCAGTGTGCATCTTGAGCGCGAGACCATGTGAGAGCGCGCAAGCGAGCACCCTTTCCGCTTCGTCGGGCTGCCACGCTTCGCGCTCGACGAAGATGTCCACAGCGGTCGCCAAAGACGTGCTTGCGACCTCGGGGATCAACTCGTGGATGATTTGGTCGAGGTAAGAGATGCGCTTGTTAGCCTCCGGCGGCGGAATGTGGATGAGCAGCGTGGGCACAAGTTTGGCTGGGAGCTTCGCTTGCAGGAGGCGAATTGCCTCGAGCATCTTGATCTCGGCCGGTGGGGTGAAGCCATAGCCGGACTTGACCTCAATGACGGTCGCCCCCGACTCCATCAAGGCGAGCAGGCGTGGCAGCGCAAGCGCGACCAGTTGCTCTTGCGTTGCATTCTGAGTCGCGCTGATGGTGCTGCGAATTCCGCCGCCGCCCTCAAGAATCTGCTCGTAGGACGCACCGGAAATCCGTAAGGCGAAGTCCGCAAGCCGGTCTCCGGCCCAAACGGCATGGGTATGAGGATCGACCAGACCGGGGACGACGGCACGACCGCCCAGATCGACGGTCGAAGCAGCGTGGCCGTGCCAGTCTTCCGCCTTTCCGACCCACGCAAAGCGCCCTTGATCGATGGCCAACGCCGCATTCTCAATGCAGGCCACCACGCTCATGGCGGCGCCGTGCCTGGCCCCCGGCCCCTGCGCGGAGACCAGTTGCGTGATGCCCGTGATGAGGGTTTCGACGTTCATCTGGCATCCGGCAGGGGTAGGAGACTCGGCATGTCAAGACCCCGCTCGCCCGCGACGCGTTGGGCCTTCTCATAGCCCGCGTCGGCGTGGCGCATGACGCCCAGCCCCGGATCGTTGGTAAGACACAGCCGCAACCGCTCCTCGGCTTCGTCGCTTCCGTCGGCGACAGCGACAAGCCCCGCGTGCTGGCTGTACCCCATGCCGACACCGCCGCCATGATGGAAGCTCATCCACCCGGCGCCACTGGCGATTCCGGTCGCGAAGTTGAGCAGCGCCCAATCCGAAACAGCGTCCGACCCGTCGAGCATGGCTTCCGTCTCCCGATAAGGACTAGCAACGGAGCCGGCGTCGAGATGATCTCTGCCAATGACGATCGGCGCGGACACGGTGCCCTCGCGGACCATTTTATTGAAGAGCAGTCCGGCCCGGTCGCGTTCGCGGTAGCCGAGCCAGCAGATGCGCGCAGGCAGTCCCTGAAAGGCGACTTGCGCGGACGCAAATCGCAGCCACTCCTGGAGCCGCGCATCGTCGGGAAAGAGTTTGAGCAGCGCATCGTCGGTCTTGGCAATGTCGGCGGGATCGCCGGAAAGCGCGACCCACCGGAACGGGCCGCGCCCTTCGCAGAACGAATCCCGAATGAAGGCCGGCACAAAACCCGGATACGAGAAAGCGTCGTCCGCGCCCGCGAGTTTTGCCTGTGCGCGCAGATTGTTTCCATAGTCAAACGCAAGGGCGCCCCTCTTCTGCATCGCGAGAATCGCGCCGACGTGATCGACCATCGCCACCTTCACCCGCGCCTCATAAGATTTGGGGTCCTGTGCTCGCAACGCGTTCACGTCTTCGTCCGCCTGTGTGGGCGGAAGATAGCCCCACATGGGGTCGTGCGCGCTGGTTTGGTCGGTGACCAGGTCGGGCGTAAATCCCATCTGCACCATGCGCGGCAGAATCTCTGCAGCGTTGCCTTGAAGCCCTATCGAGAGCGCCGTGCGATCCTTTTTCGCCGCGCGCGCCAGAGCGATGGCCTCGGTGAGAGAGGTCGTGGCGCGGTCCAGATAGCGGGTCTTCAATCGCCGCTCAATGCGACTGGCGTCCACTTCGATGCAGAGGCTCACGCCTCCCGCGAGCTTCACAGCCAGCGGCTGCGCTCCGCCCATGCCGCCGAGGCCGGCCGTCACCGTAATGGTGCCCGCCAGCGTATCGTTGAAGTGTTGCCGGGCCGCGCTCTTGAAAGTTTCGTAAGTGCCTTGCAGAATGCCTTGCGTGCCAATATAAATCCACGACCCCGCAGTCATCTGCCCGTACATCATCAGTCCCGCCCGGTCGAGCCGGTCGAACTCTTCCCAGTTCGCCCATCGCGGCACAAGGTTGGAGTTTGCAATCAACACGCGCGGAGCGAGACGATGTGTTTCGACAACTCCGACCGGCTTGCCCGACTGCACCAGCAGCGTCTGGTTGTTCTCCAGCCGGTCGAGCGTCTCGATGATCTTGTGGTAGCACTCCCAATTGCGGGCGGCCTTTCCGCGACCGCCGTAAACGATCAGTTCTTCGGGTTTCTCGGCCACTTCGGGGTCGAGATTGTTCATCAGCATCCGCTTGGCGGCTTCCTGAATCCAGCCCTTGGCGGTGCGCGTATTGCCACGCGGCGCCCGAATCGGAACGTAGCCCGGAACGTGGCCCGAAACCAAGCGGCTCGCCATCAATGGACCTCCTCGAGTGAATGACCTGCACGACCGTGGGTTTGAAAGCCATCTGCGGCCAGGAATTCGGCGGCACACTGCATCGGGCCGGACAACACCTGGTCTTCCTTCCACGCGGGAACACTCTTTCGAAACCGCGCCTTCGCGGCTTCAAGCACTGGGGTCGTCCGCTCCTTGCGGAAATCCAAAGCCCGGGTCGCGGCGAGGACTTCGATGGCGACCACCATCTCCGCCAGACGCGCGCTCTGCTGTAGCTTGAGGGCCGAGGTCATCCCCATGCTCACGAAGTCCTCCTGATTGCCGCTGGTCGGGATCGACCCGACCGACGCCGGCCCGGCAAGCACTCGCATTTCGGCCACCAGAGCGGCGGCCGTCACCTGGGCCATCATTAGGCCCGACTCGATTCCAGGACGGTCCGCGAGGAATGCGGGCAGTCCCTCATTCAACGATGGATTGAGCAATCGTTCTGTGCGCCGTTCGGAGATTCCCGCCAGTTGGTAGATTGCAATAGCAAGATAGTCCAGCGCTAAAGCCAACGGAGCTCCGTGAAAGTTTCCTCCCGAAACGATCTCGCCCGGCAGTTCCGTACCTTCGTCGTTCACGAAGACCAGGGGATTGTCGGTGGCGGCATTCAACTCGATCGTAAACACCCGGCGCGCCTCCACGAACGTGTCCCATGCGGCCCCATGCACTTGCGGGATGCACCTCAAACAGTATGCGTCCTGTATCCGCGCGCCGTCGGTCCCGTGTGTCCTTTGTATCGCGCTGTCTTCGAGCAGCGCAAGCAGGTGTTTCGCGCTCAGCCTCTGGCCGGCGTGCGGGCGGGCGTCGTGCAATCGCGCATCCAGCGCGGCGGGAGTGCCGCCCAACGCCTCCATGGTGAAGGCGGCAGCAGTTTGCGCAGAGTAAAAGAGCGTTTCCAAACGCACCAGTTCGAGACAGCCCAGCGACAACATCGCCTGGGTCCCGTTGAGGAGCGATATACCCTCTTTCGCAAGCAGTTTGATGGCCCGCAATCCGGCCCGCGCCAGACACTCTGCCGCGGGAAGAACGTCGCCGCCATAGGTGGCAGACCCTTCTCCAATCAGCGTGAGCGCCATGTGCGCAAGAGGGGCAAGATCGCCGCTCGCCCCGACGCTCCCACGCGATGGGACGACCGGTGTGATGTCATGGTTGAGCAGATCGCAAATCCGTTCGGCGACGATGGGACGAATGCCCGACAATCCTTTCGCGAGGACGTTGGCGCGAATCAGCATCATCCCGCGAACGACGTCCCTGGGCAGCGGTTCGCCAACCCCACAGCAGTGCGACCGGACGAGGTTGACCTGCATCTGCTCCAGTTCATGTTCATCGAGGCGGATGTTCGCCAGCAGGCCGACTCCGGTATTGAGTGCGTAGACAGGCTGGTCCCCGGACATCGCCGCCTCCACGGCCTTGCGCGAAGCCATCATAGCGGCCATTGCCGCAGGCGAAATCGCTACGCGTTCCTGGCTGCACGCAACGGCGACAACATCTTCGACTGTCAAACTGAAACCATCTAACTGGATCATGTGGAAATGCTAGGCAATATTTTGCGATTCTCAAATAAGCGATAAATTGAAAATCAGCGCCCTTGGCGTTGAATCGTTTGCATATGTTAATCAAGGCCGTTGAATCAACATAAGAGACGAAGATATACACTTGACCCGAGAGGCAAGCTTCATGAAAGCTGAAGGTCTGGACTCGCTCGACAAGAAAATTCTTTTCGAATTGGCGAGGGAGGCCCGCCTTCCTTTTGCGGAGTTAGGACGCAGGGTGGGCCTGTCGCCTTCCGCCGCGAATGAGAGAGTGAAACAGCTCGAAGGCCTGGGGTTTATCCAGGGGTATCGTGCAAAGATCAACCTGAAAGCTTTAGGCCTCAACATCACGGCGTTTATCCGATTGACCTGCGACGGCCAGCGGTACAGGCCGTTCCTGAAGTTCTTAAACAGCTTGGATTCGGTTCAGGAGTGCCACCACCTGACCGGGTCGGACGCGTTTCTACTTAAAGTCATTCTGACATCAACCGTCGAACTGGAAACACTGATCGAAAAACTCTTGCCCTATGGAATGCCAACGACGAGTCTTGTGCTGTCAACTCCAATCGCGCGCGACGAAGAGGCTCACCTGTTGGGCCGATTGTCGACCGCGTCGCGCCGTTCTCTAAAATCACCGGTGTAGGGCCAGGACTTTCGATTGTGACTGGTGAACGGGATATGACAAACATCGCCGGCGCATCGTTCTGGCACCTGACCTTAGCGGAGATGCGACACCTGGTAGCGTCTGTGAAACCGACCCCGGGCGGCGGCTCTGTCTCGGCCGTGTCGGCTGTTTTCGGCCTGGCGCTGATCTCAAAAGGCATTGCGATTTCTCAACGGCACGTTGACGCAGATTCGCCCCGTCACCAAACTCTGTTGGAAGTGAATCGCCATATTGTGACATCTATGGAACGCTTGGGAGCCTCTGCGGACGCGGATGCGAATTCGTTCCAAGCGTACTTGCAGGCCCGCGCAATGCCCCATGCCACGGAAGACGAGACACTGGCAAGGGCCACGGCGATGCGCAACGCGCTTCTCGACGCCATACGCATTCCGCTGGAAGCCGCGGGCGAGATGTGCGCGGGCATGGCATTGGCCGCGACCGCCGCGAAGCTGTCGGATGATCGCGTGCTAAGCGATATCGTCGCTGGTGCGCTTTTGTTGCGGGCGTCTATCAGTAGCATTTTGCTCAATGTCGATATCAACCTGGTCGATTTACCCGATGGTGAAATTTGGGAAGAGCTTCATTCGCGAAGAGTGCAACTTGAAGAAGCCCCGGCGCAGTACAGCGAGGCTATCCAGCAAGAATTTCATTCCCGCGTGGCCAGCTCCGGCGCTTCTTGGTCCGAAGGCGCAGCATGATCTACAGAACGCTTTTTGAGATATAGCCGCGATTGGATTGCTGTCCTCTGTAGCGCCAATGTCGAGCTCCCCGCGCAGCAATCCTGCATGGCGAGACCGTAATGCGGGTGGCCGCACAGCGATGCTGAAACTTCGGCCCTTCGCTTGTGATATAAAACCTCGACTCTCAAAACAGAAACAACAGAACAGCAACCATAAACAAAGGACAGCGACCATGACGACGCCCCAGTCCAGGACTGCCACGCCATCGGACAGCATTGCAAAGGTCATCATTGCGTCATCCGTAGGAACGATGATCGAGTGGTACGACTTCTATATTTTTGGCAGCTTGGCGGCCATTCTCGCGCTGAAGTTTTATCCGCCCGGAAATGATACGTTCGCGTACATCACCTATCTGGCGACGTTTGCCGTTGGATTTCTGGTGCGCCCGTTTGGCGCGTTGTTCTTCGGTCGCATCGGCGACACAGTGGGACGCAAGTATGCGTTCCTGATCACGCTGACGATTATGGGTGGAGCGACGGCGCTCATCGGCCTGATGCCGACCTATGCGACGGCAGGATGGTTCTCTCCAATTGCGTTAATCCTGATTCGCGTGCTGCAAGGCCTCGCGCTGGGGGGCGAGTATGGCGGAGCGGCGGTCTATGTGGCCGAGAACGTTCCCGACAAGAAGCGCGGTTTTTACACCAGTTTCATTCAGATCACCGCTACGCTCGGGTTATTCGTGTCGCTGATTGTCATTTTGGTGACGCAGCAGGCCCTGGGTAAGGAAAAATTTGCGGCCTGGGGATGGCGCATTCCATTCCTCGCGTCCATCATTCTCGTCACCGTCTCGATTTACGTGCGGTCGAAGATGAAGGAGTCGCCGATCTTCGCGCAATTGAAGAACGCCGGGATGACCTCCACCCAGCCGCTTAAGGACGCTTTTGGCAACTGGGCGAACCTGAAGCGCGTGCTGATCACGCTGTTCGGCGCAACAGCCGGCCAGGGCGTGATCTGGTACACCGGTCAGTTTTACGCGCTGTTCTACATTCAAACCATCCTGAAGGTGAATCCGAAAACGTCCAACATCATTGTTGCGGTCGCGTTGCTTTTGGCGATGCCGTTCTTCACGGTGTTCGGCGCGTTGAGCGACCGGGTTGGGCGCAAGAAGTTGATGATGACCGCTTGTCTGCTTTCGGTCTTTGCCTACATCCCGATCTATCACGGCATGCAAGCGGCTGCGGGCACCAACGTGGTCAGTATTGCCTCCGCCAAAAGCAAGGTGACGGGCGCGATCGCGCTGACTCCGATGACGATCGATCCGGTAACGCAGAAGCCTGTGGCGGCGAAGGAAGCGACGGCGCCCAACGTGCCTGCGCTGATCGCGTTGATCTGGCTACAGGTCATTCTGGTCTGCATGATCTACGGCCCGATCGCGGCGTACCTGGTCGAAGCTTTCCCTGCGAGGGTGCGGTACACATCGCTGTCGTTGCCGTACCACATCGGCAATGGCGTCTTCGGCGGTTTACTGCCGTTGATAGGACTGTCTATCGGAGCGGCCACCGGCAACATCTACGCTGGTCTCTACTACCCGATGATTATTGCGGCTATCACATTCATCGTCGGCAGCTTCCTGCTGAGAGAGACCCACAACACCAAAATATGGGATGAAGTGGAGTCCAAGCCGAGCAGCGTCGTAGCGTAGCTCCGGACTGTGGGATGGCGGGAGTAGCGACGTTTCAGCGACTCCCGCCTTTCTAGCTGTACAGCCACCGGTTGAGATCGCAACAAATTCCTTAGTCGAGTTCGTTGTAAAGCTCGGTGGTGAGGAAGCTGCGAAACGGCCCTTGAACAAACGTCATTAGAAGTTCAGCCGCGCGCGGGTACTTCGATTTCCGGTAGGCGGAATCCCCAACCCGCGTCCGTATGCCCGTCAGAATTCCCTGCAACGTCCCCTCGATCCGCCCCAGATCGATGACGCCTCCATGCTCCATGTGGGCGCGATAGCGGCGCCATTGCCAAAGTTGCGCGCGCGAAATTTCCGCCGTCGCCGCATCTTCCATCAGATTGAAGATCGGGACGCAACCCTGCCCGCGCAGCCACGACTCCAGGTAGATCAGGCTGATCTCAACGTTGCGAGAAAAACCTTCTTCGGTGATCTTGCCGACCGGCACTTCGATGAGATTTTCGGCGGTGACGGGAACAGGCCGGTCCTGCTTCTTGTCAATCTGATTGGGGCCGGGCATCCACTCGTTGAAGACGTCCATCGCGACGGGGACCAGCCCGGGATGAGCGACCCATGTGCCATCGTGTCCGGCCTTGACCTCTCTGAGTTTGTCCAGACGCACGCGCTCCATGGCCGCGGCATTGGCCTGCGGATCGTTGCGAATGGGAATCTGCGCGGCCATGCCGCCCATGGCGTGCGCGCCGCGACGGTGGCAGGTATCGATCAGCAGATTTACATATGACCGCAGAAAGGGCTGCTCCATCGTGACATCGCCGCGCTGCGCCAGCACAAACGCCGGGTTGCTGCTGAACTTCTTGATGAAGCTGAAGATGTAATCCCAGCGCCCGCAGTTGAGGCCGACCGAGTGTTCACGCAGCTCGAACAGAATTTCGTCCATCTCGAATGCGGCGACGATAGTTTCGATCAGTACGGTCGCGCGAATGGTGCCGCGCTTTACGCCGGCCTTGTCTTCCGCAAACTCGAAGACCTGCTTCCACAGCCGGGCTTCGAGATGGCTTTCAAGTTTCGGCAGATAGAAGTAGGGTGCCGTTCCGCGTTCCAGCAACGTCCGCAGATTGGTGACAAAGTACACGCCGAAATCGAACAGCGACGCGGAGATCGAACCGGTAGTCCCGCTCCAATGCCGCTCGGTCATATGCAGACCGCGTGGGCGCACAAATAAAACTGCAGGCTTCTCACCGAGTCTATAGTCCTTGCCCTCGGGCGACGTGTACGCGATAGTCCCCAGACAAGCGTCGCGCAGATTAATCTGGCCTTCCAGGCAGTTGGCCCACGTCGGCGCCGTCGAGTCCTCAAAGTCCGCCATAAAAACTTTCGCCCCGGAGTTGAGGGCGTTGATGACCATCTTGCGGTCGGTCGGTCCCGTAATCTCGACGCGCCGGTCGGCGAGATCGTCAGGATAGGGAGCCACGCGCCAATCTGCGTCTCGGATCCATTGCGTATCCGCGCGGAACGTCGGCAGCGTGCCTTTATCGAACTCGGCCTGACGCAACACGCGCTGATTGAGAAGGCTGAGGCGGGTCGCCTCGAAACGCAGGTCGAGCTCCTCGAGGAAGGCGACGACCTCGGGCGTGAGGACGCGAGCGGCTAACGCCTCGGTACCGCCCTCGCTAAGACGGACTGCGCTGCTTACCATCATGGAAAGGCTCTTTCGTTCGCTACAAGGTTGAGCGAGGCGCGCCCTCGGCGGACGCGCCTCGCGTTGTTTTCGACTGTACACGGATGCCTGTATCTATTGCACAAGACACGACGCTTTTGGCCCGTAGAACTTTGCTAAACGGTCGCCACCTCGAACTGCTCTTCTTCGGTCGATCCCGGCAAAGCGTTCGTCGACGTCTCCCCAGAAGAAATGGTTGTCGCAACCAGGTCGAAGTAGCCTGTCCCGACAAAACGCTGATGCTTGACCGCGCCATATCCCTCTGGCGCGAGCGCAAACTCGCGCTGCTGCAGTTTGGAGTACGCGACCATGCCATCGGTCGCATAGGCGCTCGCGAGTTCGAACATGGACAGATTCAGGGCGTGGAAGCCGGCCAGCGTCACGAACTGAAACTTGTAGCCGAGCTCGCCAAGCCGCGTTTGGAAGCTCGCGATGTCCTCATCGTTCAACTTCTGCTTCCAGTTGAACGACGGCGAGCAGTTGTACGCCAGCAGTTTACCGGGGAACTGCGCGTGAATTTCGCGCGCAAAACGCTCGGCTTCCGCAAAGTTCGGCTCCGAGGTCTCGCACCAGATCAGGTCCGCATGGGGCGCGTAGGCCAACCCCCGCGCGATCGCAATTTCTAGGCCTCCGCGAATACGGCAGAAGCCTTCGGCCGTCTTTTTGCCCGTGATGAACGGAGCATCGAGCGGGTCGCAATCGCTGGTCAGCAACTGCGCTCCATTGGCGTCCGTGCGCGCCACCAGGATCGTCGGAACGCCCATAACGTCCGCCGCCAGTCGCGCCGCCGTCAGCTTATGCACGGCCTCCCGCGTCGGCACGAGCACCTTGCCGCCCATGTGCCCGCACTTTTTCGCCGACGACAGTTGATCTTCAAAATGCACTCCGGCCGCGCCCGCTTCGATCATCCACTTCATCAGCTCGAAGGCATTCAGCGCGCCGCCAAAACCGGCTTCCGCGTCGGCCACGATGGGCAGCATCCAGTCGACGCTGTCGTCGCCTTCGCTGTGCGCCACCTGGTCGGCGCGCAGCAGGGCATTGTTAAGCGCGCGCACTAGTTGCGGCACGCTGTTGGCCGGATAGAGGCTCTGGTCGGGATACATTTGCCCGCTCGCGTTCGCGTCCGCCGCGACCTGCCAACCGCTCATGTAAATTGCCTTGAGTCCCGCCTGGGCCATCTGCACGGCCTGGTTGCCGGTCATTGCGCCCAGTGCGGCGGTGTGTCCGGGCCGGTGCAGCAACTCCCACAAACGCTCCGCGCCGTTGCGTGCCAGCGTGTGCTCCACGCGCACCGAGCCGCGAATCTTGTAGACCTCTTCCGCGCTGTAGTTGCGCACGATACCGGCCCAGCGTGCGGTGCTCCACTCCTGTTCAATCGCTTCAAGGGCAGCATGTTTCGTCATCGGTCCAGCCTCCAGGTCGTATCGTTGCGTGCTACAAACAAGTACACAGCCGGTCTCTAAAACTGACAATACAAGGTAGCCCGAATCGGACGAGTATACCAATCGCTCCAGTCCGTATAGATCCGGCAGGGAGGCCGTGCCTGCTTGGTTCTTGTTTTTCTTTCTGTCATTCCCGAAGAGAATCTGTTTCTTCGGCTCGTCTACACGCTGGAACGCACGCGCCGCGCTTCGACCCGCATCATCATCGGGAACTTCGGGCGCAGCGTGATCTTCGCTTCCGCTTCCACCGGAAACTCGGGGATGAACCGCAGCCGCCACCGCTGAGCGATGGTGGCAAGCGACAGCACGCCTTCCATCCAAGCAAAGCCTTCGCCGATACACTGCCGCCGTCCGCCGCCGAACGGGAAGTAGGCGAAGCGCGGGCGTCCCGCTTTCGCGTCTTCGGAGAACCGCTCGGGCCGAAACGCTTCCGGCTCCTCCCACCACTCCGCCGAGCGGTGCATCACATACTGGCTGAAAAAGAAATGCGACCCCGGCGGGAAGCGAAACTCACCCAACTCCACAGGCTTGGTCGACTGCCTACCCATCGCCCAGGCGGGCGGAAATAGCCGCATCGATTCCGCAAAAACCATCTCCGTATAGCGCAGGCGCGGCACGTCTTCGAGCCTCGCAGCGCGCCCGCCAAGCACTTCGTCGACTTCGGCAGCCATACGTTCCGCTGCGCCGGGATTCTGGCTCAGCAGATACCAGGTCCACGCCAACGCGTTCGCGACCGTCTCGTAACCGGCGAGAAAAATAGTCAACGCCTCGTCCCGCACCTGCTCGTCGCTCATGCGCGAACCATCGCCCTCATCGCGCGCCGCAATCAGCATCGACAGCAAATCGCCGCGTTTTGCGAGCGCCTCGGCACTAAGCGCATGACGACTTGCAATCATCCTGCCGACGATGGCATCGAGCCGAGCGCGCGACTTGCGAAACTTGATCACACCGGGAATGGGCCAGTGCAGCACCGATTCCAGGTTCGGAAACGCGACCAGAAAGTTGTACAGCCCCATGATCGTGTCCACCTCGACTGCGATGGACAGCACCTCCGCCGTCACTTCGGTGTCGAACAGCGTGCGCGCAATGATGCGCAGGCTCAGCTTCATCATCGCGGCGGCCACGTCGACGGTCTCGCCTTCGCGCCAGCGATCGCGCATGGCGGCGGCGCTCGCGACGATCTCGCCCGCATACCCCGCAATGCGTTGGCGGTGGAACGCGGGCGCCGCAATCCGCCTCTGACGAATATGGATCGGGTCGTCGGAGGTGATGAGGCCTTCACCGAGCAGGATTTTCATTCGCTTCAGCGTGCGCTCTTTAACAAACGAGCCAGCTTGGTTAATGAGAATTTCGTTGATCCACGCAGGCTCGTTCACGAACACAATCAGCGTTCCCATGAAGCGGTAGTGGGCAATGGGGCCGAACGTTTTGTGCAGGTGTTCAAAGAGCGGAATCGGCCTTCCGAAATGGACCCAATCCCGCCGCATGTAGAACGGCAGTGCGCGCCTTAGACCGGGCGGAAGCCGCCACTCGCCTGCCGTTGTTGCGGCCACGTAGTCGCGCGACGATTCGCGCTTGTCCGCGCTCATGGCTGGTGCTGCGCCATGCGTTCGCGCACCACGGCGAGCACCCGAGCCGCAATCGCGTCGATGCCCGACTCGATCCCCGCTTCATTCTGGATCGCGACCACCCGCTGCGGCTCCCGCTCGGCGATCACGCAATACTGCGCATGCACGCGCTCGTAGAACGCATCGCCTTCGCGCTCGAAGCGGTTTTCATTGCCGCCATGCGAATGCTGGTTGCGTTCGTTGCGACGGCGCGCGCGCACCAGACTTCCGGCCAAAGGCGGCAGCAGAAGGATCGTCAAGTCGGGCTGAAATCCGTCGCAAACGGCTCGATGCATGGCCAGCACGCGCACGCTGCCGAGCCCGCGCCCCGCGCCCTGATACGCCTCCGACGAATCCGTGTAGCGGTCGCACAGCACCACTGACCCTGCCGCCAACGCCGGGCGAACAACCTGGTGCAGCGACTGGCCGCGGTCGGCAAACATCAACGCCATTTCCGCCTCGGGCGCGATGCCGCCCAGTTCCGACTCGCTGCGAGAGTCCAGCAGCACAGACCGAATCCGGTCGCCCAGCGCCGTCCCGCCCGGCTGGCGCAGTGTCACAACCGTTCGACCGTCGCCAGTCAGCGCCGACGCCAGCCGCCGCAACTGCGTCGTCTTGCCGGAGCCGTCCAGCCCCTCGAAAGTGATGAAGAAGCCTCGCTCCACAACCCGCAGTTTACCCCAATGCCGATGATGGCATCTGAAGAGTAGAATGGCTGCGAGGCGCGAACGCCGCGTGAATGATACGTAAACGCATCCAGCCGCAGAACAAGGTTCGCGTCGGCAGAAGGAGAGGACCCGTTGCTTACCGTCTTATTTCTTGTGTGTGGAACCCTTGTGTTCGGCATCATTTGGTTAGGGGTCTATGTCTTGGGCCGTCGCCGAAACCAACAGGCCAAACCCGACTCCCTCAGAAACCCTCCAAGGACGACCCGCGCGCCCGGCCCGGACTAATCCGAACTAGCGATTCAGCGATTCTTCAACGCAAGATCCCATTTGGCCGAAGTCGCGCCAACCGTTACCGTCATTCGGCCTTCGTCGCCTTCTTTCAACGTTGGGCCCGGCGTCGAATGCTCGTGATGACTGGCGTCGGTCCAGAGCGCTTTGGTCGCTCCCGACCCAAGCACCTTGAAGCGATAATGATATTCAGCCCCGGCTGAGAGCGTTCCGCGTCCAAAGCTGGCGCTGGGATAGTCCACTTCAACGAGCGATACAGGCGCTCCGCTGGCGTTCTTCACGACCGCTTCAATGTACGCGGAATGGCACCCCGTCGCCGCCAACAAAGCGACGCAGACGACCCCATAGACGGCACCCCGTAAAGCGGCACTACGCATTTGCAGTTGCCTGTTTTTCGCCGTCATCCTGAGCGGAGCGAAGGACCCCCGCATTTTGTTCGCATCACTACAAATCCAGTCGAACAGGAAAGCATTC
>JBBRCA010000016.1:0-32974 GCA_038205325.1 Terriglobales bacterium | reverse complement strand
AAGGAGAATGATATGGAATGGACGCCTGGAAACATGAGCAGCGATGTTGAGGACCGCAGGAACGACTCCGGCGGCGGCGGCGGTGGCGGCGGATTCGGGTTTGGTGGTGGCGGGGGGTTAGGCATCGTTGGCGTTATTGTGCTGATCGTTATCAGCGTGATCACGGGGCACAACTATCTGGGCGGGATATTCTCGGGCGGCGGGAGTCCGCAGCCGACGCAGCAGGTGAGCCCGTCGAATCCGCAAGCGCATCCCGCCGGAGAAGACCGCGATGCGCACCTGATCTCCGCAGTACTAGATGATGTACAGCAGCAGTGGACGGAGATTTTTACGCGCGAAGGAAAGCAGTATCGTCATGCCAAGCTGGTGCTGTTTCGCGGCGCGACGTACTCGGGCTGCGGGACGGCGCGCGCTACGACGGGGCCGTTTTATTGTCCGACGGACGAGAAGGTGTATATCGACCTTGACTTCTGGGATGAACTGAAGCGGTTTGGCGGGAGCACAGCGGATTTTGCGCAGGCGTATGTGATTGCCCATGAACTCGGTCATCATGTGCAGAAATTGATGGGGACGGAAGGCAAAGTAGCGCGGCTAGAGCAGCAGGATCCGGGGCAGCGCAATCACTTGTCGGTGGATACGGAGCTGCAGGCCGATTGCTACGCGGGGGTGTGGGCGAACACGTATCAGACGCGTGGCAAGGTGGACCCGGGAGATGTTGACAATGCACTCAATGCGGCAGCGGCCGTGGGCGACGATCATTTGCAGAAGATGAGCGGGCGCGCGGTGAGTCCGGAGAGTTGGACGCATGGATCCGCCGAGCAGCGCACCATGTGGTTCAAGCGCGGGTTTACGAGCGGCGACCCAGCGCAGTGCAATACGTTTGGCGGAGGCGGTTTCTAACGGCTAGGTTCCGGTTTCGAGGCCAAGTTCGCGTAGCAGGAAGGCGTCGTCGAAGGCGATTTCTTTTAGGTAGTCGTAGCGGCCGGAAGCGCCGCCATGACCGGCGTCCATGTTGATATGTAGCAGCAGTGGGTGGGCGTTGGTCTTGAGGGTACGGAGTTTGGCGACGTACTTGGCGGGCTCCCAATACATGACCTGCGAGTCGTTGAGGCTGGTCTTGACAAGCATCGCGGGGTAGTCGCCCGCGACGAGGTTTTCGTAAGGCGAATAGCTGTGCATGTAGGCGAAGGCTTCGGGCTGGTTGGGGTCGCCCCACTCTTCGTACTCGGCGACGGTGAGGGGCAGCGAGGCGTCGAGCATGGTGTTCATCACGTCGACGAAGGGGACGTGGGAGACGACGGCGCGGAAGAGGTCGGGGCGGAGGTTGGTGACCGCTCCCATGAGCAGGCCGCCGGCGCTGCCGCCTTCGATGGCGATGCGCCGGCGGTCGCCGTAGCCCTGGTCGCAGAGGAATTCGACGGCTTCGATGAAGTCGGTGAAGGTGTTGCGCTTGGCCATCATTTTGCCGGCGTCGTGCCAGGGGTCGCCGAGCTCGCCGCCGCCGCGGATGTGCGCGTAGGCGATTACGATTCCGCGGTCGAGCAGCGGTAGGCGCGCCGGGCTGAAGCCGAGCGGCAGAGCGTAGCCGTAGGAACCGTAACCGCCGACGAAGAGCGGCGATGAGGCGTCTTTGTGGAAGCGGTCGCGACGGTACAGGAGCGAGACGGGAATTTTTGTGCCGTCGGTCGCGGTGAACCAGAGGCGTTCTGAGGCGTAGAGCGAGGCGTCGAAGCCGCCGGGGACTTCCTGTTGTTTGAGCAGCGTCGAGGCGTGTGTCGCGATGTCGTACTCGAAGATGGATGCGGGGCGGACGAGCGACTGGTAGGCGTAGCGATATTTTCCGGTGTGGAAGTCGCGGTTGACATCGCCCGATGCGGAGTAGGCGGGGTCGGGGAAACGGATGTCGTTGGGCGCGCCTAAAGCGCCTGCGGCGTTGAGTGTGAAGACGCGCAGGACGGGCAGGCCGGCTTCGCGATACGTTGTGACAAGGAAGTTCTGGAAGAGGTCGAAGTCTTCGAGCGGAGCGTCCTTCTGTTCGGGAAGATACTCTTGCCAATGCTCGCGGTCGGGACTCGCTACGGGCGCGCGCATCAGGTGGAATTGCTCAGCCGGCTGATTGGCTGAAGCGCCGCGGTTGGTGCGGAGGATGAAAAAGCCGTCGCGGTGGTCGGGGTGGTACTCCTCGTCGTCCACGCGCGGGGCGATGAGTTTGAACCCGGTTTCGGGGGCGTTGGCGTCGAGGAATCGAACTTCGTTGGTGGTGTGGCTGCCGATGTCGAGCAGGATGTACTTGCGGTCGGTTGTGCGGCCCACGCCAAGATTGAAGCGCTCGTCGGGTTCTGCAAAGACGAGCACCGGGGTTTGACCGAGCGTAAGGCGATGGAGTTGGTTCTGGCGCTTGGTCTGGTCGTCTTCAGTGGTGAAGAAGAGTGTGGCGGAGTCGGAGGCCCAGGCGAGCGAGCCGACGCGGGCGGCGGTATCGGCAAGTTCGTGGCCGGTGGTCAGGTCGCGGATGTGGAGCGTGTATTGGCGGAAGCCGGTGTTGTCGGTGGTGTAGGCGAGCAGGCGACCGTTGGGGCCGACGCCGATCGATCCGAGAGACATGAAGGGCTGCCCTTCGGCGAGCCGGTTGACGTCGAGGATAATTTCTTCGGGGGCTTCGGGAGAGGCTGCGGGGCGGCGCAGGTAGGTGGCGTATTGGCTGCCTTTCGCGGTGCGCATAAGGTACACCCAATCGCCATCGCGATAGGGGACAGAGACGTCGTCTTCCTTGATGTGGGAGAGGATTTCGTCGTAGAGATTGCTTTGCAGGTTGGCGGTGTCTTCCATCGCGGCGGTCGTGTAGGCGTTCTCGGCTTCGAGGTAGGCGTGGACTTCGGGAGAGTCCTTGTCGCGCAGCCAGCCGTAGTCGTCGTGAAGCTGGGTGCCGTGGATGTCGAGGGTTTTGCGGTCGCGGCGGGCGACAGGGGGTGCGGGCAGGGTGCGGTTCATGAAAGCTCCACTTTGAGGATAACGCGCGCCTCGCGAGGAGGCATCGAAGAATTGGATGACCTCTGAACTGAGGTCGCGGAAAGGAAATGGAAATGCTTCGTCTTAATGAAATGACTTTGGTTCTCTGCGGCGTTGGCGCGTTGAGCGTCGCCGCGTTTGCGCAGGACAGTGACAAAACTTCAGATACCGCCAAGCCGGCGATGTCTCAGCACCAGAAGGACAAGATGTTCGTTCGCAAAGCCGCGGAAGGCGGATTGATGGAAGTGCAGCTCGGGCAGTTGGCGGTCGATAAAGCGACCGATCCGGAGGTAAAGGCGTTCGGCCAGAAGATGGTCACCGATCACAGCGCGCTCAACGAGTCGATGAAACCGATCGCGGAGAGGATGGCGGTCAAGGTCCCCGACCACTTGAACGCTAAGGACCAGGCGACCTACGACAAGATGAAGGCGAAGTCGGGTGCGGACTTCGACAAGGCATACGTGAAGGACATGGTGATGGACCATCATCAGGACCTGCGCGAGTTCGGGAATGAAGCGAAGACCGTGAAAGACCCGGAGTTGAAGGCCGCCGTCGAGCATGGCCATGACGTGATCAAAGAGCACAGCGAAATGATCGATAAAATGGCGCAGGACAAGGGCTGGTCGACGCCGATGCATCGTAAGGCCGCGGCACCAGCGCAGTAAATTGCGTAGAGAATGCGGGAAGGCTTGCAGCGACAGTGCTGCAAGCTTTTCTTTGGGCGGAACGGCATTGTCGCGATGCGAGAAATGCAGGTTTCCTGCGGGAATGACAGAAAGAAAAGCAAGGGCAACTGAAGTTGGCCGCGAGCTCTGTGGAATTCCACGTCAGAAAATCCGGACATGGGGCACCCCGCTTTGGGGCTCCGGGGAGGAAAGCAGGTTCCCTGCGGGAATGACAGAAAAGAAAAGCAAGAGCAACTGAAGTTGGCCGAGAGTTTTGTGGAATCCCATGTCCGAAAATCCGGACATGGGGCACCCCGCTTTGTGGGAGCTCCGAGAGGGAAGCAGGTTCCCTGCGGGAATGACAGAAAGAAAAGCAAGAGCAAAAGCAGGTTGCCTACGGGATGGCAGAAAGAAAAACAACCGCAAGTGCCCAAGGGACAGACTGCAAGTGCGCAAGGGACAGGCTAAGATGGGCGTTGTGAGTTTGCTTAGGAAAGTCGTCGTCGTATTGGTTGCGGTGTTTTCGGTTAGCGCCGGAGCGCGTGCGGAAACGGTCGATAAGCTGCCCAAGCCGACCGCGTATGTGAGCGACTTCGCGAACGTGATGGACGCGGCGTCGATCCGGCAGATGGAGAACATTTGCGGGCAGATCGAGCGGAAGGCCCATGCGCAAATCGCTGTCGTTACCGTGAACGACACGGGCGGGGAAGACGTTTTCCAGTTTACGCAGGACCTACAGCAGAAGTGGGGCGTCGGAACCAAGCCGGACGATCGCGGCATTCTGATGCTGTTCGCGATTCATGACCGAAAGCGCTGGATCAATGTCGGGAAGGGTTTGGAAGGGATTCTGAACGATGCGAAGGTCGGAGACATCGGTCGCGCCATGGTCCCTCAGCTCAAAACAGGCGAGTATGGACCGGCGGCGCTTTCGGGCGTTCAGCAGATTGCCGGCGTGATTGCGGCTGATGCTGGAGTGACTCTGGACGCGCCCGTGCAGCCTACTTATCGCCAGCAAACGGCGCGGCAAAGCAGTGGGCGAGGATTTGGCATTGGCGGAATCATCTTTTTCCTGGTCATCGCTTTTCTGATCTTCGGTAGAGGCCGCGGTGGGCGTGGTGGCGGTGGTGGGGGCGGCGGGTTAGGCTGGCTGCTGCTGGGAAGCATGCTGGGCGGTGGCGGGCGCGGCTTCGGCGGCGGTGGTTCCGGCGGCGGCGACAATGAAGGCGGCGGCGGCGGCGGATTTGGTGGGTTCGGCGGGGGAGACTCCGGCGGAGGCGGCGCGGGCGGAGACTTTTAGAGGCGTAAGCTGGAAGCGGCGCTAATAACGCGCGAAAGGGTAAACGATGAAAGCTGGATGGGTTGGTCTTGGAGTTGTGGGTCTGCTTGTGGTTGTTCTGTTGATTGTTGGCGGAAGCTACATCAGCGCGAAGAACGAGATGGTGGCGCGGAATGCAAACGTGGACGCTGCGTATTCGGAAGTGAATGTGAACCAGCAGCGGCGGATGGACTTGATTCCGAATCTTGTCGCGTCGGTGAAGGGCTATGTGGCGGAGGAGTCGGCGGTGCTGACGAATATCGCCAATGCGCGGGCCGGCGTTATTGCTGCGGGGTCGAATCGGGCCAGCAGCATTCAGGCCAACCAGCAATTGACAGTGGCAATGAGTCCCCTGTTGCGGTTGCAGGAAGCATACCCAAATTTGAAGGGCAATGAACAGTTCATCCGGCTGGAGGATGAGTTGGCGGGGACGGAAAATCGGATTGCGATTTCGCGCGAGAGGTACAACACGGCGCTCAAGAATTACAACATTTACGTGCAGCAGTTTCCGGCCAGCATTTGGGCGAACATGGCGGGCTACCACTTCCGCGATGAGTACTACAAAGGCAATCCAGCGAACGGGACGGCGCCGACAGTGGATTTCAGCAAATAATTTGGCAAACCGGCAACGGCCGTCGCTGCGGCGGCGGTCGTTTCGTTTTTGCCAACCGCAACAGACACCGGATGGGTTAGGTTAGGGAGATGGCTGCGCTCGAAAACTCGCCGCCTGGCTTGGCTGCCAGCGTCTCGACCAGTGTGTCGAGTCTTGTCGGGATGTCCGTTCTGGATGCCTCGGGGAAGAGTTGCGGCCGAGTGCATGAGTTTGCGGTCGATGTAGCGCGCGATGCGACGCACGTTGGGGCGTTGATCCTGCGGCGGCGCGAGGATGGCAAGCTGCGGGAGTTTTTGCTGCCAGTCGAAAGCCTGGAGCAGCCTTCACCGGGTGAGTCGACGCTGCGAGCGACCGTCGCGCCCACTCCGGCTGGGGAGATTGGCGACTTCCTGTTGCTCGAACGCGATCTGCTCGATCAGCAGATCATCGACGTGCATGGCCACAAGGTGGTTCGAGTGAACGACGTCAACTTGGTGTGGGAGCCGGCGACGGATTCGGAGAAGCTGAGTTTGCGCATCGCCGAGGTTGAAGTCGGGCTGCGCGGCGCGTCGCGGCGGCTGCTGAAGGGTTTGCCGCGCGTTGCTGTCGGGGGCGTGTCGGACCGCTTCAAGCAGCGTGTGATTCCATGGGATTTTGTCGATTTGATCGTGCGCGATCCGGCGCGGCGAGTGCGGTTGAAGATCGACCAGAAGCGGCTCTCGAAGTTGCATCCTTCCGACATTGCCGCGATCCTCGAAGAGCTTGCGCCCGCTGAACGCGAGGCGATCTTCACCAGCCTGCCCGAGGAGACGGCGGCGGAGACGCTCGAAGAGGTGGGGCCGAAGCTGCAAAAGGAGTTGCTGCAAAGCCTCGATTCAGAACGCGCCGCCGACATCATCGAAGAGATGGATCCGGCGGCCGCGGCCGACCTGCTGGGTGAGCTTACAGAAGCGGAATCTGACGCGATTCTGGAGGAGATGGAGCCGGAAGAACGGCAGGATGTGGAGGAGCTGCTGGAACACGAGGAGACCTCGGCGGCCGGCCGCATGACGACCGATTACGTTGCGGTCCACGAGGGGGCGACGGTGGCCGATACGGTCGAAGCGTTACGCGCTTTTGAGGGCGATCCGGACACGATCACAGAGGTCTATCTGCTGGATGAGGCGGAGCATCTGAAGGGCGTCGTTGCGCTGGCGCGGTTGATTATCGCGGAGAAAAACGCACCGGTGGCCTCTCTGTCAGAAGTCCATCGTGTCAGTTGCGGCGTTCACGCTCGCGATTCGGAAGTGGCCGAGCTTTTCGATAAATACAATCTTCGCTCGCTTCCCGTCGTCGATGCGCACGGCAAGGTGGTTGGCGCGATCCATGCCGAACAGGTGATCGCGCAGTTGCGCGAGGCGTAGCAGATGGGCGAGCGGAGGCCGCTTAAGATACTGTATGTCGCAGGGCTTACGCTGCACGACTCGTCGCAGTATCGCGCATGGGCGCTGGAACGGCTTGGGCACCAGGTTGTTGCGCTGAACTTCTATCCTTACGAATCGCAGAACGCTCTGGTGCGCAAGGTGGTGCATCGCATGGTTGCGGGGCCCGCTGTGGAACGCTTCAATCGGGACATCGTTGCGGCGGCGGAGCGAGAAAAACCCGATGTCTTCTGGGCGGACAAGCTGCTGTGGCTGCAACCTGCGACGCTCGATCGGCTGCGCGCGATGGGCATTGCGACGGTGAGCTATATGATCGACAATCCTTTTGGCACGCGCAGCGATCCGGGTTGGCGACTGTATCTAAAGGACATTCCTCACTTCGATTTGCACGTTGTGCAGCGCGACAGCAATATCTCGGATTACACGCAACGTGGCGCTCGCGATGTGATCAAAATTCAAACGGCGTATGAACCGACCATTCACTATCCGCCACCTGCGGGATGGAGCGACAATGACCGCGATCGCGGCGTGTCATTCATTGGAACGCCGTATGACGATCGTGCGGAATTCCTCACGCGGCTGTGGCGGGAGTTCGGGTTTCCGGTGGTGATTTCGGGAGACTCGCAGTGGAAGAAGCGGTTGCAGCCTGACGCGCTTGCGGCGCTCTATACCGGCGGCGAGTTGTACATGGACGCTTATCGCGAAGGTATTTGGCGGTCGAAGATCAATTTGAGTTTTATTACGCACGCAAACCGGGATGAGTTCGTTCATAAAAGCTTTGAGATTGCGGGATGTGGCGGGTTTCTATTGGCTGAACGATCTGAGGGGCACAGCGCGCGCTTTGTGGAAGATGAGGAGGCGGTTTTCTTTACGGGGATCGATGAGTGTGTCGAAAAGGTTCGGCGTTTTCTTCCGGATGAGGCGTCGCGAACGCGTATTGCGGCGGCGGGTCGTATGCGGGCCGAGCGCGATGGATACCACAACGACGCGCAGATGGAGAAGATTGTCGAACGAGTTCGTGGGATATTAATGGGCGCTTAGTTTTTGCCGCGATGGCAGCGGAGGGCGGAGCCAATGCGGATTCCTTCGCTGCGCTACGGAATGACAAAAAGAAAAGCAAGAGCAAAAACAGATTTCCTGCGGGAATGACAGAAAGAAATGCGGTTAGTCTATTGGCAGAGATGATGCAGCGCGCACAATTCGAGGTTGGCGCATGAGCCGGTGGAAGCGCTGGCGGTTGAGCATCGTACTGTTCCTCGCGGTACTTGGTCCCGGCTTCATTACCGCGAATGTGGACAACGACGCGGGCGGAATTTTGACGTACTCGCAGGCGGGCGCGCAGTACGGGTACAAGCTGCTGTGGACGATGCTGCCGATTACGCTGGCGCTGATCGTCGTGCAGGAAATGTGCGCGCGCATGGGCGTTGTGACGGGCAAAGGCCTTAGCGACCTCATTCGCGAAGAGTTCGGGCTGAGGATGACGTTCATCATCATGGCGCTGCTGGTGGTGGTGAACTTTGCCAATGTGGTGACGGAATTCATCGGCATCGCCGGGTCGCTGCAACTGTTTCACATCAGTAAATACATCAGCGTTCCGCTGTGTGCGGTCGGGGTGTGGGCGCTGGTGGTGAAGGGCGATTACAAAGGGGTCGAAAAAGTCTTCCTTGCCGCGAGCGTTTTCTACATTGCGTACATCATCGCGGGGGTGATGTCGCAGCCGGATTGGCATCAGGCGCTGGTTGAGACCGTGAAGCTGCCGGAGCGATCGATCTGGCGCGACCGCAACTATGTGTACCTGACCATCGGCGTTATCGGCACAACGATTACGCCGTGGATGCAGTTTTATTTGCAGTCGTCGATCGTCGACAAAGGCGTCACGGTGAAGCAGTACAAGGCGTCGCGGTTGGATGTGATTGTCGGGTCGGTCTTCACGGACATTGTGGCGTGGTTCATCGTCGTGGTGTGCGCAGCGACGCTCTATACGCACGGGATGCGGAACATCGCCGTGCCGGCGGACGCGGCGGAGGCCATGAAGCCGATCGCCGACCGCTATGCCTATATTCTTTTCGCGGTGGGACTGTTCAACGCGTCGTTCTTTGCCGCATCGATCCTTCCGCTTTCGACGGCCTATACGGTTTGCGAAGGGCTGGGATTCGAGGCCGGGTTGGATCGCACCTTTAAGCAGGCACCGTTTTTCTACTGGCTCTATACGGTGTTGATCGCCGGGGGCGCGGCCGTGGTCTTGATTCCGCGGTTCCCGATGATGAAGGTCAGCGTGCTGTCGCAGGTGTTGAATGGAGTGCTGCTACCGTTCATCCTGTTCTTCATGCTGCGGTTGATCAACAAGAAGGAGTTGATGGGTAAGTACACCAATTCGCGCTGGTTCAATGTCGTTGCATGGGCGACGGCAGTGATCGTGGTTGGGTTGTCAGCGGTGATGGTATGGCAGGGGCTGACGGCGTAGGCCTAGAGCAGCTTGCCGTCGGCGAGGTCGCGGATGAGGCCGAGGTCGGCGGCCAGGAAGTCGAAGCCGGGCAGCTTCGCCAGTGGGGACCATTGCATGCTCTCGAAGATGCGGTTTTCCAGGGTGCCGGAGAACTCGAGTACGCGGAAGAACTGGATCTCGATGGCCCCGCCGTTGCGATAGGTGTGGCGGAGCGTGGCGATGCGGTCGCCGACGACGGCTTCAATTCCTAGCTCTTCCTGGAGCTCACGAGCGAGCGCGGCTTGAGGGGTTTCGCCGAGTTCGATTTTACCGCCGGGGAACTCCCACTTGAGGCCCATGGGCTGGCCGGCGCGGCGCTGGCAGATGAAGACCTCGCACGCGGGGCCGCTGCCGCGGAGAATGAGCGCGGCTGCGACGTGGCGCAATGGCTTGGCCGCGGGTTGCGGGTTGCGACGGTCCAGCTTGCGTATGGGTTCCTTCACGGTTGATTCAGTTTAGAGCAAAGCCGGGCTGCGTTCAGTTTCGAGTTGCGAGTCGGCCAGTTTCTGGTTCTGGGCCGCAATGCTATTCGGGTAATGGCGTGACCGACGCCGGATAGTAAACCGGCCAGCCCTCGGCGATGCTGCGTTCGAGCAGCGCGGGCGAGGGGTTGACGGGGAACGCCCGGCGCGCGAGGGCGAGCATGGCGGCATCGTGGATGGAGTTGCCGAAGACCGCGTCCGGCGCGTTGACGCCAGCGCGGTGGAGTGCGGCGACCTTCGCTTCGCCGGTGGGGACGTCGAGGATGCGGTCCGAAACGATGCCGTTGTCGGAGGAAACGCGAGTGGCCAGCACGCGGTCTGGCGGGATGTTGAAACGGCGCACGCCTTCTTCGATGACCCAATCGCAGGTGGAGCTAACGGCCCAGATTTCGACGTTGTTCTGCTGGAGTTGGCGCACGAGGGTGAGCATTTCGGGAAAGATGTGCGGTTCGATGTGGTCGCGAAAGAACTCGGCTGCGGCGTGGCGCATGCGCTCGACGGAAAGGCCACAATAGACCTGCACCATCTCACCGCAGATGGCAGCCTCGGAAACCTCGCCGCGATTGTAGGCGTCGTAGTGGGCGTTGAGCCCTGCAATTTGCTTTGCGGAGATAAGGCCGGTGTCGATGGTCCAGCGCATGAAGCCCGAGCCTGCGTCGCCGGACCAGAGCGTGCCGTCGCAATCGAAGGCTGCGATTTGCGGCGTGAGGGAATGGACGCGGGTGAAGAATTCGGGGGTGGAAAGTCTCGTTGATGTTTCAGGGGACAAGATGACTCCATTGGCGATGGGACTGGGTAGCGTTTGCAGCGGAGCACGGTTAGCGGCGAGGTCTATCCTGTGCGCCGTGATGAACCCCAAAAATGAAGACGGCATCACGAACGACTTCATACGTGAGGATGTATCCGCTGGAAGGAAGGACGAATTCCCGGGTGCGTGGCGTGGGACCGATTCGCCAGCGGTTGGTCAAGACGGCAAGACTTTCGGCTTCACCATATATTTCCTGAGCGATACGCTGAGCCATCTTGGGACTTTGGTTTCGAGTAATTCGACGACTTCCGCCATCTCGGCGATCGCATCGTCAGTCCATCGAATTTGCATCACCAGCCAAACCGTCGCTTCAGGTCGGCGAATACGGCTTCATTGGTCTTGGATCGACCCTGCGCAATCTGCTCGCGCGATCGCTGAATCTTCTCGCGATGCTCTGCCTGACCCGCTAGGAACTGAGCGACGGCTTCCTGCGCGAGTTCGTCCGGAGTTCTCTCGCTGTTTCTTGCGAGGTCGGCGAGTTCGTGTTCTCGGACAGCAGAGAGTTCGAGGGTCATTTGATGACGATAGGACGAGTGTGCGTCGGGGTCAAGGCTGAACCACTTGGGTGATCGTGACGCGCTCCGAGAAATGATGTGGCTAACCGAGTAGGTGTGCCCGCACATGTGCAGCGCGGTCAGACATTTTTTAAAGCCATGCGTTTCGCTTCAGCCAAGTCAATCTTTGCCGAATGGCCATGTTGGGCGAGCAGAAACAGTAGCTCGCCTCCGCTGATTAGGGTCAAAGGTTTGTCTTTGGCAAACGCGTAAGCATCAGGACCATAGTCCGAAGTTGTGACGAGAATGCCCTTGTTTGCGCCCTCGTTATGAACCGTCCCATAAAGATCGCGGACAGCAGATACGCCGACAGTGTTGGTGTACCGCTTTGCTTGTATGACAATCTTGCCGCCGCGAATAGGATCCGGATCGAATGCCACTGCGTCCACCCCACCGTCCCGGCTGGCCTGTGTAATCTTGACTTCGCCGCCGCCCTTGCTGAATTCCTTTTCAAACACCTCACGAATTAGGTTTTCGAAATCAAGCCAATCCATAGCCGCCAAATTTGTTCGTTCATCGACACTGTCAACGACTCCATAGCCCTCAACAAATCGCGCATCTTCTCGATTCAATACTACTAATGGCTTTATGGGGCTAAGCTCTGCTAGCTTGCTTGCGGAAACTCCTTTTAGCCTCTTGAAGCAACTCTTTGGTTCGACGTGCTCGAGATTGATGGCGAGAAACTCGTCCTTCCCAGCCTCCAAGCTCATAATGCAAGCATGCGTTTCAGAGCCAATTGCGCGGTCGATTGAGCGCACCCATCCGTTGAAAACGATCACTTGAACTGCGTCAACAGTGTCGGCTCGAAAGATTTCATAAACGGTTCGCAAGCAAATCTTGTACAAAACCTCATCAAACGTCTTCTTCAGCCACGCGTCGGAAACCTGCACGTCCAGAAATGAACCACGAGCAACTACATATTTGACCTCTTTGAGGGGAGACAGGCACTGGATATGGGGAAGCTCGAAATCAATTATGAGCATCCTATCAGGGGTGATTTCTATCGTGTTTTCTTTGGGAAAAGCGTCTGGGTATGCCGAATGACCGAGAACTTCGTAAAAGTACGACTTGATTGCGTCTTGATCTTTTGAAAAATATCGATTTTTAAAACTATCAATATCTGCGTTATACGAATCACGCTCCCTTTCAAATTGGGTCTTGGCGACTTTCCACGTTTCAATATGCTTATAATATAAAGAATTTAGCTTTTCGTTATGGCCATCAACGGCTTCGCAATCATAGTGATTTTTTTCTTTCGACGTTTGAAACGCAATTTCATTTTGCTGTCTTTGTTTGATTGCGTCGAATAGTTTTTTCTGCTCGCCAGCGTTGAGAACTTCTGTTTCTCTTGTGCGTCGCTGGGTCAACTCTTGGGCTTGAATTTCTTTCTTCTTTCGAAGAATAGGTATTGCTCGCTCTAGGAGAGTCCACTCCGACACGACTGGGATTACTGGATAAACCATCGGGACAGGTAAAGGCTTAGGTTGTGGAAGTGGAGTTGGCGATGGTGGTAGATTTCGCAACACTGGCTGGGCGGGAGGGGGCGTACTAAAAGGATCTCGCCTCTTTAGCGATTCCCAATCAAGCGTTGTGTCAGTAGAAGAAATACCGGACAAGAGATTTTCGAGAGCAGTTCTCTGAGACTCCAGCTCTTTTGTCCGTTCTAGCGCCAAGATTCTTCCAGCATTATCGTTGGCGATCTTTTGACCAACCTTCACCTTATGTTGCCAGCGAGCGTTCCACTGGGCCAGTTGTAGAGACGCTTTTGTTTCCATCTCTTCTTTGGTTTGGCCACGAACGACACGGTAGGCATGGAGGCCTGTGTGCACGATCCGCTTTTCACACATTTGCATAATGCAATCTCGGCAATGGATTAGATGGGATTACATTACCACTGTTTCAGCACTCAATAATATTCAGCGCGAGGCCGCCGAGGGAGGTCTCCTTGTAGCGGGATTGCATGTCCATGCCGGTGCGGTACATGGTTTCGATGACCTGGTCGAGGGAGACTTTGTGTGCGCCGGGGTCGTTCATGGCGAGGCGGCAGGCGTTGACCGCCTTCACCGCGCCCATGCCGTTGCGCTCAATGCAGGGGATTTGGACGAGGCCGCCGATGGGGTCGCAGGTCATGCCGAGATTGTGTTCCATGCCGATCTCGGCGGCGCTCTCGATGGCGTTGTTGTCGCCGCCGAGCGCAGCGACCAGGCCGCCCGCGGCCATCGAACAGGCGACGCCGACTTCGCCCTGGCAGCCGACTTCGGCGCCGGAAATACTCGCGTTTTCTTTGTAAAGAATGCCGATCGCGGCGGCGGTGAGGAAGTAGCGGATGAGGCCGGCTTCCTTTTCTTCAGGCGTCGCATCGTGCGAGCAGTGGTGCATGTAGAAGTAGGCGATGGCGGGGATGACGCCCGCCGCACCGTTGGTGGGAGCGGTAACGACGCGGCCGCCTGCGGCGTTTTCTTCGTTGACGGCCATCGCGACGAGGGTGACGGAGTCCATGGGAGCGAGGGGGTCGCGGGATTTTGCGTCGGCGTCCAGGCGTTCGAGGCGGCGGGCGAGCCCCGGGGCGCGGCGGCGGACGTTGAGGCCTCCGGGGAGTATGCCTTCGGTGGCGATGCCGCGCGCGATGCAGTTTTCCATGGTGTGCCAGAGGGTGAGGATGGCGGATTTGATTTGGGTCTCGGGGGCGGGTTCGTGCGGGTCTGAAGACCCATGTCCGAGAATATGGACCCGTTCGACAGGCTCAGGGCAGGCTGCGGGCACCCCGCCCTGTGATAGCGCTGGCACCCCTCTCAATGTGGGCTCGGGCACGCTGCTTTCTGTGGCGGTCGGGCGGACGATGGTGGGGTCGGAGAGGAGGGCGACTTCGTTGGCGAGGACGAGTTCGGCGATGGTGAGGTTGCGTTCGGCGGCGAGCGAGAGGAGTTCGGCGGCGCTGGAGTAGGGGTGCGGGACGATGCGCTTTCTCGCCGAGCCGGGCTGCGCGAGTTCCGCGGCGGAGAGGATGAAGCCGCCACCGACGGAGTAAAAGACGTCGCTGGCGATGGTGTCGCCACTTGCGTCGCGGGCGGTGAAGCGCATGCCGTTGGGGTGGGTTGTCTCGCCGAGGGTGGGGTACATCTGGTCGCGGTGGAAGAGCAGGTGTTCGGCGTCGCGGAAGGGGATGGCTTGTTTGCCCGCGAGGCGTAGGGATTGCGAGGCGCGGATGGCGTTGATGAGGGTGTCGATCTGTGCGGGGTCGACTCTGTCGGGCGCTTCGCCGAGCAGACCGAGCAGGATGGCGCGGTCGGTCCCGTGGCCGATGCCGGTGAGCGCGAGAGAGCCATAAAGATCGACGGTGACGGTGGCGGCTTTTTCGAGCGTGCCGGATTCAGCCAGCGAGCCAACGAAGCGCAGAGCGGCACGCATGGGGCCCACGGTGTGGGAGCTGGAAGGGCCAATGCCGATTTTGAAAAGTTCGAAGAGGCTGGTGTTCATAGGGTGAGTGCGCTTGGACATATTGTAGGCCGTTGCCGCAGGTGGTGTGGTGGGGCGAATTTCTCAATGGTGGGAGTGCCGAGGTGAAAATATAGGTCGGGCTTTCAGCCCTCGGTCTATTCGCCTGGCCGTTACCTGGGGCGTGCCCCAGGCTGGTATAAGACGGGTCTTCGGCCCTGGTAGCGAACCTGAATCAGAGATTCCCTTCGGGAATGACAGAAAGAAAAGCAAAGCAGGTCCTTCGCTGCGCTCAGGATGACAAATGTTTAAGCAATTGGATTGGATGCTAGACTGGTGCGACCTTCACATCAGACGGCCTTATTCTCAGCACCAGGCAGGCAATGCTCTATAAAACACGCAGCGCCGCGGTTTACGGCATCGACGCGCACATCATCGATGTCGAGGTCGATTTTTCCGGCGTCAAGCAGACCGAAGAGACGTTCAATACGGTGGGTCTGCCGGATGCTGCGGTGCGCGAGAGTCGCGACCGGGTGCGAGCGGCGATCAAGAACTCGGGCTTCGACCTTCCGCCGACGCGGATTACGATAAATCTCGCGCCCGCGGATCTGAAGAAGGAAGGCTCGGGGTTCGACCTGCCCATTGCCGTGGGGATTCTGGGTGCGTATGGCGGGCTGAGCATCAAGGATGTTTCGGATTTTGTGCTGGTGGGCGAGTTGGGGCTCGATGGCTCGCTGCGCGCGGTGCAGGGGATGCTGCCGATCGCGGTGTCGGCGCGGGCGGCGGGAATCAGAAACCTGGTGATTCCGGCGGCCAATGCGCGCGAGGCGGCAGTGGTCGCAGGCGTCAATGTGTACCCCGTTAAGAGTCTGCTGGAGGTGCGCGAGCTGCTGAACTCGGCAGAGTTTGGGCCGATGACGGCGGTGCCGCTGGTGGTCGATACAACGTTGCTGCTGGCGGAGTCGCAGGAATACCATGCCGACTTTCGCGATGTGCGCGGACAGCATGTGGCCAAGCGTGCGCTGGAGGTTGCGGCGGCGGGTGGGCACAACATTTTGATGATTGGGCCGCCCGGCAGCGGGAAGACGATGCTGGCGAAACGGTTGCCGTCGATCCTGACGCCGCTGCGTTTTGAAGAGGCGTTGGAGACGACCAAGATTCATTCCGTCGCCGGCGTGCTTGACGCGGAGCAGGGGTTGGTGACGCAGCGGCCGTTTCGTTCGCCGCACCATACGATTTCAGATGCTGGTCTGATTGGCGGGGGGATGATTCCGCGGCCGGGCGAGGTTTCGCTGGCGCACAATGGGCTGCTGTTTCTGGATGAACTGCCGGAGTTTCCGCGCAACGTGCTGGAGGTGATGCGCCAGCCGCTCGAGGATGGCACGGTGACGATTGCGCGCGCGGCGATGAGTTTGACGTTCCCCGCGCGTTTCATGCTGGCGGCGGCGATGAACCCGTGTCCGTGCGGCTATTTCAACGACAAGAGCCGCGATTGCATGTGTACGCCGCCCATGATTCAGCGCTACGTGTCGAAGGTGAGCGGGCCGCTGCTGGACCGGATTGATATTCATATCGAAGTGCCGGCGGTGCAGTATAAGGAACTGCGCAGCGGGACGGCGGCGGAGGGGTCAAAAGAGATTCGGGCGCGGGTGCTGGCGGCGCGGGAGCGGCAACATGCGCGATTTCTGGAGGCTGGGGCGCGGACGAAGGGTTCGCCACGCGGGGTGAGTCGGGCCGTGTTTGCGAATGCGCAGATGACGACGCAACAGATTCGGATTCACTGCGAGTTGAACAGCGATGCGGAGCGATTGCTGGAGCGCGCGATGCAGCAACAGGGGCTGAGCGCGCGGGCGCATGATCGGATTTTGAAGGTGGCGAGGACGATTGCGGACCTGGAGGCAGCGCAGACAATTGCGGTGAAGCATATCGCGGAGGCGATTCAGTACCGGACGCTCGACCGGAGCTATTGGGCGTGAAAGCTCGTTTCTGGGCCTTGCGTCCCATATCTGGAAGAGCGGCTGACCTGCTCAAGAAAGGTATTGACCTCTCTATCCTCATAGCGTAGAGTCATTCTAGCGCTTTGATTTTTTACGTGGGCGCTAGGCCTTTTTAGTCCGTGGCGGAGTGCTCGCCAATCCCTAATAACCACAGTCTACGGAGTGTTCTCCTGAACGTAGGGGAATAGGGCGTTTGTGCTCCGATACCTCGCTGGCCAATATTATCGGTGATGTAAAACTTTCGTAATATCCGCGCAGTTTGCGGTACTGCATTGCGACCGAAGAGTACTGTGGCGCGTCTAAAGTATGGAATCGTAAAGCATGCGTTTGCCGTCCGGATCAAATTGTTCTTTCAGAGCGACCAGCGTCGTGTGTTCGACCGGCAATTCGACCGGAAAAGGAGATTGGATTATGCGTTCAGATTTGATTTTTGGAGCACTCACACACGTCAACAATCGTTACAAGCTGTGCCAACTCGCTTCCAAAGCGACACGCAAATTGCACAAGCCGAACACCCGGTTGCAGGACACGACCAACGAGGTCCTGGACCGTTTCAAGGACACGGTTCCGATGAATATGGAGTCGGAACAAACTGAATTAGATCCGATTCCGCATCGTCGCGCGTCCTAGTCTCGCTGCGCTGGCTGAATTTTTGTCCAGCTTTTTTTCAAGTTCTTTTGTATTCTGCTCGACAACACCTGTAAATCATTCCGCAATACCCTCCCTACCGCGATACTCCGCAGGGCCTGCTGTTGAGCAGATGCTCTGACCCGCCTCGTATCACCCTCTAAAATCCAAACCCCCAAAATCATTTCAGGAACACATGACAATTTCAGAATTGAAAGAGAAGAGCATTGCGGAGCTTGGTAAGCTCGCGCGAGCTCTTGAAATTCCCGGCACCAGCGGTCTGCGTAAGCAAGACTTGATTTTCAAGATCCTTCAGGCCCAGAGCGAAAAAGAGGGCCACATCTTTGCCGAAGGCGTGCTGGAAATCCTGCCCGACGGCTATGGATTTCTGCGGTCGCCGGACTACAACTACCTGCCTGGTCCCGACGACATTTACGTTTCGCCCAGTCAGATCCGTAAATTCGACTTGAAGACTGGCGACACCATCAGCGGCAATGTGCGGTCGCCGCACGAGGGCGAGAAGTATTTCGCGCTGGTGAAGATCGAGGCGATCAACTTCGAGTCGCCCGAAGAGACGCGCAATAAGATTCTGTTCGACAACCTGACGCCGCTGTATCCACAGGAACGCATCAAGATGGAGACCGTCCGCGAGGGGATCTCGGGCCGCGTGATGGACCTGTTGACACCTATCGGCAAAGGCCAACGCGGGTTGATCGTGGCTCCGCCGCGGACGGGTAAGACCGTGCTGATGCAGGCGATTGCGAACAGCATTACGACCAATCATCCGGAGATCGTGTTGATCGTTTTGCTGATCGACGAGCGCCCGGAAGAAGTGACGGACATGCAACGGTCGGTGAAGGGCGAGGTGATTTCATCGACCTTCGACGAACCGGCGGCGCGGCACGTGCAGGTCGCCGAGATGGTGATCGAGAAAGCGAAACGGCTGGTCGAACACAAACGCGACGTGGTGATTCTGCTGGATTCGATTACGCGTCTGGCGCGGGCTTACAACACGATCGTGCCTCCAAGCGGCAAAGTTCTTTCGGGCGGTGTGGATTCCAATGCGCTGCAACGCCCCAAGCGGTTCTTCGGCGCGGCGCGCAATATCGAAGAGGGCGGCAGCTTGACGATTGTGGCCTCGGCACTGGTCGATACGGGCTCGCGTATGGACGAAGTGATCTTCGAGGAGTTCAAAGGCACGGGAAATATGGAAATCATTTTGGACCGCAAGCTGGTCGACAAGCGAGTGTTTCCGGCGATCGACATTCAGCGTTCGGGCACGCGCAAGGAAGAGTTGCTGATTCCGAAGGACGACCTGCAGCGGACGTGGATTTTGCGCAAAGTGCTCAATCCGCTGAGTCCGGTGGAAGCGATGGAATTGCTTTCGGACAAGCTGGGGAAAACGCGGAATAATCAGGAGTTTTTGAACAATATGAGTTCGCTGTAGACTGGCGATGAAACTGGAAGAGGCGCAGCCGTTGCGGCTGAGCCTCTTTGTTTGCGTTGAAATTAGACTGGTAGCGTGAGGTTAAGACGATGGCCCTATTCACAATTGAAATTGGCGGTTCGTTGCTCGCTCGCGCCAGAGCAGAGGCGAACGCCACGACACGACTGTCGAGTACCAGGCAATGCGCGCTCTGAACCGATTGGCGGAGATGAGCGCGGTTTTTCTTTCCCATCCTCTTGAGGATAATGAGTCTTGGGACCGTGGTGGTTCAGCTTGGGCAAAAGCGAAATACGGGGGTTCTTCGCTTCGCTCAGAATGACGGCGAAGACAAACAAAACTACGGCTTAGTAGCCGTTGCGCAAGAGGTAGTCGGTAGTGAGTTGGAATGGAATCGACTTCGTTGCTACGCTGCGGATGGAAGGCGTCTGAATTGCAGTGCGCCGTTCGGCATACTTCGATAAGATATCGGTTTCGATGTTAACGGTAGCGCCGTTGTGGAGGCTGTGCAGGTTGGTCGATTTGTAGGTGTGTGGGATGACCGCGATTTCGATACGGCGGTCTTCGACGCGGGCCACTGTGAGGCTGATGCCGTCGATGGTGATGGAGCCTTGCGGCACGACGTAGGGGGCAAGTGAGTCAGGAAGTTCGATGGTCATGCGCCAGTCGGTGGAGTCGCTGAAGGGGTGGAGCGCGATGAGCGAGACCAGCTTGCCGGTCGCATCGACGTGGCCCTGAACGACGTGTCCTCCCATCGGAGAGCCGGCGGGCGTGGGGAGTTCGAGATTGACGAGCGCGCCCGGTTCAAGACGCGACACCGTGGTGCGCTCGACGGTTTCGGTGGCGAGATCGGCGGCGAAGCGGGCGGGATGAGGGGCGTCCATTTCATCGACATCGAGCGCGGTGAGGCAGACGCCGTTGACTGCGATGCTGTCTCCGATACACCAACGGCCCGCGAGTTTTGGCGCAGCGATGACCACGCGCGTCGCACCCATCGTTGGCGTAGCGGAGAGGAATATGCCGGTTGTTTCTATGAGGCCGGTGAACATGGCTTAAGGGTACAGGGTCAGGCGTTAGATGCCCGCCCACGGGTCATGGAGAGTGCCGGAGATGCGGACGTCTTCGGACGTGCCGTTGGTGAAGGTTGCGCGTTCGATGCGTTGCAGTTGTTGCTCCAGGACAAAAGGCGAGGCGATGCCGCGAGCGAAAGGAAGCGTGTCTTCGCCAAGTTTGATTTCAGAGAAATACAGCACGAGTTTGTCGACCAGACCTGCGGTGAGAAAGCTACCGTTGATGGCGGCGCCCGCTTCGACGAGAACGCTGTTAAGGTCGCGGCCTTCGAGTGCGGCCAATACGGCGCGGAGGTCGAGCGCGGCGTTGTCGCCCGTGATGGCGATGACCTTGACACCGTGTTCGCACAGAGCGCGTTTTCTGCCTGACGGTGCAGTGATGTGAGAGAGCAGCAGAACGTCGTTCGCGGCAGAGCGGACGAGTCGCGACTGGAGCGGAGTTCGCAATTGACTATCGAGGACGATGCGGAGGAGGGGACGGCGTCGCTCGCGGCCTGTGCGGTCGGTGAGTAGGGGGTCGTCGGCGAGGATGGTGCCGATGCCTGTCAGGATTGCGTCGGTAACGTGACGGAGTTGATGCACATCGGATCGCGCGGCTTCGCCAGTGAGCCAGAAGGGTTTCGCTCCACCAGCATCAGAAGCGTGATGTGTTGGAGCGAGTTTGCCGTCGACCGAAAGTGCCGCCTTCAACGTGATGAAAGGACGATGATGCTGTATGGTCCAGGCAAAGGCATCGTTCAACGTGCGAGCTTGGAGCGCCCAGGCATCGTGAGCCGGATTGCCCACCTGAACTTCGATTTCCGCACTGAGTAGTTTCGCGATGCCCGCGCCACGCACCAGCGGATTGGGATCGACGGTGGCTATGACACAGCGGCGAACGCATGCGGCAATTAGAGCGTCGGCGCAGGGGGCAGTGCGGCCGCGGTGCGAACAGGGTTCGAGAGTGACGTAGGCCGTCGTGCCGCGAACATCGTGCTCGCGAGCGGCGGCGTCTTTCAGGGCGACGATTTCGGCGTGGTCGTGGTTGTCGTAGAGGTGCGCGCCCTCGCCGAGGACTTCGTCTCCACGCGCCAGCACGCAGCCGACGGTAGGGTTCGGGGACGCGAGCGCGGAGGCGTTGCGTGCGAGATCGAGTGCGCGCTGTTGATGACGTTCGTCCTGCGGCAGATGAGGCATCCAGTTCCAGCATAGACGGAGGTCGCACGAATGCTTTAGTCGAGGAGCGAATCGACAAAAGTGGCCGGGTCGAAGGGCAGGATGTCTTCCATCTTTTCGCCGACGCCGGCGTAGAGCACGGGCAGGCCGAGGTCGCGGGCGATGGCGACGACGATGCCCCCCTTGGCCGTGCCGTCGAGTTTGGTGAGGACGATGCCGGTGACGTGGGCGGCTTCGGTGAAGAGCCGCGCCTGCGCCATGCCGTTCTGGCCGGTGGTCGCATCCATGACGAGCAGCGTCTGGTGCGGCGCGCCGGGGACGAGACGGGCTGCCGTCCGGACCATTTTGTCCAGCTCTTTCATGAGGTCGGACTTGGTGTGGAGACGGCCGGCAGTGTCCACGATGAGGACGCTGGTGGCGCGAGCTTTGGCGGCGGTGAGGGCGTCGAAGAGGGCGGCGGAGGGGTCGCCGCCCTGGCGGGTCTTGATGAGGTCGACGCCGGAACGGCTGGCCCAGACTTCGAGCTGCTCGATGGCAGCGGCGCGGAACGTGTCGGCTGCGCAGAGTAGGACAGTGCGACCCTGAGCGCGGTAAAGCGCGGCGAGCTTGCCGCTGGTGGTCGTCTTGCCGGTGCCGTTGACGCCGACCATCATGACAACCTCTGGCGGCGAGGCGGGATGTTGGATTGGCTTTTGTACGCCGTTGAGGACGCGAAGGATCTCGGACTTCAGCAGCACCTTCAGCTCTGCGCCGTCGTCGATGCCCTGGCGCAGAGCGCGGTCGCGGAGGTTGGCGATGATCTCGGCGGTGGTGACGCTGCCGATGTCGGAGGCGAGGAGGACGGCTTCGAGGTCGTCGAGGTTGTTCTCGTCGATCTCGCGGGTGAGGGCGATCACGCTGCCGATGGATTCGGTGAAGTTCTCGCGGGTGCGGGTGACCGCTTGCTTCATGCGGTCGAAAAAGCTGCGGCGCTCGGGAGGCGCTTCTGTGTCGGGTTCAGGGTCCTGGTCGCGCTTGCCGAAGAGAGAAAATGCCATCAGATTCAGTTTATCGGAGTTGGCGTTTCAGCTCCTTTTCTGAGGGTCCCCCTCCCCCGTCATTTTGCGCAAAGTGCGGAGAAAAAAAGACTTAGGGTCGGATTTAGATGTTGCTGAAAGTGCAAAGTCTTGAAAACAAAGGGTCGTGGCTGGTTTCTGATTGCAAAGTCCTCAAAGGACAAGACTTAGTGCTTAAATGCGGAAGCCCGACAATGTGTCGGGCTTACTGATTTGCTCTGTCTAAATTGTATACGGTGTGTCAAGCCCCCGACCCCGCTCATCGCGCCAAGTGCCGCGCGATGAACGGGGCACCCGGCACCCGGCTCTGTGTCGGTTCGAAGGTTGGATTTCCTTATCGGCCCCGGAAAATTTGGATGAGGAGCCAGATGTTGAGGGCGGCGATGAGGAGGGCGACGGCGTAGCTGGGATATTTGAGCCAGGGCCGGTTGACGAATGGACCCATCCTGCGCCGGTCACTCGTGAAAATCACCAGCGGAAATACTGCGAAGCTGAGCTGCATGCTGAGAATGACCTGGCTCAGCAGAAGCAGATTGGTCGTCCCCTGCGCTCCGTAAAGGTAGGTCACGATGATCGTCGGGACGATGGCGAGCGAGCGGGTGAGGAGCCGCCGCTGCCATGCGGGGAGACGTATGTTGAGGAATCCTTCCATCACGACCTGGCCCGCGAGGGTGCCGGTGATGGTGGAGTTTTGACCGGAGGCCAGTAAGGCGATCGCGAACATGGTGCTGGCCCCGGCGACGCCGAGCATCGGCGTGAGGAGCTTGTACGCGTCGCCGATTTCGGCGACCTCGGGGTGGCCGCCGCGATGAAAGACCGCTGCCGCAACGGTTAGGATCGCGGCATTTACAAAGAAGGCCAGAGTCAGGGCAAGGACGGAATCGATGTTGGCGAAGCGGATGGCTTCGCGCTTGCCCGGCTCGGTGCGCGGGTAGTTGCGCGTCTGGACAAGGGACGAATGCAAATAGAGATTGTGCGGCATGACGGTGGCGCCCAGAATACTGATGGCGATGTACAGCATGGCGGGATCGGTGACCATGCTCTTCGAAGGGACAAAGAGGTTGGTCAGGATGGGGGACCAGTCGGGGTGCGACAGGAAGAGTTCGATCCCGAACAATACCGAGACGGTGCCAATGAGGACGATGACCAACGCTTCCAGATAGCGGAAGCCCCGGTGTTGCAATAGCAGGACTAGCAGCACATCGGCGCCCGTGATGAGCACACCGACGGTCAACGGAATTTTGAAGAGCAGTTGCAACGCGATGGCGGAGCCGATCACCTCGGCGAGGTCGCACGCAATGATGGCAATCTCGGCGAATAACCAGAGGGCGATGGCGACAGGGCGGCTGTATTCCTCTCGACAGGCCTGTGCGAGATCGCGCTCGGTGGCGACACCCAATTTGATCGAAAGGCCCTGCAAGAGGATCGCCATGAGGTTGGACGCCATGATGACGAAGAGCAAGGTGTAGCCGTAGCGGGAACCGCCGGCGAGATCGGTGGCCCAGTTGCCGGGGTCCATGTAGCCGACCGAGATCAGAAATCCCGGGCCGAGAAAGCCGAGAGCGCGCCGCCAGAAGTACGGGGATTGTGAAATCCGTACCGAAGAGAACACATCCGGCATGGATGGGCGGTGCGATATTTCGGGATTGGATGGGTTCAATGACATCGCTCGACGACCCCGCAGTGATCCACGGGGTTAGATTGAGTATGCCACAAGATGTGAACTATGGTTTACCGATTATTTTTACCCGACGTTCACTCCCGTTGCGAAGTTTCACCCAGACTCTCTCAGCTGCTGACTTTCCGATGGTGGCAGAGCCGGTGGGGGTTTGGATTCTCGCGGTGTCGTCGTAGTTGCGCTCGAGGACCTTGACGCGCGCTCCGGGACCGATGCCCAGCTTGTGCAGGAACTCCAGCAGCTTCGGATCGCGCTCGTAGAGGCTGGCGACCAGGTAGTCTTTGTGCTCGACGGCTTCGGTGAGGGCGACGGTGCCGCGTTTGCGGCGGTGCGTCGGGGTTTCCGGCAGTACAGAGTTGCCATGCGGGCAGGTGCCTCCTTCTCCGAGCTTTTCGATGAGCTTGGCCTCGAAGGCCGGGGAGACGGCATGTTCGAGCCGCTCGGCTTCCATGTGAATCTGGTGCCACTCCATGCCGAATATCTCGGACAGCATCCGCTCGATGAGGTGATGACGGAGCGCGGTTCGGTAGGCCTTCTCCTTGCCCTGCGCGGTGAGGCGCAATCCGCCGTCGGCCTTGGCATCGATGTATCCATCCTGCTTCAAGCGCTTGACGGCTTTCGTGACGGCAGGAGGAGACACCTCGAGCCAGTGCGCGATGAGCGCGGGGATGACAATGTGGCCTTCACTGCCGGCTTCGAGGATGGCCTTGAGGTAGTCTTCCTTCGAGATGGTTATTTCCGTGGACATAGAGTTTATGTTAACCCCGGTAAAGAGTTTGCGGGGCGGATTTGTGTTGGCAGGTAATGTTTTGGAGGTACACGATTTGTTAGTTGCCGCGCGATGAAAGGGGGCATCCCGGCCTGTCCGGCGGCCCGAGCGAGAAGCAGGTTCCCTTCGGGAATGACAGAAAGAAAAGCAAGTGCAGGGCAGGCGCAAAGACAAAAGCGTGAAGCAGATTAGCTGCCGAATAACGTACAGTTGACGAAAACGGAGTATTAATGTATAGTCCTCCCGTGATATGGGCCTGCATCTTCTCCTACGTGTATTTACGCTCGAAGCACAACTTCCGAAACATTAGCTGTCGAATTGAGGCGAACGATGAACTTCAAGAACTTGACGAAATTCACGGGCCCGACGTGCGTTGCAGTAGCGTTATTTGTGGTGTTGGCGGGTTCAGGTCTTTCCCGGACCGTTGAGGCCCAACAGGTTTGGCAAGCGACCGTTGGAGGTCAAAGCCAAGACATGGGCAAGCAGGCGATCGCCTTTCTTCCCAATGAACTTTGGATCCATGCGGGGGACAGCATAAATTGGACTTCCGCCAGCAACGATATTCATACTGTCTCGTTCTTTGTAGCGGGTCAGACGGTCAACTTCTTCCCGGTAGGTTGTCCGGGGTTTTCGCCGAGCGGCACCAGTTTCGATGGGTCCACCTGCGTCACAGCGCCGCCGTTAGTTGCCGGGCAACAGTTTGCCGTGAAGTTCCCGGTGGCCGGTAACTTCAGCCTTATCTGCCTGGTTCACTCTCACATGACGGGTGTGATCCACGTGCTGGCCGCGTCGGCAAAGCTTCCGCACAGTCAGAGTTTCTACAACCTACAGGCGCAGAGACAGCAGCTTAGTTTGTTGGCCGACTCCGACCTGATCATGAGCCCCAACATGGAGGACATGCTCCCCGCTCATCTGCTGCCCAGGAACGGCGTGGCGGCCGGCTTTGGAGAGGTTGTATCGACAACCGGTGGATTACAGTCTCTTTCCGTCGTGCGTTTCCTCCACGGTACGATCGAGATCCACGTAGGAGACACGGTCGAGTGGAGCGTTTTAGACACGGCCAACCCGCACACGATCACGTTCGGTGTCGAACCTCAGAACCCCGGGCCTCCGGTCAATGTGTCCTTCGACGCGGATGGCGGACGGCACGCTACGCTCAACGCCCCTGGGGACACGACGCATTCGGGGATTATTGGCGCGGTGCCGGAAAACCAGATTGGAGTGGCCCAGTCGCCTGCAAGCATCCCAGTCTTTCGCGTCACCTTCAAAGGACCGGGGACGTATGACTATAAATGCGCGTTGCACGACAATCTTGGGATGGTTGGCAAGGTGATTGTGCGGCCTTGAGAGCAAGGGGAATGCAGATTCCTTCGCTGCGCTGCGGAATGACAGAAAGAAGGGCAAGGGCAACTGCAGATTCCTTCCTGCGCTGCGGAATGACAGAAAGAAGGGCAAGGGCAACTACAGATTCCTTCTCTGCGCTGCGGAATGACAGAAAGAAGGCTACTCGGTGCGGCCGGGGCGGGTCATGAGGTCGCGGATGGCGTCCTGGGGGCTCTTGTCTTCATGGAGGATCGCAGCGACCTGCTCGGTGATGGGCATTTCGACGCCGTAGCGGGCAGCCAGGCCGAGGGCCGCAGTGGTGGTGCGGACGCCTTCGGCGACTTTGCCGTTCAGGCCTTCGAGGATGGCGGGCAGCTTGCGGCCCTTGCCGAGTTCGATGCCGACGGAGCGGTTGCGGGATAGGCCGCCGGTGCAGGTGAGGATGAGGTCGCCAATGCCGGAGAGGCCGGTGAGGGTTTCGCGGCGGCCACCGCAGGCGATTGAGAGGCGCGTCATTTCCGCCATGCCGCGGGTGATGAGAGCGGCGGCGGAGTTGCTGCCGAGTTCCAGGCCATGCACGACGCCGGCCGCGAGGGCGATGATGTTCTTAAGCGCCCCGCCAAGTTCGGTGCCGGTGACGTCCTGGTTGCGATAGACGCGCAGCGAGGGCGAGGTGAAGGCGTCCTGGATAGCCTTGCCGATGGCTTCGTCGTCGGCGGCGACGGCGATGGCGGTGGGCATTCCGGCGGCGACTTCCTGGGCGAACGATGGGCCGCTGAGCGCGGCGAAAGGATTGGCGGCGCGCTCTCGGACCTGCTCGGCTACGACTTGGGACATGCGCAGGAATGTGGTGTCCTCGATGCCCTTGCTGGCGGAAAGAATAATTTGCTGCGACGTAAGGCGGGGCGCGAGTTGCGCCATGATGGTGCGCAGATGTTGGGACGGCGTGGCGCAGAGAATGATGTCGGCACCGGCGGTGGCGCGGAGCAGGTCGGAGGTGACTCGAACGTCGGCAGGAAGGACGAAATGGGGGAGATAACGCGAGTTTTCGCCGCTGTCGTTAAGTTCCGCGGCGTGCGCAGGCGAGTGCGCCCAGAGGCTTAGGTTATGGCCACCGCGACGGGCCAGAGAGAGGGCAAGCGCCGTGCCCCACGCGCCCGCGCCGATGATGGCGATGCGGCTCATGGGAGGCTGACCTCGTTTGGGACGGCTTTTGTGGCCCCAATCTTGCTCTCGGTGCCGTTCTTCAAGCGCGCGATGTTGGCGGAATGTTTGAGGATGCAGAGCAATGAGATGAAAACTGTGCTGGAGATGAAAATGAGGGAGTGGTACGGCTGGAAGTAAAGCATGAAAAGGGGGAGGGTGGCGGCGCCGAGGATCGATCCGAGGGAAACGTAGCGGGTGAGGAAGGTGACGGCGATGAAGACTCCGAGCGCGCAGAGGGCCGTTGGCCAAGAAAGCGCAAGGAAGACGCCGAGGGCGGTGGCGATGCCCTTGCCGCCGCGGAAGCCGAGCCAGATGGGGAAGACGTGTCCGAGGATGGCTGCGACGGCGGCGACTGCGGCGAGGTCGAGGTCGTGCTGCCCGAGGTAGAGGGCGAGCAGGACGGCGGCGAAACCCTTCAGGCAATCGAGCAGCAGGGTGAGGATGCCGAGGCCCTTGGCACCGGAACGGGCAACGTTGGTCGCGCCGATGTTGCCGCTGCCCACCGCGCGGATGTCCTGCTTGAGAAACGTCCGCACCAGCAAGTAGCCGAAGGGGATCGAGCCCAGCAGGTAGGCGGTCGGGATGATGAGCAGCCAGTGGTTCATGGTCTGGGTCGAGTGTACCGAAGTGAAGAGGAGAGGGTAGAGCGTAGAGTGTGCGCGTTAGATCTCATTGCAGGTGACGACGGAGCATTTCGAGGGCGTGCTGGGTGGCCCAGAAACGAATGCGCTCGCGGTCCCCGGGGAGTTGGAGATGCTTGACCTGGGTGTCTTCGCCGTCGGAGAGGCCGATGAAGACGAGGCCGATGGGCTTGCCGGCGTCGGGGCCGGAGGTTGGCGAGGCGGGGCCCGCGAGGCCCGTGATGCCGATGCCGAGCGAACTTCCTGTGACGCTGCGGATGCCTTCGGCGAGGGCGCGAGCGACTTCGGCGCTGATCGCTCCGTGTTGTTCGAGGACAGAACTGGGGACGTTGGCGAACTTCGTCTTGAGCGCGTCGGAGTAGACGACCGCGCCGCCGACGAAGTTGCGCGAGATGTTGGGGATGGCGGTGAGACGCTCGGCGAGCATCCCGCCGGTGCAGCTTTCGGCGACCGAGAGAGTGAGGTCGCGGACGCCAAGCATGAGTTGCACGACTTCTTCGAGTGATGCGCCTTGCGCGGAGAAGATGTCGTCGCCCATCTCGCGCTCGATGAGTTCGGCGAGTTCGTCGACGCGGGCTTGGGCTTCTTGCTGCGTCGATTTCGTGCAAGAGAAGTGGAGTTGGATTTCACCGGAGCCGGCGAGGATGGTGGTCTCGATGTCGGTGAACTTTTTGTAGATGGGCGCAGTGCGGGCGTCGACGGCGCTTTCCGGGATGAGCGCCATGCGGAGCATTCTCGTCGCGATGTGGCGCGGCGGCAAGATGGCGGCGAGGCGCGGAAGGCACTGCTCGTCGAAAAGCGGCTTCAGCTCGGAGGGTGGGCCGGGGAGCAGGATGACGATCTTGCGGTGGGGACGACCCTCCGGGCCTGCGACTGCGGTGTCGAGCCACTGGCCGGGGGCGCTGCCGGCGCGGTTGTCGAGCAGATCGGCACCGTCGAGGACGTCGGCCTGCTTGAGGTTGTTGGGCGGCATAGGGATGCCGCGGGCTGCGAAGCGGGCCTGAAGCGCAGTGAGAACTTCGGGGCTGCGGTGGAGCGTGAGGCCGAGGGCGGCGGCGACGGCTTCGCGGGTCAGGTCGTCTTCAGTAGGGCCGAGGCCGCCGGAGAAGATGACGATGTCGGCGCGGTGGATGGCAATGTCCGCCGCGCTGGTGAGGTGCTCAGGGTTGTCGCCGACGATGGTCTTGAAGGCGACCGAGACGCCGAGTTGGTTGAGGCCCGCCGTGAGGAAGAGGGAGTTGGTGTCCTGACGATGCGGGGAGAGCATCTCGGAGCCTACGGCGATGATTTCGGCGATCATGTGTGCGTCCGCTTTGATGATAATTGGTGTGGAGCGCGCACCTTGGCGCGTTGGCCACCCATCGCAAGAGCGCTATGAAGGACGCACCCAGTCGGTTTATGCCCGCAGGGCTTCGAGCGCTGCGGAGGTTTCAACGGCAGCGGCGCGGAGGCGGACGCTGACGATGGTGATGTCGTCGTCCTGGCCGTAGGCGATGGCGGCGCGGGCGATGGCGTCCGGGGGGAGCGAGGAGAGTTCGGCAAGGCGGTCGAAGCCGAGCAGAGCGCCGGTGGCATTGCGGGCTTCCGGGACGCCGTCGGTGACGAAGGTGAGGAGGTCGGCGGGCGAGAGTTGGAGAGCGTGGGTGTCGTACTCGGCGCCGGGGACGATGCCGAGCGGCATGGAGCCGGGGAGGTCGGTGGCGACCCCGTTGCGGTAGGGCGGGAGGTGGCCCGCGTTGGCGATGAGCATGGCACCGCCGGGGCGGAGATGGGCGGCGATGCAGGTGGCGAAGTGGTCGCCCGCGCGGCCCAGCAAGCGGTCGTTGAGGGTGCGGAGGACGGCGGCGGGGTCGGATGTTTCTTCGGCGCGAGTGCGGACGGCTCCCACGAGAACCGCGACCAGCATGGCTGCGGCCATGCCCTTGCCGGAGACGTCTCCGACGACGATGAGCAGCGAGCCGTCAGCGTAGGGGACGACCTGGAAGAAGTCTCCGCCAACGGTGCGGGCGGGGACGTAGGCGGTCTCGACGGCGAAGAGGGACGACGTGATGGGCTCGGGGATGAGGACGCGCTGCTGGAGTTCGCGGGCTTGTTCGAGGTCCTGGTCGATGGTGTGGCGCTCGAGTCGCTGCGAGACCTGCGAGGCGACAAAGTGGCGGGCAACAAGTGCGCCGACCACCAGCACGAGCAGCGTCAAGGCGACATCGGCGACTGTGACCTTGACCCCAAAGGGAAAGAAAGAGGTGCTGATATGAAACCATGCGAGCAACTCGACGCTGAACAGGCTTATGGTTAGTAGGATGATTGGCGGAAACGCCAGCAGAGCGTCGATCCGGTCTTTGCGCGCGCCCTGCAACAATGCCACAAAAAGCATGACACCGAGGACCATGTTGTAGGCCGCTCTAAGCTCCAAGGCGAACAGGTCGACGGACACGGAAATATGCGTCGATAGCGCGAAGACGATTCCGGTCACGGCACTCGTCGCCACGACGATGGCGAGGAGAATGTCCAACCAGCGCTGCTGGGTCAGCAGGAACCATCGTCTCCAAAAGAGAATCCAGCAGACCAAACTGAGGGTGGTGAAAACCTGGAGCAGGGCCAGGTTCGATCCCTGTGTTAAGACATCGGAGAAGAAGCTAGACAGCAAAAGGGCGAGGTGGGTGGCCGTAAGGACAAGGGCCAGCGTGAGCCAGAGATAGGTCGTGCGGGGACGGTCGAGGAGCCATATCCAGAACGCACCGGCGGCCGCGATGAGCACCAGGAAGATGACGAAGACCGAGTCGACGGACCTCAAAGTGCGTCCGTTGAACTCTTGTTCGCGGATGGACTGTATCTGCGATTGTGTCCCCAGCAACGGGGTCTGGCGCATGCCTCCACTGTCTCCGGTGCTGCCGGTGAGGAGCACAAAGGGTTCCATATAGAAGCGGACAGCGAGCAGAATGTCACCGTGCTCGTCGGGTGCGGGAAGCTGAAAAGAGAGGGGGCGCGAGCGGTAGTTGAAAACGCCCGTGGGGGTGAACTGGCCGAACTCTCCGAGGTATTGGCCGTTGGCAAAGAGCTGATACGAGTCGTCGTTATGAACGGGCATCTTGAGCCAGAGAAGCTCGGAGGAGGGGGCAAGATGAATGCGGAGCCGATACCAGGCAAAGCCGCTGAGAAGGGGGAAGCCGCGCCTGCTCCAGCCTTTGATGTAACCGGTATTTCCGTAGAAGTTGTCGGTCGCGCCGGGGTTGCTGTGGAGGTCCATGTCGGTCCACGCGGCGTCGTCGAAGGCGGGGCTGGCCCAGAGTGGGGTGCCGTTGGGCTGGGGGGAGGCTTGAGGCGAAGCTTGAGGCGAGTCGCCGGGCGTGAACTTCCAGGGGCCAGTTAGTGGAATGAAAGAGTCGCCGAGGCGGACTTCGGTGAGCGTAGTGGCGCTCGGGGAAGCGGATGTCTGTGCCTGCGCGGTGAGGCAGGCCAGGGCCAGCACCGGCAGAAGAAGACGTGCTGTTCGCATGACTTGCAGACTACAGGAGAATTTAGGGGGAGGGAAGGAAGTTCGAGGTCGCCGCGATAATTTCGTCGATCGGGCATGTCCGATTGCGAGCCGTCAATCGAGCCAGTTTTCGAGGCGCAAGGGTTCGCCAATGCGGCTGAGATGTTTAACGTTGTTGGTGACCAGGGTCGCTCCAATAGCGAAGGCGTGAGCGGCAATCATGGAGTCGCGGTCGCCGATCGGCTGCTTGCGCGTGCGATGACGAATATCGGCATGGGCAACGGCGGCTTGCGAGGGCCAATCCAGAATCTGCGCCGCAGCCAGAAAGGCTGTCGCCCGGAAGCGCAATGGGTGGAACATGGGAAAGGCTTCGAGCCCAAATAAGATTTCAGCGTATGTGACTGCCGATATCGCAACAGATTCTGTAGCAGCCTGGAGAAAGCGGTTCTGTAGCTGTTGAAACTTTCGTTTCATGAGGAAACTCGCGGTGTCCGTGTCGAGAAGGTACAGGGTCACGCTGCGTCAAATTTTCTATCGTGGATTGAGTGAAGTTCAGATTGCCGCCGATCCATCAGGATGTATTCGAGGAGTTCATCCACGGCGTCGTCGTCGTCGGAATCATTGACCGCTGCGATGAACTTGTCGCGGTCGCGAAGACGCTCTTCATGGGTCTTCTGCGTGAAGGGCTTGGGTGGATCCACGCCGGTGATGCGCTTGTAGAGTTCGGTTGTCTGAGTCATGGGGCCACCTCCGTGCTTTGAGTATAGCCGCGTCTCCAAAGTGAAATGCTTTTACACAGCGTTCTTTCGGTCAATAGATGTCCACGTTCATCATGTCGTCGAACGGCGTGACGTTGTTGGGATCGTAGTTTCTGAGGTCCTTGTTGTAGGCGAAGAGGTCCTCGCGGAGCGACGATACGATGGACGGAACGTCGCTGACGAACTCGTGCATGACAGTCTTAATGTCTGCGTTGCGCTCGGACTGCCGATAATGGCTGGACAGCGCATCCATCGCGGTTTGGGCCGTTTTATTGCACCAGTGCAGATTGTTTTGACCGTCGGGCGGAAACGCGTTGCAGCCGTAGCTGCCCGAGTAGTCTCCCAACGGGTCAGCGGCCCACGCGAAAACGACGACATCCCACTTGCCGCCGTAGAGTATCCCCCCTTTCTGGACCGGCGCAAACATCAACGCAGCCGGATAGTGGCTGACGTGGAGATCAACGCCAATCTGCTTCCAGCCTTTTCGCACGAACTCGAGTTCCTTGTCGGTGTCGGACTGTCCGGTGGTAACGGCAACATCGAGGTCAAGCTTGACGCCGTTTTTGGCGCGAATGCCGTCAGCGCCGCGAACCCACCCGGCTTGATCGAGCAGCGCGTTGGCCTTGGCGGGATCGTAGGGCGTGGTTCCGAGGTCGGTAAAATACGGTGCGCTCGACGGGGTTGCGGAGTCCTGTACGACGCCCACACCGTGTCCGAGTTTGTCGACGATTCCTTTCCGATCCAGCGCGAGCCGAAGCGCCTGCCGAACGGTTCTATCGGAAACCGTCGCATGCATGAGATTGAAATCGTAGTGGCTGTAGGCGTAGCTCGGATGCCGAATGATCGTGTACGCGGGCAGCGCCTGGATACGCGGGAGATAGGCTCCGCCGAACTGATACCACATATCGACCTTATGTTCTGCAAGTTGCGCCAGCAGATCGTCTCGACTCGCGACGACCTTGTAGACGATCTTGTCGAGCTTGGGCCGGCCGCGCCAATAGAGCGGATCG
>JBBRCA010000015.1:0-35339 GCA_038205325.1 Terriglobales bacterium | reverse complement strand
GCAGGATGGGCAGGCGGCGCATGGGGCGAGGGTATCAGGTAGACCTCGCACGGCGAATGAGAATACCGCGGTCTTTCGAGGGTTTCGGCCTCCGCGAAGACGCCTGAACGCAGAACGAGGAGCCGGGGTGGCCCCTCGTTGCGAGGATGTTGGAATTAGCGAGGGTCGTTGTTGTCGTGGTCGCGGTTGTCGTCCCGGTCGCGGTTGTTGTCGCGGTCGCGGTAGCGATCCGCCCAGTGATCGTGATCGTGATCCTGCCAGCGGTCACGGTGTTCCACGGCGACCTGGTAACCGCGAGCGAAGCTGTTGCGGTACTCGTCGCGGTGAGTGCGATCCGTGGGTGGTCGGCGGAACATATACGAGCGGCGTGCGTCGAGGGTACGACGTGCCTGCCAGTCGTGATGGGCGGCATCCAGGCCGTCGTGGAAAGCCCGGCGGTTGCGATCATCGAAGTCCGGCGGAGCGCCATCCCAACGGCTACCCTGCTGGTAGCCCTGCTGTTGAGGGTATCCCTGTTGCTGTGGGTAACCCTGCTGTTGAGGGTAGCCCTGTTGTTGTGGATAGCCCTGTTGTTGTGGGTAGCCCTGTTGTTGCTGCTGCCGGTATGCGTCCTGCTGCTGCTGGCGATACGCATCCGCCTGCTGTTGGCGATAGGCGTCCTGTTGCTGCTGGCGATACGCATCGTCTTGCTGCTGTTGCTGGGGGTCACGCTGTTGCTGAGGGTAGGACTGCTGCGCGCTCAGGGCAAACGCAGGCACCGTCAACAGTGCGAGCGTCAAAACCGGTGTCGCCAAACTCAATGCGTTCTTCATCACAACCTCGCTTCCGGCGCGTGGGCGCCACAAAATGAGACGAAGATGACAGGTGTGCTGTTGTACCGTTTGGAAAACCACCGGAACGCATCCGCGGAAAAAGGTTTGTCTTCAGACTGGTAAAAGAAGGAATCGCAAGGTCTCGTGGCCGAGAGACATTCTACCCAAGGCCGAAAGTCCGGACATAGGGCCACCCACTGGATTACCGCAGCGGCCATGAGCGCTCGCGAACCGCGCCACCCACCTACGGGAATGATTGGTCCCGCTAGACGGCTTTGCGCTGGAAAGTCGTCTTCTTGGTGGCGGCGAATGAATCTTTCATCTTGACCGCTGTCTGGGGCGCGCCAGCCAGGGACTTTGCGCCCGTCTTCGCATGTGCCGCCTTTTCGCGTGCCGCTTGCAGCTTCTGCGCTGCACGACCGAGTCCGCCGACCTTGATTCCGCTTGGTTTAGGAATGAAATCGCTCATGTTGAAATTTTCTCACACGCGGACCGGGTTTTGTCCTCTCCTGAAATGCGGATTCCTGCGCTCTCATTCGGAAGGACAGAAGAAGGGCAGCAACAACGGCGAAATGCGTTGACCGTTTCGCACCGTGACGTAGACTCGAAGACAAATGACTCCGGCCATCGCAGCCCACGACCTTACCCGCACCTTCGCTGGCGGCTTTACCGCCGTCAACCACATCGAGCTCGCCGTCGAGCCGGGGCAATTCTTCGGCTTCCTGGGTCCGAATGGGGCGGGCAAATCGACCACCATCAAGATGCTCACCGGTCTGCTTGCGCCGACCACAGGGATGGTCCGCATCCTGGGCGAAGACCTCATCGCCAATCCGATAGAGGTCAAACGCAACATTGGCGTCGTGCCCGAAGGCATGGCGCTGTTTGGCCGCCTGACCGCTTCCGAATACTTGACGTTTGTCGGTCGCATGTACGGTCTCGACAAGGCGACGACGGCCCAAAGGTCGCAGGAGCTATTAGAGTTCATGGGGCTGGCGAATGAGCAGAAGAAGCTCATCACCGACTTCTCGCACGGCATGGGCAAGAAGCTGGCGCTGGCCGCCGCAGTCATTCACAACCCCAAGGTGTTGTTCCTCGACGAGCCCTTCGAGGGCGTCGACGCGATTGCTGCCGGGACGCTGAAGGCCATGTTGCAGGGCATGATCGCGCGTGGGGCTACGATCTTTCTCACCTCTCATGTGCTGGAGATCGTCGAGCGCCTGTGTACGCATATTGCGATCATCCATCGCGGCCACATCGTCGCGAATGGCTCGCTCGACGAGCTGCGCGCGGGCGTGCAGGCGCGGCTCGCGCCAGACGCAACGGGCGCCCCCCATGCCAAGCTGACGCTGGAAGAAATCTTCCTCGCGACCGTTACCGGAGAGACCGGCGGAACTGAGACGGGCAGCACCGCGCCGGAGCAGGAGTTGTCATGGCTGAAGTAGTTGCGGGCCGCCAGAAGTGGACCTCCGCACAGACCCGCGCGCAGTTCGCCGCCATCGCGTGGCTGCGTTTCCGGATTCTGCGCAACGGCCTGCGTCGCAAGGGGGGCGTGGGTGACCTCATCGCAACGCTCTTTATGGTGCCGCTCTTCGCAGCGATCATCTTCGTGCCGTCGGTGGGATCCGGTTTCGCGGCGTACTTCTTCGCGTCCCGGGGGAAGTACGCGGCGATTGCGATCATCCTGTGGGCCATCTTCGCGCTGTGCCAACTTGCCAGCATTCAACTCGGGCAGCCGGGAACCACGTTCGACCCGACCCAACTGATCCGCTTCCCGCTGGACTTTCCCGGCTACGCGGCGGTGCGGACCTTCTTCGGTCTGATTTCGCCCGCGAATGCGATCACGACGCTGATGTCGCTGGCCGTCGCGATCGGCGTTACAGTCGCCGAGCCGCGGCTGGCGGTTTACGCCTTCGCGGCACTGACGGCGTTTGCGCTGGTGAATATCTTTTTTACGCGGATGCTGTTCGCGTGGGTCGACCGCTGGCTTTCAACGCGACGCGCGCGCGAAGCCTTTACTGGCGTGATCGTGCTCGGCTCGCTGGGGATCCAGTATCTCAACTTCACGTTCAACCCCGGCTTCCATCAGGGCCGCCACGATCATGCGATGAACGCTGCGCGAATTGCCACCGCAACGCACTACTACCATCGCGCCGCGCCCGTGCTGTCGATCCTGCCGCCCGGGTTGGCGGCCAACGCGCTGACGATGGCGCACGCTGGCCGCGTAGGGGTCTTTGCGGTGGAGTTAGTGGGGGTATTGGTATTCGCCGCAGCGTTTTTTGCAGTGTTCGCGGTGCGGCTGTATAAGGAGTTTCGCGGCGAGAACCTGAGCGATGCGGCCAACGCCGCGGCGAAAACCCCGGCGCATCTGGCAAAGAAACATGCGGTCGTTTCTACGGGCACGTCCGTGCTGGCACAGTCGTCCATGCGCTTTTCCACGCCGCCTACCATCGCCGCGGTCTTCGGCAAGGAGTGGGTCACGATGCGCCGTAATACGGGCATTTTCTATGCGCTCGTGGCTCCGCTCGTGATGGTGGTCCTGTTCGCCAACCTGCGCGCCGCGCGGACACCTGTGTACATCCTGTTCCCCGCGTCGGTTGCGTACACCATGATGGGCATCGCGCCCATGTGCTACAACTCGCTGGGCCTGGAGGCGGCGGGGATCCAGTTTTTCTTCCTCGCGCCGGTGCGCATGCGCGACGTGTTTATGGCCAAGAATCTAATGTACTTCGGGCTGGCCATAGTCGAGATGGTCGCGGTGTTCGCGGTGATTTCCTATGTGTCGCGCGCGCCTTCGCCGGGGATGACCGTCGCGGTCGTTCTGTGGGCCGCGTTCACGATGTTCGTAACGCTGGCCGTGGGCAACCGCCGCTCGGTGACGGCGCCGAAGAAGATTGACCCTTCGAAAATGTCGAACAAGCAAGCGTCGCCGCTGAGTTCGCTGATCAGCATTGGGTTGCTGCTGGTGTCTGCGGGTATCGGCGCGGGATTTATGGCGCTGGCATGGTTTCTGCACAAGCCCTGGATCCTGCCACCGGCGATGCTAGCACTCGCGATTGCTGGCTTCTTCGCGTACACGCTTAGCCTGCGGACCATGGACAAACTGCTGGCGGACAATCGCGACACCTTGTCGGAGACGTTGTGCAAGGTCTAGATTATGAAACTTCGGGGAGTCGACGGACTCCCCGAGGGCAATCGTCCAGTTGAAGACTAAACCGCAACGAATCGGCTGCGCACCAGTGAAGCGATGCCGAGGACACCCGTTCCCAGCAGCAGCAAGGCGGACGGCTCCGGCGTCGGGACCACGTTGAGGTTGGGCGTCGTGCCCGGATTGTCGCCCGTAGCGCCGACGAACCGCTGCGGAATCCCGTTGGTCCAACCCGTTGTGTCGCCGGTCGGAAGATACAAGCTGAAATTGGAGTAGTTGAAGCCGGGCGTGTGGGCCGTGCTCGAAGCGTCCCGCAGGGCCGCCGCGCGAACTAACGCCGCCGTCGCGGTATAGCCGCTGGTCGCCATGACCTGTTGCGGATCGAAAATGCTCCAGGCGGCTATTTGATAGTCGGCGGTGGAAATTCCGAGGGGATTGTTTTGAATCGCGGATAGGATCAAGGCAAGGGCGCGGTAGTCCACCGACGTTTGAGAGTTGTCCTGCGGTATCCCGGACTTGGTGACATTCCAGGTCTCATTCGTTGTGATCTCGCGGTTGTAGTCGAGACACATCAACGTGGTCAGGGTGCTGGAGCCGTTGATGCTGAAGTTGTAAGGGTAGACAGAAATATTGCCGTTGACGGTCTGGTTGCCGGTGGACTTTAGCGTGAGCGTGTCGGCGGAAGCCGACAACGACAAGGAGCCGAAAGCGAAGGCCGCCAATAGAATAGTCCCAAACTTTTTCATGATTGTTTCTCCCATGCGCTGTGAAATGTCAGGAGGAGTGCCGCCCTGGTTGTAGCTTCGGAAATCCTTATCTGCCGCACGGACAGCACTCGCATGTTGCCTTCAATTCTAAGGTCGCGCGGTTGATGCCCTGCTGAATTGAAGTATGCATGAGAATTGCGAGTTACAGAAAAATCAATGGTTCTCGCATGGAGGTTACCCCGGTTCAAGGGTAACTTTAAGTAGATTGGGTCAATGGATACAGGGGTTCTATAGCTCCATAATCACTGACATAATAATTTGCGACTGGCTTTCTGAGAATATAAGTATTAGAAAAATGTATAGAAACGATACAAGTTAAATCTGCCTGATTGGGCAGTCGTACTTCGGCGGCTAAAGTCGTCGGACAAATGCTGCACTTACCGCACAGATGAACCGTTCCCTTAGAACCTGTTCACGATCTCTGTTTAGGCCCGCAGACCCTGTCATCTCGACCGGAGTCTTCGCGCTTTTTGCGAAGGCGTAGTAGAGAGACCTGTAGATTTCCGTGGGCTGCAAGGACATTCGGCTGCACAGAGAAGCTGCGGGTCTCTCCACTCCGGCGCAAAAAAAGCGCCTCCGGTCGAGATGACAGCTTTGGGGAAGGGCTAAGAGAGGTCGTAAACAGACTCTTAAGCAAATCAGAGTTTTTCAGTGAGTTATGGCCCCGATGACAGACATCATGCGGCCCGTGTAACCGTGCTCCATGCGGTGCGAGAAGTAGCGCCGCTGGCCGTTCTTTTCTTTCGCGCATCCTGTGCATTCGCCTATCACCGTAATGTTTCTCGCCGCGATTCCGGCGTCGAGTAGTTGGCGACGGTTGGCCTTCCAAACGTCGATGTGGATTTGGGGGCCGATGTTGGAGTGGCCGGGAGCGCGCGCCGTCATAAACAGCAGAGGGTATTTTTCGCGCACAGGGTCGGAGTCGTAGACCTCGGTGAAGAGTTCGGGAGCATAGGCGAACTGGCTCTCGAACTCGAAACGGACCTCTTCGCCGACCGCGTAGCAGCACGCACCTATGCCGGGGCCAACCGCAGCCACAAGGTCTTTTGGACGCGAGCCGTAGCGCAACCGCATCGTGCCAATGCCGCGCTCGACAATCCGCGCCAGCGTCCCTCTCCAACCCGCGTGGAAAGCCGCGACGGCGTGCGTTCGTTTGTCGGCGACCAAGACGGGGATGCAGTCGGCGGTTTGCACGCCGAGCAGGATTCCGGGCAGATCGGTCATCAGCCCGTCGCCGTGCAGGGCGGTTTTCCCGTCGGGTTTAGCGAGCGGGCCGCGATCGGATTCGATGATTCGAAGCATGTTGCTGTGGAACTGGCGCGCGGTGACGAGTTGAATTGCGGTGAGCTGCATCGTCGTCTTGCCGGAAACGGACTGGATGAAACGACGGCGATTCTGGGCGACGATAGCGGGGTCGTCTTCACGGGTCCAGCCTAAATTCAACTCTCCCAATTCGCCGTCGCCGTACACGGTCGAAGCGCCGCCCTGACGTGTGCTGAAGCCGGCACGCAGCCACGGGATAGCTTGCCAGACTGGAATGCCAACCACGCCGGGGACCCCGGGCTGGAGTTTCGTGTTGGAAGCTGGAATTGAGGATGGACGCCGTTTGACGCGCTCACCGTCCGTCCACGCGCTGGCGCGAGTCTTGCGGTTGCCGTGGGTCAGACCCACATTCGCCAGGATGTCGTCCACTGCGTCGATGGCTTCGGCGCTTTCCAGCCAATCCTTCATGTAACGATTCTATCGGCGCATGTGTTTTTAAAATAATCTGGGCCCGCTTTCCAGCGGGCCCATGAGAGGCTTCGGGGAGGGATTTTAACGAGGAATTTCGGAAGGGGTTTACCCATTACGGGCAAAAATAGGATATTGCTTGGTGGGACAGATTGAATAGCCTCTCGATAGTTGGTTGGATGCACCGGATAGCCCGGGGTTGCATTGTGTGGCGATAAGTTCGGGGCCACGCTCGTCTTTCTACACTTTATGTGACGATTCACGAATGGCCACGCCGAAACTTTCGTAAAACTATGGAAACGCTGCCCAGCGGGGTTGCATTCAGGTCCATTCAGCGGTACGATACCGCGATTGCAACGATGCTAATTCCTAATCAAATCGCTTCGCACCTCCTTCGTTCGCGCATCGGCAAAATCTGTGTTGCCATCGCCGCATCGACTGTCGACGAGATGCTTTCAAAGGCCGCCGCAGTCCTAAAAGAGGCGACTTTTATAGAGTTTCGCTTGGATTACCTTCCCAAACCGGCGGCCGCGTTGCCGCGCCTGAAGCAATTTCTGGCCGAGAACGGGGCCGCGACCGCAGTGGCCACCTGCCGCTGCGAAAGCAATGGCGGGCGGTTCAAGGGTTCGAATACCGAAGCGGCGGATATTTTATTTCGGGCCGCCGAAGCCGGCTTCCATTTGGTTGACATAGAACTTCAGTTGGCCGAAAAACTCCCTAAGTCCACCTTCGAAAAACTGCGCGCAACCGGCGTTTCGCTGATCGTCAGCCACCACGACTTTCACGCCACCAAGGACCTGGACGGCATTCTAGCGCGCATTGTGAAGTTCTCGCCGGAGTTCATGAAAATTGTGCCGACCGCGCGCTCGCTGGCCGACAACATCACATTAATGCGCTTCCTGGAACGGGTTGAGGACAGCCACAACTCAAGCGTCGTCGGCATCTGCATGGGCGAGGCGGGCGTAATTTCGCGAATTCTCGGCCTGCGCGCGGGTTCAGCGTTCACGTTCGCGGCGGCGAGTGCGGGAGACGAGACTGCGGTCGGTCAAATCCCGGCGCGCACGCTGCTTGAAACCTACCGCGTCGACCAGGTGGACGCGGCCACGAAGGTCTATGGCGTGGCCGGAAACCCCATCGGGTCGTCGTTGTCGCCACTGATGATGAACACCGCCTTCCGCCGCGAGACGGTCAACGCCGTCTATCTAGCGTTGCAGACCAGCAAGGCCGACGATCTGTTCAAACTGGTGCGCGAGATCCCGATTCAAGGCGTCAGCGTCACCATGCCGCTCAAGCAGGACATTGTTCCGCTGCTGGAGCGGGTCGACCCATTGTCGGCCAAAATCGGCGCGGTCAATACGATTTTTCGCGCACAGGACGGCAAGTTTTACGGTTTCAACACGGATGTCGCAGGAATCATCGCGCCGCTGGAACGGCGCATGAATCTGGCCGGGGTGAAGGCTCTGGTGCTGGGCGCGGGGGGCGCGGGCCGGGCGGCGGTGTTTGGGCTGCGCGACAAGGGCGCGGAGGTCTGGATCCTGAACCGGACGCCCGAGACGGCGCAAAAGCTGGCGCGACAGGCGGGTGCAAAAACCATCAAGCGCGAGGCGGTTGCGAAGGTCGGGTTCGACATCATCATCAATGCGACGTCCGTAGGCATGACAGGAAATAAGGCCGCCCCGTTGCTGCTGCCAGAAGACCTGAACTGCCGTTTGGTGTTCGACCTGGTCTACAGCCCGCTGGAGACGCCGCTACTGCGGGCCGCTCGACTGAAGGGGATTGCTGTCATTTCGGGCGTCGAAATGTTTGTGCAGCAGGGCGCGCGGCAGTTTGAAATATGGACGGGCAAGCCTGCTCCAGAGGAAGAGATGCTGCGGGTCGTGCTTCACGCGCTGCGCCAGGCTGCGGAGGCTGCGGGAGAAGCTCCCGCGCCGCCACCGTCGGTGACGCGGGTCGAGGCCCGTCCAATGGCGGTCGAGCCGGAAGTGGCAACCAAGCCAGTTGCCAAAGCCCCTGCGAAGGATGTTCCGGCGCCGGCGAAGGCGGTTGCGGTTGCGGCGAAAGTTGCGGCCAAGCCGCCCATGAAACCTGTGGCCAAGGCCCCGGCTAAAGTTGTCGCGAAAGCCGCTTCCAAACCCGCGAAGAAGCCAGTGAAGGCCGTCAAGCCTGCGAAGAAGGCGGCCGCAAAGAAGGTTGCGGTCAAAGAGAAGGTTGCAGTCAAGAAGCCCGCCGCCAAGGCCCCGGTGAAGAAGGCCGTTCAAAAGAAACCTCCCGCGAAAAAGGTTGGCGCGAAGAAGCCGGTGGCAAAGGACAAGTCGAAAAAGCGGTGATACGGCCCATGCACAGTGTTCTGCTTGCGACGATGCTGGTTGTAAGCGCGCTGCCCGTGGCGCTGGGGCAGGCCGCTTCCGATGCTGCGGTCAACGCCCCACCCAACGCCAACCCCGGGCGCCCAACCGTCACCAGTCCGGCGACGCTGCCGCCAGTGGGGTATTTGCAGTTTGAGCAGGGGTATCTGGGCTCGCTCAACTCTCCGAACACGGCGAGTCAGTACGGCGCGAATCAGACGACCAGACTGGCCGTGCATCCGCACCTGGTGTTTGCGGTCACCAGCCAGCCCTTTGCTGCGAGCGTGGCGAACGGGGCTGCGAACACATCGCGCGATGCGGGGGCTGTGCAGGTGGGATTTCAGGCGGTGATGTTTACACCGACAATCGCTCCACAGCCTTCAAAGTCGTCCGCAGAGGCGACCCCGACCAATTCGACCCCTGCAACTCCCGCTTCAAGTGGGAAGTCGCCCATCCCCACCGTGGCTATCGGCTACTTCCACACGGTGTATGGCGGAACGGCGCCGGACATCGATCTGGGCAGCCCCACCAACACCCTGCTGCTGCTCTTGAGTGGCGACATCGGCGCCTTCCACTACGACACGAACTACATCGTCAACGAGCAGGACGGGAACAGCAAACTGGGCGGGCATGGCGTTCGCCGCGCGCAGTTCGCGCAGACGCTTTCGGTGAACCACAGCGTCTTCAACAATCCTAATTTGCAGCTTTCGGTCGAGGTGTATCACTTCACGCAGCCGCTGGTTTCCGCGACCGCCTCCGGTACGGCGGTCGCGCGCGCGAACCTCGTCGATCTGCTCTTCGCACTCAGCTATCAGGTGCGGCCGAATCTGTATGTGGACGGCGGTTTTTCGCATGGGCTTACGTCGACTTCGACGCGCTGGCAGAGTTTTGTGGGCTTCACGTACTTGCTGCCGAAACGGTTGTGGCCGGAACGCAAGTGAAGGCTTCGATCGTTGAAAACTGCGAGCGACAAAATGACATTTTGGGCGGCCCGGAAATGAACGGCGGAAGCGACGAAGCCGCCGCCAGTGCCGCAGAGCGCCGAGTGCTATGGACTGCGCTGGCCCTCAATGCGGCGATGTTCGCCATTGGCCTTGGTGCGGGCGTGATTGCTGAGTCCACCGGCCTCCTCGCGGACGCCATCGACATGCTGGCCGATGCGGTCGCGTTCGGGATCGCGCTGGTGGCCCTCCGGCGCGGCGCGGCGTTCAAAGCCCGCGCCGCCCGCTTCAATGGGATTCTGCTCGCTTGCCTGGGCGCAGGCATTGTGTTCGACGCCCTGCGGCGGGCTATTTACGGGAGCGACCCGGAAAGCCGCTTGATGCTGGTGGTCGCGAGCCTTTCGCTGGCGGTCAACGGGTTCGTTCTGCATCTGCTGCACCGCCACCGCAACCGCGAAGTCCACATGCGCGCCACCTGGATATTTACGCGCGCGGACGTGATTGCGAGCTTCGCGGTGATCGTTTCCGCGCTGATCATCCACTTCACAAGATTTCGCTTCGCGGACTCTATCGTCGCAGTCGGCATCGGCCTCTACATTGTCAAGGAGGGAACCGAAATCATCCGCGACGCCCGTTCCGCACTGACTTGAGACAAAGGGACCGAGGCGTATTTTCCAGCGGCGTTGTCCGGGTAATTGTGTCTAGGCGATGCTCTGTGCGATCCAGTTGCGCAGGGCGCTCATGCTGACTTCGCGGCCCAGAAACGCCTGCACGAGGTCGCGAGCCGGGCGCGTGCCGCCGGGTTCGAGCACCTGGCGGCGGTAGCGCATCGCAGTTTCGCCGCCTAGGGAACTCTTCTCTCCTGAGCGGGCGAACTCCGCGAAGAACTCCAGAGCCATCACTTTGTCGTAGAGGTAGGTGTAGTAGTTCGACGTATAGCCGACCAGGTGCGTGAACGCCGCATACATGCGGTTATTGTCGACAAACTCGTAGCTGGAGAAGCGGTCGTAGCCTTCTCGCAGCAGGGCGTCCAGGTCCAGAGTTTCGGCGCGGCGGTCGTGGGTTTCCATGGAATAAGTTGCGTACATCACCTGCGTCAGCGTGCTCAGCGCACGGCCATGCGCGGCGGCGCGGGTCATGCGCCGGACGGTTTCGACCGGGATCGGCTCGCCGGTCTGGAAGTGCTTGGCGAAGGTGCGGAGCAGATCGGCGTCCTCAAAAAACTCTTCCAGCATCTGCGAAGGGACCTCGACGAAGTCGCCTTCTGTGGCGATGCCGCTCTGCCCCGCCCAGCGCTGGCGGCCGCCCAAAACTTCGTGCATCAGGTGGCCAAACTCGTGGAAGTACGTCACCACATCGGAATATTGCAGCAGCGCGGGGTCGGCTCCCGCATCCCCCACGTCTGTGGGTTGCGGAAAGTTGCACACCAGCGCGGCTTCCGGCATCTGCTGGCCCAGCACTCCGCCCACCAGCGAGCACTCCGAAAACCACTTGCTCTTGCCCTCGCGGGGGTGCATGTCGAGGTAAATCCGACCAACAATTCCGTCGGATCCAAGCGCGTCCAGCACGTCGAAAACCTTGACGGAGGCGTCCCACGCCGACGCATCCGGCACGCGCTCGAAGCGCACGCCGAAGAGCTTCCCGGCAGTGGCGAGAATGCCCGCCTCGACCTGCTCGTAGGGGAAGTAAGGGCGGACGCTCTGGGAGTCGAAGTCGTAGCGGGCGCGGCGGTACTGCTCCTCCCAGAAGCGGGCGTCCGAGAGCGAAAGTGGCAAGGCCCCGGGGTCGCGTTCGCGGACAAAGGCTTCGAGGTCGGCGAACTCGTGTTGAGCGGTCGCGCGCGCGGCCTGCTCGACTTCCGTGAGGAAGCTGCGCATGTTGGCCGCCGACCCCATCATCTGGTCCACCGTCGCGAGGTCCGCCCAACTGCGGAAACCCAACAACTCGGCCATCTCCTGCCGCAGGGCCAGCAAATCTTGCAACACCTGCTTGTTGGCCGGGTAACCGCGGTCGTTGTAGGCCAGATACATGCGGCGGCGCAGTTGCGGGCTGGCTGCATAAGCCATCACTGGCGACATATCGGGCGGGTCGGTCGTCAGAATGATCGGAGCATCCGGAGCGTCCGTCGACAATTCCATGCCGTCGGAAAGACGCACGCCGCGGCGCGTCAGATAGTCTTCGGGCAGACCCGCCAGTTCGCTTGGGGCTTCAACGACGATCTTGCGGACGTCGTCCTGCACGGTACGGCTGAAGGTCATGCTGAGTTCGGTCATGCGGTCGGCGAGTTCCCGAACTTTGGCCCGCGTGGCCTCGTCGCGGTCGACGCCGGCGAGTTTGTAGCCCAGCAGAGTGCGCTCCATGTAGTAGCGCGTCGCCGCGTCCTCAGCGCTGACGTCGACCAACTTCAACGCCCGGTAAACGTCGGGATTCAGACCAAGCGCGACCGCTTCGGCGCTGATTGTCTGCGAGAGTTCCTGCGCGGCGTCGCGCACACCGGCGGAGGGGTGGACCATGAACATCACGCCCGCCTGGTTTCCGGCCAGGCGCAGGTGCCACTGCGCGCGGTCAAACGGGGCCAGCGTATTCTCAACCGTCCGCACGCCGTCCGCCGCCAGAAGCTTGCCCACCTGCTCGCGCGACGCGGCCAAATGTTTTTCCGTCCAGGCGCGGGCAACCTCAGGGGTCGCTGCCCCATTCCAAACGTGCAGATCGCTCCACGAATTTGTCCGTTCCAAAGTGCCTCCACTAGGTTGCATGCTACTTCAGTCTAAAGTCCGAAGTCCGAAGCGAGTTTGCAGGATCTGTGCATAGGGGATGCGTCTCGCGGGCCAACGACTTCGTTTATAGTTGTCTACACAAGTTTATTTTTGCGGTTTACCGCAGACTTCCGTTTATGGGAATGCTCCGGTCAGCCTAGGCCCACTCAAGCTTCGTCTACCTTTTCTTCGCATCAGGAGCCAATATGACTTCCAAGCATGGCACTCTTTCCGTCGGCGTCCGCATTGCCGTCACCCTGGCCGCCGGATTCGCCGGTTCATTGCTATTGGCCGGTTGCGGGATCGGCGTCGCCCCCATTTCTAACAGCACCCTATCCGCGGCTTCTTTCGGCGGCAAGATTAATGGGGGACCAAACCCGATTGTGGGTGCCACCGTCAAGCTCTATACGACTGGGACGGGACCCGGGAATGCGACCAATGGCGGATACGGCGTGGGAACCTTCGTGCAGGAAGCCAATCAGGTGGGTATCAGCCCTGGGCAGGACACTGCGGCCGACGGCACCTTCAACTTCGCCGGTGGATATCCGTGCCCGAGCGGCCAGTTTCTATATATCGTCAGCACCGGCGGCGATACCGGCGCGGGGTTCAACGCGAAGACATTCCTGGTCTCCGCGCTGGGGCGTTGCGACGACCTGTTTTCGGGCGGCAAATATATCGGGGGCTTCATCTATCTGAACGAATTGAGCACGGTCGCCGCCGCCTACGCGCTGGGCAACTTCACGACCATCACTGGCCAGGGATTCACTGCCCAGGTCGGAATCGGTGCTCCGGACAGCAATAACGCAGTCAACGGTTGCGTGGCCAATAGCACTAGCTGCCCAACCACCGCCGAAGCGGGTCTGCGCCATGCGTTCCAGAACGCCATCAATCTGAAAGACCCATTCGCTCCCAACGCCAATTCGACCCTGCCTCAAAACGCTTCTGCGCAGGTGCCGCTGCAATTGATCAATTCAATCGCAGATACGGTCGTGTCGTGCGTGAACAGTAACGGCTCCGGTAACGCCTGCGTGGTGCTCTTCGGCGCGACCAACACAAACTTCAGCCAAGGCAACACGTTCCAGGCTCTGGTCAACCTGGCCAAGAACCCCAAACTGACTGGGACGCCCTACTCCACCAGCGATTTCCTCGCTGCGGCGACCCCCCAGACCAGCTTCTACCAGCCCTCGCTGGCCTTCGCCCCACCCGACTTCAGCATCGCCATCTACTACCCGAAACTCACGGGCCAGACGACGGGCACCCAAGGATTGACGTTCCCCTTCTCGGGCTCGCTGGACATCAACGACAACTATTACATTGGCAACTACGACTCCGCGGCGCAGGCCTCATCGAACCTCGCCTCGTTCAACAGTAACGGCACGCTGGCCAGCTTCACGCCGGACAGCACGACGCCCGTGGCCGCCAGCGGCGTCAGCGCGGACGCTATTGGCGATGTTTACTCGGTGGGTTTTGCGCCCAATCAGGGCGGAGCCATCGATAAATTCTTGGTCGATAACGTTACAGGAGCGATCGTTCCGGCGCCCACTTCGAGAGGGATTGGGAGCCCACAGCCGATTTCTTCCGCGGCCGACCGTCAGAACAATCTCTGGGTTGGGACGCAGTCCAATCCCGCGATCATCGAACTTGCGGCCAACGGGACACTTCCGTTCATCGCAGGCGGCATCTCTCCGGTCAACGCCGTCGCGGTCGATCCCGACCAGAACATTTGGTTCACCAATTCGTCGGCGATCGACCCCGCTTCAAACGTGATCCTCGTGGTTCAAAACACGGGTACAGTTGCTGCCCCGTCGTACTCGACATCGAACATCCTCGGAGCCAACATTCCGAATCTCGGCGTTTCGGGAATTTCGTTTGTGACTGCCAGCCCGTACTCCGCTTACATTGCGAATTCGTCCAGCACGCCGGGGTTGACGCTAGTCGTTCCAACGGTTTCGGGCGCTGAAGTCACGAACCTTAATGTCAGCACGGCGACCTCGGTGGGGAATGGCCCGGTCAACAACCAGACGGACGGTAACGGCGTCATCTGGGCGGCAGATGGTGCCGACATCGTCGAATTCATGCCTACGGGAAGCGTGGCCACCCGCCTTACGCCGTGCAAACTCGCTTCTAGTTCGACCCGGCAATGCCAGGGCATCCCCTATGCTGGCATCCTGAGCGTCTCCATCGACAGTACCGGCTCGGTCTGGTTCCTCGCCTCGGGTACGGGTTCCGCCAGCGAGATGATCGGCGCTGCGGCCCCGACCGTGCCGTTGTTGTCGCTCGGCGTCCTGGGCAAGCCGTAAGCCAGCCATATCGGTTTGAGAGGGGCAGCAGCGCATGACGCTGCTGCTCTTTCCTTTGCGGCGAGATTGCCATTGCCATCAACTCCCGCGGCTACAATATATTCAGCCATGCGTTTTCTTATCGCCGTTCTCGCTGTCGCCGGTATTGTCGTTTCGTCGCTCGCCCTGCGCGTCCACATGCAGGACCCCTCGGCCGCTCCGCCCTGCGCCGTGACCGAACATTGGGACTGTGGCGCCGTCAACCACTCGCGTTTCGCCGTATTTCCGCCGAGTTCTTTCGAGGAAAACGCGGCGTCCGGCAGGCCCCATTTGCCGGTGGCTGTGATAGGCATTCTAGGGTATGCGCTGATCGCGCTGCTGGCGCTGGCGAACCGGCTTTGGGCGACGCTGCAGGCGGCGGAAATTGGGTTCGCGTTTGCCGCTTTTCTCACCTATCTCGAAGCTTACGTGATCGAAAAGTGGTGCATCTACTGCGTGTGGTCGCAAGCCATCACGGCGGCCATTCTGCTGGCGACAATTGCCGCGCTGCTGCTTGAGCATCGCCGCAAACGGCGATTTGCGCACTCCGCGGTGGTGGTCGCGGAGTAGCGCGGCGTTCGCTCTACAATGGACGCATGTGGCCGAAAGCGATCCTGCAGCTCGTTGAACTCCTTCCTCACGCCGCGCGGCTCTTGCCCAAGGCCGACAAGTCTTCCCCAACCCAGATCGCCGCAGAAGAAGCCAACCGCGAGACCCTGGTAGCGATGGCCGATGTCCTGCACGGCGATCTGACGGAGTTGGCCGCGTCGCACGTCGCGCTGTGCGGACAGTTGACCGACCAGAGCGAGAAGCTCGCACAGATTTCCGTCGAGGTCCGGACTGCGCGGGCCGCCGCCGAGTCGTCCAAGGCGCGCGTCGCCCACCTCGAAAAGCGGCTGGACAGGATCGGAGCCTACTTGCTGGTCGTCACGGTGCTGGCCCTGGGGGTGCTTGTGCTGTACGGTCTTATCCTGAGCCGGATCCACTAGGCCCGACTCCAAACCAACCTGGACATTTGCTGCGCCTCTCGCCCTACGCATTCGTTGTTGCTCTTGCTTTTCTTTCTGTCCTTCCCGGAGGGAACCTGCTATTGCCCGGAGCCACCACAAACCGGGGTGCCCAAACAATTCGCCAGCGCCGCGAACGTGACGCACGCACGTCCATTCCCACGCCCATTCCAAAGCTGGCGGCGGCGCTGGGGCTTGTATTGGTGCTGATTCTAGGAGCGGCTGTATGGCCCTTCATTCGGACGCATCTTGAGGCCGTCGCCGTGCTCGATCTGGTGGCGAACCGGCCTGTCCCAGCAGCGATCCGGTCCGTTGTAGCAGACCGGGTGAGTTTGCGGGACCTCACCCTCCCAACCTCGAACGGTGCCATCAGGGCGCGGATTTACACGCCGCTCGGCCATCCGAACGCGCCTGCACTGGTCCTCCTGCACGGCATACATCACCTCGGCATGGACGAGCCGCGCCTGATTTCGTTTGCGGCGGCCATCGCATCCTGCGGACTTCGGGTGCTGACGCCCGACCTGCCGGGGATCAAGGATTATCAGGTCTCCGCCGACTCCATTCGCACCATCGGCGACGCGTCCGCCTGGATGGCCGTGCAGAACCCGCAGGGCGACCGGCGTCCGGTGGGCGTGATGGGGCTAAGCTTTTCGGGTGGGCTAGCGTTGCTGGCGGCGGCCGATCCGGTCTATCGCCCCAGCGTCAAGTTTGTGGTCGCCATCGGCTCGCAGGACGAGATGGGCCGCGTCGCACGCTACTATCGCACCGGCGAAGATGCGCGTCCGGGCGGCGCGCCTGAGCTGCTGCCGCCGCACGAGTATGGCGCTCTGGTGTTGGAGTACGAACACGTCGAAGACTTCGTTCCGCCCGCCGACGTTGCGGCCATTCATGCGGTGCTGCGGGCGCATCTTTACGAAGACGCCCCCGCGGAGAAGGCGGCTTTCGCGGCGCTCACGGGTGTACAACACGCGGAGGCCATGCAACTGCTCGACACGACGTCCGCGATGACGCGCGGTCTGCTGGCGGCGGCCGAAAGCAGACATGTGCAGGACATGGCGGGCGTTTCGCCGCACAACCATCTGGGCTCGATGACCACCCCGGTTTACCTTCTGCACGGCGCGGGCGACAACATTATTCCGGCCTCCGAAACGCTGTGGATGGCGGCGGAACTGCCCGGCACAACGTTGCAATCTGTGTTGATTTCACCGGTGCTCTCGCACCTGAATCTAGACGGCGCGCAACCGGGCGCGATGGACCGCTGGCGGCTGGTGCATTTCTTTGCGCTGATTCTGCGCGCGGCACACACGCGGTGATTTCGTTGCTTCCCTCTACAATCAAGTTTGACCATGCCTGAACTCATCACCCTCGCCGACATCCGTTCCGCCCAGGCCCGCATTGCCAAAATCACCGTCCGCACGCCGCTGGTGCGTCTATCCCGAGCGCGGCTGCGCATGGCCGGCTTTGCAGAGCTTTCCGAATCCGCGCCCGACATCTATCTCAAGGACGAATCGGCGCAGCCCATTGGCAGCTTCAAGCTGCGTGGGGCGTTCAACAAGATTGCACAGCTAACGCCCGAGCAATTGAAGCGCGGCGTAATCACCTACTCCTCCGGCAACCACGCTCAGGGCGTGGCCTACGCCGCACGCGCGCTGGGTGCGAAGGCGGTCATCGTAATGCCGGACAACGCGCCGCAAATCAAGCGCGCAGCGACAGCCGCACTGGGAGCGGAGATTGTAACGGTAGGGCCTGCTTCAACCGAGCGCCGGCTGAAGGCTGAAGAACTCGAAGCCGCGCACGGCTACACGATGGTTCCGCCCTACGACGACGAAGCTGTGATCGCAGGGCAGGGAACCTGCGGGCTGGAGATTCTGGAGCAGCTTCCCAACGCGGAGTTGATCCTGTCGCCGGTTTCGGGGGGCGGTTTGTTGTCGGGTGTTTCCGCGGCGATCAAACTTTGTTGCGAGCACGAGGGCCGGAGCGCGCCGCCGGTCTGGGGTTGCGAACCTGAACTCTCCGCGGACGCCAAAGAATCGTTCGACACAAAGACGCTGATCGAGTGGCCGGCGGAAAAAACCACGCGAACGATCGCCGATGGGCTGCGGACGCAGTCGCTGGGCGAGCGCAACTTCGCGCATGTTCTAAAGTTCGTCGACGACATCGTCGCAGTTACGGAAGACGAGATTCGGATGGCTTTGCGGATCATTCTCAAAGCGACGGCGCTGACTGCGGAACCTTCGGGTGCGGTTACGCTTGCGGCGGCGTTGTTTCATGCCCACGGATTGCCACATGCACGCACGGTTGTTGTCATTTTGTCAGGGGGAAACCTCGATCCGGCTATAAAGGCCGAGTTGCTCGCGGAAGTTTCCTGACCTGAGACCTCACTCGGATTTGTGGCACAACAACAGCAGATTTCCTGCGGGAATGACAGAAAGAAAAGCAGTAGCGTCTAACCTATTGCTATGCGTCTTCGTCTCCTCGCTCTCGCGATCCTCTTGTTTCCCCCCGTCCTCTTCGCGCAGAAGAAGGACAACCGCAGCGGTTACGACCGGTCCGCGAAAGCCACCGTGCTGCATACGGCCAATGTCTACGCCACCGCCGACACCTCCGCTCCGCCGCTGATCACGGTTACCGCCGGGCACGAGGTTGTCGTGCTGGAGCACAATGGCCCGTGGGTGCGCGTGTTCGCCAACACCGACGCCAAAGACCGCGAAGACGACGACTCCATTCCGGAGTTCACCGAAGCCACCGCTGATCCTTCGACGGGCTGGATACACGATAAAGGCATCGTTGGGCCGACGACGCCGGGCGGCGATGCGCTGATTTACGGCCTGGCCGCCGAGCTAGAGGCCAAAGCCGCCGAGCCGCATGCGCCCAAGGGGGCCGCCGAAGCCGCACACCTGCTCTATCGTCGCGTGAGCGATTATTTTCCGCAATCGCCGCTGGCGGCGGAAGCAGCGTTTCGCTCCGCCGACATTCGCTGGCAGATCGACAAGGCCGATATTTCGACGCTGCCCAGCGCGCGCGAACAGGAAGCCTACCTTCGGCCCCAACTCTTTGAAGGCGAGTTCAAGCGCGTGATGAAACGTTTTCCGAATACGCCGTTCGCAGCGCGCGCGGCGTTCGCGTTGCTCGACAACAAGCTTTGCGGCGACTGGCAGGGCCTGCCCAGGTGTCCGGAGATGGAGTCCGGCCTATACGAAAAATACGCCGAGCGTTATCAGGGCGGCCCAAAGTCCGCCGAAGCGCTTTACAACGCGGCTTACCGCCAAGGTGTGCTGGTGACGATGTACGAGGTGGAAGAGAACCGCAGGCGCGCCGATGCTGCCGCGAAAAATTGCGAGGCGATTGCGCAGCAGATGCGGGCGCACTATCCGCAGTCCGACTACACGCCGCGCGCGGAGTCGATCGCGTTCCGCGTAAAGCAGGGGATTTCGGTTTACGGCAACGACCGCGATTGACGTTCTCCATTTGTCATTCCGTGGCGCAGCTTGTCATTCAGTAGCGCAGCGGAGGAATCTGCTTTGCGGGTGTCTATTCAGACACGAAACATTGCGATTAGGTCTCGGCTGGTTCAATCGCCCCGGTTAGAATCGTTCTTATGCCTCTTTGGAAAGTTCTCATCCTGGCGATTGTGCAAGGCCTCGCCGAATTGCTGCCCGTCTCCAGCTCCGCGCACGTCGTGGTGGCCGAACGGCTGATGCATCTTGAGCCGTCCGCGCCGGAGATGACGCTGCTGCTGGTGATGCTGCATACGGGAACGATGTTCGCCGTGATCGGCTACTTCTGGGCGCAATGGAAGCGCGCGTATTTTGCGACGGCCGACGCGTTCAAGCGGTTCGCGATACGCGCTATCTGGGCGACCGTGCTGACCGCGATCATTGGCTATCCGATCGTCAAAATCATCGAGCACACGGCTTTCAAGGGACTGCCCAAGGCCGAAATTGAACTGCTGTTTTCGCGGCTCGATCTGATTTCATATGCGCTGTTCGCGGCTGGTCTGCTGATCCTGTGGGCGGGAATAAAGGAGCGCTCGACGGAGGGGCGCACGACGTCCGCGTACGAGCGCGCAGCGTCCCGGTCAGGCGACAACGTGACTTTTCCGCAGGCCGGTTGGATGGGCGCGGTGCAGGGTTTGTGCCTGCCGTTTCGCGGCTTCTCGCGCTCGGGCGCGACGATCTCCACGGGCTTGCTGACGGGCGCCAATCGCGAGCGCGCGGAGCGGTTTTCGTTCGCGCTCGCCGTCATTATCACGCCGCCGGTGATCTTCGTCGAGGGCCATCGCCTGCTAAAGGCTTCGCACGAAGCCGCGGCAGCGGGCGCGCCGCTCGACCTGCACGGCAGCATCGTTGCCGCGCTGCTCGGCATGGTGTTTAGCTTCTTCGCGGGACTCGCGGCGCTGCGCTGGTTGAGCGCGTGGCTCGAGAGCGGTCGCTGGTATTTGTTCGGGATTTATTGCCTGGTTGCCAGTTGTGTTGTGTTCTACCTGCATCACATCGGATACTAAGACGGTCCGGCCGCCAGCGGGAGCGTTGCACCCATAAAGACCAATTGTTTCGGGCACCGCTTATATCTCTTCTCAGATTGGCAAATCAAACCGCCCATGGCATGTGACCCAGTGAGCATGAAGAAAATAGTCCATCTCTTTGCCGTCAGCTTCGCTGCTGCGGCGGCGCTTACGTCTGTTCCAGCGCACGCGCTGGTCCTGCCGCCGCAAACGCCGACGCAGGCATCGTCGCCGAGCCAGACGTCAACCCCGTCCTCTCCCGCTCCTGCGGCAACTCCCGGAGCGACGCCGACGACGGGACAAGCGCCCGGGGCCTCTGCGATCCCACCCAGTGTCCCGATTAGCACACAGTCCACGGCACCGGGGGCTTCCGCGATGCCAGTTCCCACCGCTCCGCAGACGATTTCACCTGCGACAACGCCGGGCGCTTCAACCCAAAAAACTGCCAGCCAGACGACCGCACCGCTGGGAACTCCGGCATCGACAACCCCGGGAGCCTCCACGACGCGTACGCCGGCCCAAGTAACTCCCCCGCTGGGTTCATTGCCTTCCGCAACGCCGGGGACTTCCACGACTCCGGCCCCCGGTCTGGCGACGACGCCGTTGACGGGCGCACCATCTGCAACTCCTGGCGCTTCCGCAACGCCCTCTGCCGGTCAGGCCGCCGCTCCGCTAACCAACGCACCGTCTGCGACTCCGGGAGCTTTTACAACGGCTGGTCCCGGTGCTGCTGCGACAATCACGGCGCAGGGCCCCACCACTTCCGGCACACAGGCTGGGACCACCATCACGCTCGCCCAGGCGCTGACCCTCGCGCAGGCGAACGAGCCAACGTTCGTCGCTGCGGTGGCCGCAAGCAAAGTCGCGCAGCTCGACCGCTTGATCGCGCGTTCGGCGCTGCTGCCTTCGGCGGAGTATCACAACCAATATCTGTACACGGAGTCCCGGCGCGCAAGGGGACTCGCCAACGTGCTCACGGGGCCGCAAGTCTTCATCGCCAACAATGACATCCATGAATATGTGAGCCAGGGCGTAGTCACCGAGACGCTCGGCCTCGCGCAATACACCGCACTGGCCCGCGCCGATGCCGCAGCGGCCATCGCCAGCGCGGACCTCGAAATCAGCCGCCGCGGTCTGACGGCCACGGTCGTCGGGCTGTTCTACAACTCCAATACGGCGCAGACGAAGGTCGCCATTCAGCAGCGCGCGGCGGACGAGGCGGCCAGCTTCCTCAAGCAGACGCAGCAGCGCGAAGCCCAGGGCGAGGCTGCGCACGCCGACGTCATCAAAGCGGAAATCACGCTGCTGCAACGGCAGCGCGACGTGGCCGACGCGCAGCTTCTGATTCAGAAGGCGCGGCTCGATCTGGGCGTTCTGCTTTTCGCCGACCCGCGCACGCCGTACACCGTTTCGCTTCCAGTGCCCGGCCCGCTGCCGGAACGCGCGGTGGTCGAGGCCGCCGCCAACAAAAACAATCCGCAGATCGGAAGTGCGCTCGCAACCGTTCGGGCTAGAAGTCTCGGTATCGGGTTGGCGCGGGCCGCGCTGTTTCCCTCGCTCGCACTTAATTATGCGTATGGCATCGACGCTGCGCAGTTCGCCGTCAATGGGCCGGACGGCGGACGCAACCTCGGCTACTCGGCCTCGGCGACGCTGGATATTCCTATCTGGGACTGGCTGGCGACTGAGCACAAGGTGAAGCAGGCGGAGATTCTACGCGATGCCGCGAAGGTCCAACTCACGGCCGTTCAACGCAGACTGATCGTGCAGTTTGAGGAGTTCTACGCCGAAGCCTCGCTCGCGCATGACCAATTGCAATCGCTCCAACTGAGTGCGAACGACGCGCGCGAGAGCCTGCGGCTTTCGCGGCTGCGTTACACGGCGGGCGAGGCCACGGTGCTCGAAGTGGTCGATGCGCAGAATACCCTCACGGCGGCTGAACTCGCGCTACAGGATGGAACCGTGCGCTACCAGACTGCGCTGGCCAACCTTCAACTTATTACGGGGACAATTTAACGTGACCCATCTCATCAGCAACGAACGCAGACTATCTATGACTACGAAAACTCCGAAAACTTTCGCGATCGCAAAATCGCTGCTTCTATTCAGCGCGCCTTTGCTGCTCTATACGGGCTGCAAGAAGACGGATGAAAGCCCCGCGAAGTCTGTTACGGCAGTGCAAGCCGTCCATCCCGCGACAGGCGCGATCACGGAGCAACTGGCTGCTGATGCGACGCTTGCCCCCGTTGCGCAAGCGGCGTTGCTGCCCAAAATCACGGCGCCGGTGAAGGCGTTTTATGTGCAACGCGGTTCGCATGTACGGGCCGGGCAACTGCTCGCCACGCTCGAGAACAGCGATCTGGCGGCGGCGGCGATCGACAATCAGGGGGCTTACACTGCGGCTCAGGGCGCTTACACTGCGGCTACGCAGTCCACCGTGCCCGAGGAGCAAACTCGCAGCCGCCTCGAAGTGGCGCAGGCCAAAGCGACGATGGACCTCAACAACAACATCCTCAACAGCCGTAGGAAGTTGCTGGCGCAGGGCGCGATCCCCGCGCGCGACGTGGACACCGCGAAGACTACCGCGATCCAGTCTGAGGCCGCCTACAATCTCGCGAAACAGCACTATGACGCCCTGCAAAGGTCAGGCACTAAAGCGTCGCTCGAAACCGCGCAAGGGCAGTTGACCTCCGCGAAGGGCAAGTTCCTCGGCGCGGAAGCTACATTGAGTTACACGCAAATTCGGTCGCCGATTTCCGGCGTAGTGACCGACCGACCGCTCTTCCCCGGCGAAACGGCCGCTGCCGGCGCGGCGATTATCACCGTGATGGACATGTCTGCGATGATCGCGAAATTGCACATCGCAGCGACGCTCGCGCAACATCTCAAGATCGGATCGCCAGCGACGTTCACGGTGTCCGGCATCGACGCGCCCTTCGATGCGAAAGTCTCGCTCATCAGCCCCGCACTCGACCCCGGCAGCACCACCGTCGAAGTGTGGCTGCGCGCGCCCAACGCGGACGGCAAGCTGAAGGCAGGTGCCTCGGTCCACGTCACGCTCACGGGTAGAACCGTGCCCGATGCGATGCTGTTGCCCACAGCCGCGGTGCAGCGTTCGGCGGACGGCGAGGGCAAGATGGTGATGGTGGTGGCTGGCGACGGCACCGCGCACATCCGCACCGTGACCACCGGAATCGTGTCTGGCGAGAACACGCAGATACTCAGCGGCCTCGCGCTTGGCGACAGCGTTGTCACGACCGGCAGTTACGGTCTCGACGACGGGTCGAAGGTGACGGTCGAAGCGCCCGGAGCCAACGGCGCGCCCGACGCGAGCGCCGACAAGACGGGGGCCAAAGAGTGATGGATGCCAACGACCCCAGGAACTCCAAAGACTCGACGGCCGCTGCCCGAGCGCATGCCGACGACCGCAAATTCTGGTTGACGCGCGTCTCGAAACCCATCTTCTTCTTCCTGGCGGTGCTGACGCTGGCGGGCGCCTACGCGGCGTTCCAAGTACCGATCTCGGTGTTTCCCGACACCAACTTTCCGCGTGTCGTTATCGGGATCGAGAACGGCGTCATGCCGGTCGAACAGATGCAGGTCACCATCACCAAGCCGATCGAAGACGCGGTAAACAGCGTTCCCGGCCTACTGACGGTGCGCAGCACCACCAGTCGCGGGTCGGCTGAAGTGAGCCTTTTCTTCGCCTGGAATGTGGACATGTTCCGCACGCTGCAACTGACCGACTCGGCGCTCGCTAAAATCCAGTCCAGCCTTCCCGCGACCGCGAAGATCACCACCAATCGCCTGACTTTCGCAACGTTTCCGATCCTCGGTTACGCGCTGACGGCGGATTATAAGGGCCCTGATACTGTCTCGCAGACTGCGCTGTGGCAGATTGCAACGTACGATCTGCGGCCTCCGCTGAACCGCGTCGCCGGGGTCAGCACAGTGGTCGTGCAAGGCGGTCAAGAGCCGGAGTTCCACATCGTTCCCGACCCGGCAAAGCTCCAGACCGCTGGCGTCACGGTGCTCGATCTGGTCAACGCGGTGCAGGCGTCCAACATCATCGACTCGCCCGGGCTGTACGAAGCGGACCATCAACTGATCCTCGGTCTGGTCGGCGCGCAGGCGCATGATGTCGACCAACTTGGAAAGCTCGTCGTCAAGACCACTCCTGCTGGAGTGCCGGTGCGAATCGACGACGTTGCGGCCGTAGGGCGCGGGACGCTGCCCGTCTACACCATGGTCGATGCCAAGGGGAAGCCAGCGGTGCTGCTCAACATTACCCGTCAGCCGTTGAGTAATACGGTCGCGGTGGCTAACGCGGTCGCCGATCAGATCGCGTTGCTCACCAAAAACCTTCCGGCAGGCGTCCACCTGACGCCGTTCTACGATCAGTCCGAGCTGGTGCGGGAGAGCATCTCCAGCGTGCGCGATGCAATCCTTATTGGGCTGGCGCTGGCCTGCATCGTCCTCTTCATTTTTTTGCGCGATTGGACGTCGTCGCTGATCGCGGGACTGGTGATTCCGGTCACCGTCTCGGTCGCGATACTTTTTCTGTGGATCATCGGCGAGAGCTTCAACCTGATGACGCTGGGCGGCTTGGCGGCGGCCATCGGCCTGGTGATCGACGACGCCATCGTCGTGGTCGAAAATATTGTGGTGCATCGCGACCGCGGGCAGTCGCGCAGCGACGCTGTCCGTTCCGCGCTGAAGGAGATTACTGCGCCGCTGGTCGGGTCCACCATCACGCCGGTGGTGGTCTTTCTGCCGCTGATTGCCGTCACCGGCGTCACGGGCAGCTTCTTCCGCGCATTGGCCATCACGATGACGGCGGCGCTGCTTACGTCGCTTATGCTTGCGCTCACGTTCACTCCCGCGCTCTCGCTTTCGCTGCTGCGCAAGCGCAAAGACAACGCCGAGCCTAAACATGATGGCGAGCATGAGGAGGAGCACGGCCCCATCATGGGCCGCATTCTGAGCCTGCACAGCCGGGCGCTGAACTGGACCATCCGCCGCACCTGGGCGCTCATCGTGATGGCCGTGGTGCTGATTGCGGGCGGCTACTTCGCCTATGGAACGCTGGGCTCAAACCTCCTTCCGGCCATGGACGAAGGCGCATTCATTCTCGACTACATCATGCCCGCAGGCAGCTCGCTCGAAGTCACCAACCGCATCGTCACGCGCGTCGAGCAGATTCTGAAGGACACGCCTGAAGTTACGATTACCAGCCGACGGACCGGGCTGCAACTCGGCCTCGCAGCCGTCACCGAAGCCAATACCGGGGACATCTCCGTACGTTTGAAACCCAAGCGTTCGCGCGACATTGAGGAGATCATGGCTGACGTTCGCAAGCGCGTCAATAAGGCCGAACCCGAACTCGACATCGAGTTCATCCAGGTGCTTGAGGACATGATCGGCGACCTCTCCAACTCGCCCGAGCCGATTCAGATTAAGCTCTTCTCGAACAACACCGCTCTGCTGCACGAGCTGGGGCCGAAGGTTCAGGCCGCCATCGCATCGATTCCCGGCGTGGTGGACACCAAGAATGGCGTGGACAATACTCTGAGCGGACCGGCGACGACGTTCCAGGTAGACCCTGTGGTCGCGAGCCGGCTGGGCTTCACGGTAAAGGAAATTGCGGAAGACGCGACCTCGCTGCTCGACGGCCTGCCCACCACCGATCCGGTCATCATCGATGGCCGTCCCTACACTGTCCGCATACGGATGTCGGGCGATCATCGCGCGTCGCTGAGTGCGATCCAGAACACGGTGTTTAACTCGGCCACCGGCCACACGGCAACGCTGGGCGCTCTGGCTGAAATCAAGGAACTGCCGCCGCAGAACGAGGTGCGCCGCGAGAACCTCGAGCAGGTCGTTCTGGTCAGCGGCCGCCTCGAAGGATCGGACTTGGGCGGGGCCATGACCAAGGTCAAGGACGCGGTCGCCAAGCTGCATCTGCCGTCCAGCGTCCGGCTCGAATACGGCGGCACCTACGAGGAGCAACAGAAATCCTTCCGCGAACTGGCGCAGGTGCTGCTGCTTGCGCTCGCTCTGGTCTTCGGCGTGTTGCTCGCGGAGTTCCGTAACTTCTCCGCGCCCATCGCGATCCTGACCAGTTCCGTGCTTTCGATTGCGGGCGTGGTTTTCGCGTTGATGATCACGCGCACCAACTTCAACGTCGCGAGCTTTATGGGCCTCATCATGGTGATCGGCATCGTGGCGAAGAACGGTATTCTTTTGCTCGACGCGGACGAGCGCGCCCGCGCGGATGGCGCTAGCGCAGTGGACGCGATGATTAACGCAGCGCAGCGCCGTCTTCGCCCCATCATCATGACGGCCACCGCCGCCATGTGCGGTATGTTGCCGCTGGCCTTCGCTCTGGGATCAGGCTCGCAGATGCTGCAGCCGCTGGCGATCGCCGTCATCGGCGGCCTGCTGATTTCGGTCGTACTTAGCCTCATCGTGACACCGGCGGTCTACTACCAGCTCACAAAGAACAGCAAGCACGACGTGGGGCCGAAGGTTCAGGAGTCTGCGGCCTATTCGTAGGAGAGCGCGTCGATGGGGTCTTTACGAGCGGCCTTGAGCGCGGGGTAGAGTGCCCCGAAAAGCGCACCTGCGAGCGCGATGCCAATGGCCGAAGCGACCCACGCCGGAGTGACACTGAAGTCCAGCTTGGGGTTGGTGATGTGCAGGATCGTCCGCATCGCATAGGTGATTCCGACGCCGAGAGCAATGCCGCAGACGGCGAGCAGGCCGGTCTCGCGCAGCACCACTGAGACAATGTCGAGCCGCGACGCGCCCATGGATTTGAGGATGCCGATCTCGCGCGTGCGTTCCATTACGGCGGTGTACATCGACTGAAAGATCACCAAAAAGCCGATCACGACGGCGATGCCGATGACGATGCGGAGAGCAATGTTGAAGCCCGGAAGCTTGTCGGGCGTCATTTGTGCGAGCCACTCGTCCAGCGTCTGCACGTCGTAGTTCTGCATGCCTTCGGTGTTCTTGATTTCTTCGCGGATGGCGGCCTGGTTGGCGATGTCGTCGGACTTGACGTAGAAGGCGCTGGCCTTGCCGGGGTTGTTGGTGATCTCGCCCATGGTGGCGATGGGAATAAACTTACGTCCGCCCTTGCCGTGCTCGACGATGCCGCTGATGCGGAAATCATGTTTGAGGATCTGGATGGTTTCGCCGACTTTGTGACCGCCCTTGTCGCTGGCCGCGAAGTAGTCGTCGACGATAACGTCGTTGGGCCCGCTGAAGGGCCCACCTGCAGTGAAGACGAAGGGCTTGAGCGCGTCATAGCTGGCATAGTCGATGCCGTAGATATTTTCGAGCGACGCGCCCATTGACATTTGAATGTTCACCGGGGAGGCGACGGCAATGTGCGGCAGTTTGTCGAGCACATCGGCGACCTTGACCGAAGTCCCGGCGGAACTGAGCGCGGCAAAGGCGGTGGTGCTGGACGGCCGCACGAAGAGGTCCATGCCGATGCCCGAGGTTCGGGTCTTCGAGCCATTCAACATGCCCAGCATGATGGCGGCGATCGACAGGATCATGACCACCTCGATGGCGACGGCGAAGGCGCTGATGATCGAGCGCAAGGGACGATGGACGAGGTTGCCGAAGATGAGTTGATTCATAGAGGGTTGACCGAAGGTAGAGCGGATGATGGCGAAACGGAAGCGGGTATTGGCCCTGGAGTTGGGGCGTGGGCGGAGAGCTGCTTTCTGAATACGGCCCCGAGAACGGGGAGGGCATAGGCACAGACGTAGACCGCCAGGACGTTAGTGAAAAGCGCTTGACCGATAAGTATGAAATTTCCGCTGAGCAGTCCCTCACTGGAGCCGCGACTGACGAGAATGGTCGTCAACAGGCCCACGGGATTTAACCGGACGTCGCCAATGACGGAATCGAGAACAATGAATATCAGCATGAGGACGGCGGGTTCGAGGGCCAAAACGCCCACTGTGCTGCCCTCGTGATAGGCGTCCGCTGAAGGGCTGAAGGACACGCCTGTGACATTGTCTTCATCCGGCAGAATACCGATTTGATGGGCGTAGGTATTGCCGTAGAACTCCACCGGCTTATCTCGCCACAGGACGTGAGGAACCAGGTTCTCGAACGCGAAGATCATCGGGGCATAGCCGAAGGTGCCCTCCCGGTCTGTGATGTCGATGAGCGCATCGTCTTCTGACAAGACATCGAGGCGGTCGAGAAGATTGAGATGCTCGTTATAGTAGTGATACTTTGCGAGGGTGGCATTGTTTTCGGCGTAGCCTTCGCGGACTTCGTCCATGTGAGTGAGCAAATAAGTAGAAAGCTGAACCCGGGAAATCGGCAAATCGATAAAGCTGCGGCCATATTGAGAGTACGGAACCATGAAGACGATGACGAAATACAATCCACCGGTGAAAGCGATGATATTGATCCATTTGAGCCGGTAGCGCATTAGTGCCGCGGTGACCGCCCAGGCAAAAAATGGGGACAGAAACTGCTCTTTGGAAAAGGAAAGCAGTGCACCGAATGCGATGAATAAAATCATCAGGAGCAGCGGGCCGGTAACGCTGCGGCGGCCCTCGGTACGCCGAATGGTGTAGACGACCCCCAGAACGAAGGTCAGAAGAGGAAAGCGGTCGGCTTGGAGCAGGAAAGAGTTGATCGTACCGTTGCCGCCCCCCGAAGAAAACGAAAGATACAGGTCGATAAGGACCGAAAGCACAGCACAACCGACGTAGGTGGCGTACAGGTTGTCCAGCGGCAACATTCCGGCGATCCAGGATTTGCGCGCGCGAAAACGGCGGCTGAAGATGGCCGCAGCAAGCATTGCGACCATGCCCAGCAAATAGATTTCAATGGTGCGCATCGGGACGCGCAAATTGGAGTCTGCGGGCTCGCGCAGGACTGCTTTGGTGACGAGCGGCAGGACCAATGTAAAGAACGCATTGAAAAATATGAACGCGCCGGAGGGGTACATGATGCCTCCGGCGATGTTGAAAGCGATGGCCGCGACCATGATGAAGCAAAACGAGCATGCGGAGAAAAGCGGGTTCGTGCCCTCGAAGATTTGGACCCCGCAGAGTGCGGTCGCGAAAATAAGCACATGGGTTAGGTTGACGCGCTCTGGAAAAGGGATCCGCATGGGATACTTGAGTTTAGCAAATTGGGACTACCCTAAATCACGGACCCGCCCGCAGCCGATTTTGCTCCTGTCCAGCCAAAGACGCCTTGCCTGCGAACCCTGCCGTACTCCCCGTGGAGAGTCATTTCGTTGAAACGATCGCAACCAGTCCCCCACTTGGGTTTTATTGACGGACTCCGCGGATTGTGTGCGCTATACATTGTTTTGCACCACTCCTCCAATTTCATCTTCTCGTCAGGTCTTCCGCTTGGTCTCGCATTCCTTGGTTATGGACGTGAATGTGTGACTGTCTTCATTACCATCTCTGGATTCTGCCTGATGCTTCCCGTCGTTCGGAAGGGGCTGCCACTCAAGGTGGATAAGCTCGGCTTCTACAAGCGCAGAGCGCGCCGCATCATGCCCCCCTACTATGCTGCGCTTGCGCTGTCGATCCTCCTGCTCCCACAGTTAGGTCAAGTAGCCTCGTATCGAGCAATGCTCAATCACGACATGGAATTGTCTATATTGATGCACCTACTAATGTTGCAAAATTGGTCGGTGCAGTTTTTTTATGGACTTGACGGCCCCCTTTGGTCGGTGGCGGCCGAATGTCAGATTTATTTGCTTTTCCCGTTTTTGATATATCTTTTGCAACGAGCGGGAATGTTGCCAACGATGCTGCTTGTGTTCGTGGTTGCGAATGGCATTTTCTGGCTGACCCATCCGGTCGGACCGGCCGACTATCTCTTCATCTTCGTACTGGGAATGTTGGGTGCCTCAATCGCAAACCGAGGTGGAAAATCGGAATGGCTGGAATGGGCGGCGGCCGGAAGCCTGATTTCGCTCGGCCTTATTTCGCGGCTAAAGTTGCATGCTTCGCCAAGATACATGGCGGTTGATTTATGTATCGGCATGATTATCGCCTCCGTGATGGCGAGTTGCTGTCTGCGGAAGCATAGCGTCATACGCGATTTTCTATCCCTAAGGATATTGCGCTGGGTCGGACGCTTTTCTTACAGCATATATCTCACGCACGCTATCGTGCAGTGGTTGCTTTTCAGCTTTATAACTCCTCAATCGAGATCGAGCGCTATAGTGCGTTTTAGCCTGATGGCAGGTGACATGTGCTGCGCACTCGCTGTCGCGTATGTCTTCTATCTATTGGTTGAGCGGCCCTGCCTCTCTCCGTCGGCTAGAAATCCCCGGATTGCGGAACGATTGCCGGTTCAATCCACTAAGGTATCGCATGAGTAAGCCCATTACAGAAGCCGCCGCAAACGAAGCGCGGGCTGCTCAATGAAGTAGTAGGAGAATGCGGCGATCGCAAAGATGCAAACCCAGGCACCTGGAAATGTATTCATCCAGGTTTCGCCTCCAAAGACCCGGATGTTGTTGTAGTGCAAAAAAAATGTTTGCCAAATATACAGCGAATAAGAAAGGCGCCCGATCCAAGTCACGACGGGATTGTTCATGATGCGGCCCAGGGTGGTTTTGGGATTGCGTGCAAGCCACAAGAGCCACATTAGAATGACGAAGCCGTCGAGCGTCAATCCTATGGGCAGGTTCCAGTAGTTCTCGAACCGCACCCCGAGTGCGCCAAGGACGAAGAAGAGAATCAAGGGAAGAAGAAAGGGCCAGCGGGTGGCGCGACGGTAGATGGCCTCAAAGCGCGTGTGTCCTTGCAGAAGCGCCCCGGTTGCACCGAACATCAGACCGTCGGCCAGCATGTGAAACATACCCATATTGTGGTAGTTTGGCCAGAAGTGGAAGGCAAAGACCCTGACAAACGGCTCGACGACGATGACCGCGATCGCCACTCGCGATGCCGCAATCCTTCCCTGCGCGCCGGGCCAGCGAGCGAGGCAAAAAACGACGACCCCAGGCCAGAGGAGATAGAACTGCTCCTCGATGCAAAGCGACCAGAAGTGTTCAAAGGCCCAGAGATCGACGTGGTGCGCATAGTTGCGAGTCAACGTGAGGGCCGTCCAAATATCGCGCGCGTCGACCCCGGCCAGGCGACCGGCGATACCTAACGCGACCATGGCGAGCACGTACGCGTAGAGGGGCGGAAGTATGCGGAAAGCTCTCCTGATGTAGAAGCGTTTCAGGCTGATGCCGCCCGGCTTATCACGCTCCCGCAAGAGCAGGGTCGTGATCAAATACCCGGAAATTACGAAAAAAATGAGGACGCCCATTCCACCATTGCAAAGGACATAGACCATGTACGGCACGTGGTGGGTCAGGCTCCGGTGCTGCATGGTGTGAAGTAAGATCACGAGCACTATGGAGAGCGCGCGCAGCCCGTCAAGGCCTGCGATGCGATGTCGAGAGTCGATCTCAACATTGACCGGGTTGCTCATCTTGATGTTTCGCCGTCTCGCGGTACCATGCGCGCCGTAGCTGGGAAGCCTATGAGGTGCGGGCCGCAAGAGACGACCGTGATTCCGAGTGTCGCGATGAGGTCGGCGCGCATTGGAAATCGTATCCGCATGGGAAATCTCATTTTACCCGTTCCATAAGATGGAAGGGCACCGCGCCGCCGATTGCACCGTGATTATTGCCAGAGAATGGCATTGAGTTGGATACCCTGCCAGGTTTGCCGGTCGCGCTTCGATGGCGGCCGCCCTCAGGGGAACATCGGAGCGCACTCCCCACGCGCAAATTGACAATGATTCATGCGCGATGCGTGGGATGATGGTGCGGGCAAACTGTAGCACGCCCACGGAGAGCGCAACGTGTCGTTCGGAACTGAGCTACGCGAAGAACGGGAGCGCAGGGGCGTCGACCTGGCCGCGATTTCAGAGCGAACCAAGATCTCGGAGCGCTATCTGCGCGCGCTCGAGGCCGATGAGCACGTGCAATTGCCCGGCGGCATCTTCAACAAGGGCATGGTGCGCGGCTACTGCCAGCACTTGGAGCTCGACGAGCAGGAGTGGTTGCAACGCTATGCGACCAGCGTGGCGACTTCAGGCGGCGAGCCGGACTGGGATTCATTCGGCGAAAGTGTGAAGCGCAACCGCGAGATTGTCGGCGCGTCACGGCAACGCTGGTGGGGTGTTGCGGGAATGCTGCTGGCGTTGGCTGTGTTGGTGTGGATGGGGTGGCACTTCGTGGTGCAGGGCCGCGCAGGTCATTAAGACTCTGTCTGATACCACCGATAGCCGTGCTTCTGTTCGTGGTCGGCTTCTTTCAGCCGGTCTACCACCTGCTTTCGCCGCAGGCTGCCGACCCCGGCGGTGATCAGGTCGATCAGCGCGATGGGCGCCACGTAGCTGGCCGCGAACGACAAGCTATTGGTCGGCACGATCACCAGCTCGTTCGAGAAGCGCGCCAGTGGCGACAGCATCGAGTCGGTGATGCCAATGCAGTACGCGCCGTTTTCTTTCGCCCGTTGGATGCCTTCGATGGTCATGCGCAAGCCGCGCCGAAAGCTGATGCCGATGACAATGTCCTCGTCTCCCGCTGAGCGTACGATGTGGGTCGCCCGTCCCGGCGTAGTGGCCGCCACCACCGGCAACCCGGCGATAGTGAGGTGGTATTCCATGTAGTCCACCAGCGTAGAGGCCATGTCGCCGCCCAGCAAAAAAATCCGTTTCGCCTCATGGATGCGCATCGCGATGTTCTGCACCTGGTGGAGATCGACATGGTCCAGAACGAACGTCAGATTTTGCTCGATCTGCTTCCTCGACCCGCGCAGGAACTTCGGCGTCCGTGTGCCGCTGCCAGTGGACTGCATGCTGTCCAGGATCGTGGCGCTGGTGGTCGAGAGGTCGTGCAAATAGTGTTGGAAGTCTTTGTAGCTGCGAAAGCCAAGCGCCTGCACGATGCGCAGCAGCGTCGCCGGGCCGGTCGCCAGCCGTCGCGCCATGTCCCGCACGTTCAGCAGAACGAACTCGCGCGGACTTTCCAGCGCGGGACGAATGATGTGCTGCCGCTTTTCGCTCAGGTCATCCAGCCGCAGCAGCGCGCCCGACTGCAAGGGGGTCTCTTTGGGTTCGTTCGCGATAAACATAGGAGGTCGTTTCTATTCAGATAGGCTTGTTGGCAACAGTACATCATATTGAGAAACAAGCGTACCGTTTGGACAAAAAATGACCTGTCATAATCTCTTTTCACCTTGCTGCTCTTCCAGAGTCCTCTATCCCAGGCTAATTTTGCGGCTTGACGAGTTTAGAACAGCCGTCCCAGGGTGAAGTTGAATTTGCGATTGCCGCCATCGCCGATCGATGGAGCGAAGGTGATGACGCCGAGCGGCGTTTCCGCGACGATGCCGAAGTAAACGTCCTGGCGCGTGATGGTGCGGTTGTCGGGCGCGCGAACCTGGCCGACTTCGTACGTCGCGCCGACGAAGATGCTTTGGCCCAGCGGCCGGGGCAGGGTCGCGATGCGGCGCAGGTAGCCAGGCGTGATGAGGAAATAATCCGTGCCGCGGTACTGGTCGATGCTGGCCGCGCTGAGGCGCAGTGGGCCGCCGAGCGTGTAGCGGAAGGGCTGCGCCACATTGCGGTTGAACATGGTACCGCCTTCCATACTGACCAGAGTGATGTTCTTTTTCGCGAAGGTGTGCGCGACCGTGAGCTGCGTGAAGAGCTGCGGCGCGCTGGGGCTTCCCGGCGTGTTGTAGAGGTACGCGGCTTCGCTGGTGAGGCGCAGGCCGAACTGCGGCACGAGCGCACGGTCCTGCGAATCGAAGACGTACTTCACGCGCACGCGCTGTGATCCGGCCGCGTAGTCGGGCAGGTTGTCGAAGCCGGTGGTGGTGTGCCATTGGACGTTCTGGTAAAGCCAGCCGGCGCGAAGCTCCTGCCGCCGGCCATCGCTCCAGCCGATGTCGCCGCCGCCGCCCGCCATCTGCGATTGCCGCTCGGAGAGCCTCCGGTTGCCGCTGTAAATGTAGTAAGGCTGGCGCGTGATGTTGGCACGAGGCGCGGCGAAGAAGCCGCTCCAGTTGAGCTTGCGGTAGTACTCGGTTGTAACTTCGGTGAGGAAGCCGACCTTGACGGTGGTGCTCAGTTCAGAGCCGTAGCCGCCCAGATCCTGGTCGAGCAGGATGCCTTCGACACTGGCGCGCGTGACGCCGCCCGTCTGCGCCGCGATGTTCGCGCCCACCTTCAGAAACGGCGGCCCGTTTTTCTTGTCGTCCACATTCACCAGCAGAATAGGGCGCGTGGCCTGGGGCGAATCGTAGCCGATGCTGTAGTCCGCGTCGTAACGTCCGTCGCTGCGCAGGTCGGCCAGCAGTGAGTCGACTTTTGTTTCGTCGAAGGGCTGATTGACCAGAGCATCGAACTTGCGGTGCACGGCCTCTTCGACGCCGGGGTTGGGCGCCCGCACTTTGACCAGCATGATGGTGCCTGCGGGACCACGCTCGCGGGAGCGGCGTTCGGCGATGTATTCGTCCCACTCTGGCTGCGTGAGGGCGTACTGCATGAGCGCGGGCTTGTTGGCTTCGGCGACGTTGTATCCGCGCGCGGAAAGCTGGTCCGTCTTCAGATAGTCGTTCTCGTTGAAGCCGTCGAGATTGGGCACCAGGACCAGGTCGGCAAGCTTGCGAGACTGGCGTTCGTTGCCTTCGATCGCCACGCCGAACGCGCGTTGCAGCACGCCGACGATGGAGTCGAGTTCGCCTTTGGCGACCGGCAACAGAGGTAGGCTAACGGCGAGCACGACATCGGGCTTCATGTCGCGCAGCGCCTGGGTGGGGAGGTTCGCGAGCACCGCGCCATCGACGTAGTCGTGTCCGTCGAGCGTGAAGGGGCGAAAAATTCCGGGTAATGAAGCGGACGCGCGCACCGCATCGGGAATCGACCCGCGCGCGAAGATAACGCTGTGCGCCGCGTTCAGATCCGTCGCCACGCAGCGGAAGGGGATGGGAAGGTTGTT